>NZ_JBNPWZ010000011.1:0-98405 GCF_050433565.1 Ornithinibacillus bavariensis
AAAGGTGTCCTTTTTGTGTGCATAAAAAGAGTGGTATTCACCTGTTTAGGTAAGTACCACTCTTTTTTTATTTACTGGGGTTTTGTCCCAGCCTCATTTATTTCTTTTTCGGAATTTTAATAGTAATTTGGTAATAATCCTCTAAATCCTGCTCATCTGATTGTATGTCTATACCAGTATCAGACACCATAGTTAAAGATTGTCTAATAGTATTCATCGCTATTCGAATATCTTTATTAATTCCTTTTAGCTTCGGTTTTTTACGTTTTGGTTTTTCTTTAGCGGTATTAAGGTTCTCTATGCGTTCTTCTGTCTGTTTCACATTTAGTTCATATTCGATGATGTCTTGAAGAAGTTTTAATTGGACAGCCTCATCCTTCACCTTAATCAATGCCCGTGCATGCCTCTCCGTGATTTGTTTACTCAATAATGCTTGCTGGACTTGTTCTGGAAGCTTCAGCAGACGAAGCTTATTCGCTATCGTTGACTGGTTTTTCCCTAAGCGTTGTGCTAGAGCCTCTTGGGTTAGGTTCTGTAGCTCCAATAGCTTCGCATAAGCTACAGCTTCTTCAATCACTGTTAATTCCTCTCGCTGAAGGTTCTCAATTAAGGCTACCGATGCTGTTTGAGTTTCGTTCATATCACGAATAATTGCGGATACATTCTCCCAGCCGAGAGATTGTACAGCACGCCAACGCCGCTCTCCAGCTATGATTTCATATCTATCCTTGTCAATTTTACGAACAACTATTGGTTGAATAATGCCGTGGGTATTAATTGTCTTTGCAAGCTCAGCAATTTTCTCTTCATTGAAAATAGATCTTGGCTGATACCTATTTGGCTCGATTTGATGAACCGGAAGCTGTATAACTTCATCTGGGTGATAGGATTCTTCCTCAACGATTTCGTTGTTTTCTTTTTCTCCAATTCCGAAAATACGGTTAAATGGACTTACCACCATCAGACACCACCTTTATAAAAATAGATAGATTTCATAATATTTTTCTCTACTAACCTTCGTATCTAGTAAAATGTTTCACGTGAAACATTTCTTAAAAACAAGTACAAATGAGTTCTATTATAGTTTACCACAGAATTATCTCTACGCCTATTCTATCATAATCATCAAGACATAGATAAGCTTTTCAATAGAATTATTGTCAATCTATTCGAGGGGTTTCTGATAAATTGACTAACAATTACTAGTCCTCAATCAGTAAAAAAACAGGAAAAGCATCACTTTTCCTGTATAAGCTTCTTATTGAATCGGCTCTTTATTTGGTGTTCCAGGTTTTCGCGGGTATTTCTTCGGTGTTTGCCTGTTTTTTGCAATCAAAATAATAGAACGCTCACTATTTTCCTCTGGTAAACTAAAGGTATGGAAGGATGATACTTTTCCTCCTAATACCTCAATAGCTGATTTAGCTTCATCTACCTCTTCTTTTGCCTGTGAGCCCTTCATAGCAATGAACGTGCCATTCTTTTTAACTAGTGGGAGGCATAACTCACTAAGTACTGACATTCTAGCAACAGCTCTAGCCATAACGGTGTCATAGGACTCGCGGAACGTAGCATTTTTACCAAAGGTTTCTGCACGGTCATGATAAAAAGCGACATCATTTAATTCGAGTTGTGTTGCTAGATGATTTAAGAAACCAATTCGTTTTTGAAGTGAGTCAACAATCGTTACGTTAATATGAGGGAAGCAAATTTTGATTGGTAAACTAGGAAACCCTGCTCCAGCACCCACATCACAAATGCGCTGTTCCTTAGTAAAGTCATGATAAAAGGCTGCCGAAATAGAATCATAAAAATGCTTTAAATATACATCCTCTTCGTCTGTTAAAGCAGTTAAATTAATTTTTTCATTCCATTCTACTAATGTTTTGAAGTAGATACGAAATTGTTCTATTTGCCGCTCAGATAACATGATACCTTGTTTCTCAAGTTCATCTGCAAATTGAATGGCATTCATTACAAAACTCCCTTATTCATTTATGTACTAAGAGGGGCTTCCCCCTCTTTAGTTTGCTATTTTAGCAATTTTACCGTGTTCAATATAAACAAGCAATATAGAGATATCTGCAGGATTAACGCCAGATATTCTAGAAGCCTGCCCAACAGATAGCGGTCTTACTGTTTTAAGCTTTTCCTTTGCCTCTGTTGCAATACCACCGATAGCATCGTAATCAATATCATCTGGGATTTTTTTGTCCTCCATTTTTTTCATACGATCAACCTGTTCATTTGCTTTTTTAATATAGCCCTCATACTTAATTTGAATCTCGACTTGCTCCTTAACGTCTACTGGTAAAGCTTCAGCTGAGTCAATTACTTCAGAGATTAATTCATACGTTAATTCTGGTCGCTTTAATAAGTCATATGCTTTAATCGCTTCTTTTAATGGTGTAGCATTTGCCTTATTTAGCATTTCTTGAACATCTGGAGTTGGTTTGATTGTAATCGTACGTAAACGATCCTTCTCATCTTGAACCATTTGTTTCTTCGTTTCAAATTGTTGATAACGTTCTTCTGAAATTAACCCTAATTGATAGCCAATTTCGGTTAAACGAAGATCTGCATTATCATGGCGTAATAATAAACGATATTCTGCACGTGAAGTTAATAAGCGATAAGGTTCTTTTGTTCCCTTCGTAACTAAATCGTCAATTAATACACCAATATAGGCTTGTGAACGATCTAAAATAACCGGGTCTTTCCCTAGTACTTTAGCCGCTGCGTTAATACCTGCCATAATCCCTTGTGCTGCTGCTTCCTCATAGCCTGATGTACCATTAATTTGACCAGCAGTAAATAATCCTGGGATTTGTTTAAGCTCAAGTGTTGGCCAAAGTTGTGTCGGTACAATTGCATCATACTCAATTGCATATCCTGGGCGCATCATTTCAGCATTTTCTAACCCTGGTACAGAATGAATAATTTCATGTTGTACGGACTCTGGTAAAGAAGTGGATAAACCTTGAACATAAACTTCTTCTGTATCTCTACCTTCTGGCTCCAAGAATATTTGATGACGAGGTTTATCATGGAAACGAACAATCTTATCCTCAATAGATGGACAATAACGTGGACCTGTTCCACGCTTTGCACCAGAATACATAGCAGAAAGTCCTAAATTATCGTTAATAATTTGGTGAGTAAATTCATTTGTATACGTTAACCAACAAGGAATTTGGTCCAAAATATATTCCGTTGTTTCATAGGAGAAGCCTTGTGGCTTATCATCACCCGGTTGAATTTCCGTCTTGGAATAATCAATTGTTTTACTATTAACACGTGGTGGTGTCCCAGTTTTAAAACGAACGAGCTCAATTCCTAGCTCTTCTAGGTTTTCAGAAAGCTTAATGGATGGTCGTTGGTTGTTTGGTCCACTTTCATATTCCAAGTCTCCCATAAGCACTTTACCGCGCATAAAGGTCCCTGTTGTAATAATCACTGTTTCTGAGTGGTATGCTGCTCCAGTTTCCGTAATAACACCTTTACATATACCATCTTCAATAATAAGACGATCTACCATTCCTTGACGAAGCGTAAGATTATCTTGACTCTCCAAGATCTGTTTCATTTCCTTTATATAAACCGGTTTGTCAGCTTGGGCCCGGAGTGCTTGAACAGCAGGGCCTTTACCTGTGTTTAGCATACGCATTTGAATATAGGCTTTATCAATTGTTTTTGCCATTTCTCCACCTAGGGCGTCAATTTCTCGGACAACGATCCCTTTTGCAGGACCACCAATAGATGGATTACATGGCATAAATGCGATCATATCTAGGTTTAGGGTCAGCATTAGTGTTTTAGCACCCATTCTTGCAGCAGCAAGACCTGCCTCTACACCTGCATGACCAGCACCAATGACAATCGTATCGTAATGCCCTGCATCATATACCATAACTTTACTTCCTTTCCTTATTATTATTTCCCTAAACAAAATTGCGAGAATAACTGGTCAATTAAACTATCACTAGCAGTATCACCAATAATCTCTCCTAGAAATTCCCACGTTCTAGTAACATCAATTTGAACAATATCAAGTGGCATTCCCATCTCCAAGGAATCCATGGCGTCTTCTAAGGCTTTCTTCGCCTGCTTAAGAAGTTGAATATGTCGAACGTTTGAAACATACGTTAGGTCGCCAGAATCTATATCACCAGAGAAGAAGGAGTCGGCAATAGCTGCCTCTAATTCATTAATACCCTCTTCATTTAATAGGGAGGTCGAGACAATTTTCTTATCCCCTACTAATTCCAGTACCTGTTCCATATCTAATTTCTGTTCTAAATCTGTTTTATTAATAATGACAATAAATTCTAGTCCTCTTACTGCTTCAAATAATCGAATATCCTCTTCCGTTAACTTTTCATTATTATTTAAGACAAACAAAATTAAATCCGCTTCTTTTAATGCTTGTCTAGATCTTTCAACACCAATACGTTCAACAATATCTTCCGTTTCCCGAATTCCCGCAGTATCCACCAATCGTAAAGGGATACCACGTACATTAACATATTCCTCAATAATATCTCGTGTTGTACCAGGAATGTCCGTAACAATTGCTTTATTCTCTTGGACTAAGGCATTTAAAAGGGAGGACTTTCCAACGTTTGGTCGGCCGATAATTGCCGTTGCAATTCCTTCTCTTAAAATCTTCCCTTGTTTTGCCACACTTAATAACTCCTCGATTTCTGCATGGACCTCTCTTGTCTTTTTCCGCATCATCTCATGTGACATTTCTTCCACATCATCATATTCTGGATAGTCAATATTTACTTCTACATGAGCAACCGTCTCAAGTAATGACTGACGATACTTTTTAATTAGAGAGGACAGGCGTCCATCCATCTGTTTTAACGCGATATTCATTGCCTTATCTGTTTTTGCACGAATCAAATCCATGACGGCCTCTGCCTGTGATAAGTCGATTCTGCCATTTAAGAAAGCACGTTTCGTAAATTCACCTGGCTCTGCCAATCGAGCACCTTCATGTAAAGCTATTTCCAACACACGATTTACGGAAACAAGTCCACCATGACAATTGATTTCCACTACATCTTCTCGAGTAAATGTTTTTGGCGCACGCATGATTGTAACCATCACTTCTTCAGCTACTTCATTTGTTTCCGGATCGATAATCTTCCCATAATGAATCGTATGGGATTCCACTTCTTTTAAATCTTTACCTTGAAAGATTTTGGTTATTATATCTACAGCCTCGGAGCCGCTCAATCGAACAATCGAAATCGCTCCTTCACCTATTGGCGTAGAAATTGCAGCAATTGTATCAGTCTCAAACATTTTCTTCACCTCCACTACTTTTTTATCTATTTAACATACATTTATTACTAATTCTTAGTAGCAACATATTTTTACGTCACTAACTTAATAGAATAACACATTCCTAATCAAAAATAAACTTATCCACAAATAATATTTATATTTTTCATGTGGGCACTTATTAACATGTGGATAAGTTTACTAAAGGAAAAATAGTTAGTTATGCACAAAAAAAAGAGTCCTAAATTAGTTAAGACTCTTCTTCTTCCTACGTATTGAGCTATATATTTAACTTACTCCAAATCCTTACCTCTATATTCCTTTAATTCACCTTGTTCATCTAACATATCTATTTTCCCATCAACAGTTCCTTCTGTATACGCATCGGTTGCCTGCTCATGGGTAATGGCTAAGCCTTTTTCCGTTTGATTACTGCTTTGATAGCCAGAAGCATCAAAATACTTCTCAGCAACCTCATTTGATTGTTGTAGATCCTTTTTATCCTTAGACATTTTATCTTCCTTTCGTAACCATTATGTTATATCAATTAAGACATTACACTTCTTATTAGTATGGAACCGATGCGTAAAACCATACAAAAAAACCCCTGGTTCTCCAGAGGTTTTTTTCCATCATTTTATGAAGGCTTAATAACAATATGTCGATGTGGCTCTACTCCATCAGAATAAGTAGATATATCATCCAATTCTTGAAGCTTACTGTGAATAATTTTACGTTCAAATGCAGGCATTGGTTCTAATGCGACCTTTTTGTTAATGTTCTTCGCTTTATCAGCCATCCGTACTGCGAGTACTTCCAAGGTCTCTTTACGTCGCTCACGATAGCCTTCTGCATCTAAAGTAACTGTATAGTATTGATTTCCTTCTTTATTCACGACCAGATGAACTAAATATTGCAGTGCATTCAAGGTCTGTCCACGTTTGCCAATTAAGAGAGCAATTTTTTCACCACGTAAATCAAATGTTACATGATTCCCATCTATTGAGGTTGATATTTCAGAATCAACACCCATTTTACTTACAACATCAAGGATAAATTTCTCTGCCTCTTGAATTGGATTCTTCGCAAGCACCACTTTTACAATCGCGCGTTTTGCTCCAAATACACCAAGAATTCCTTTTTTACCTTCATCAATAATCGTAATATCAACTTGGTCCCTTGTTGTATTTAACTGCTCTAAAGCTGATTGGACCGCTTCATCAACTGTTTGCCCGGTAGCAGTTATTTCTCTCACTTTTTGTCTCCCCCAGTATTCGTATCCCTCATCATAGGCTTACGAATGAAAATGGTTTGTGCAATCATAAATAGATTACCGATAATCCAATAAAGTGCTAGAGCTGATGGGAACATAAACGCAAATACTGTAATCATGATCGGCATCATATAAAGCATTACCGTCATTTGTGGATTATTAGCCCCAGCGCTTCCTGCCATCATTAACTTTTGCTGTAAAAATGTTGTTATACCAGCTATAAATGGAAGAATTAAATCCTTCTCATCTAATGGGAACCATAAAAATGTATGGTGGCCAATTTCCTCTGTACGCATGATTGCGTGATAAATTGCAAGTAGAATTGGCATTTGCACAAAGATTGGTAAACATCCTGCCAACGGATTTACCCCATGCTTTTGGAATAACGCCATTGTTTCTTGCTGTAATTTCTGCTGTGTATTCGCATCCTTTGAGCTATATTTTTGCTGTAGCTCTTTTAATTCCGGTTGGATATCCTGCATTGCTTTTGTACTCTTTAATTGCTTTATATTTAATGGAAGTAATGCTGTACGGATAATTACCGTTACTAGGATAATCGCTAGTCCATAATTCTCATTAAATAAATTAGCAAAATACTGTATCAACCATGATAATGGATAGACAAAATATGAATTCCAAATTCCTTCACTTTCCGGAGTAATTGGTTCATTAATCTGGCTACACCCAGATAGGAATACTATTAAACCAATTAACATCGCTATCATTAATAACTTCTTACGCAAATTCTGCTCCTCCTAACTAGTCTAAAACAAAAAAATCGCTTTCAATTCGATAAAAATACTATGTATCACATATTTTACAATAAAGCATAAATAGATTCTATTTAAATCTATAGTTACTTTATTTTTTTAATAGCTTTTCCTTCGACAATAAATGCATTAGGCTCTTTTTCACTTCAAAAAATTGCATGTTTTTTGTTGGTTGTCGGGCAATAATGACAAAATCATAGTTTGCTAAAATATCGGACTCCAACTCATGAAATGCCTGTCGTAAATATCGTTTAATTCGATTTCTTGTTACTGCATTTCCTATTTTTTTCCCAACGGATAAACCAATTCTAAAATGTTCCTGATCAGGCTTCTTCATATAATAAAGAACTAGTTGTCGATTGGCAAAAGACTTACCCTTTTTAAAAATTACTTGAAAATCTCTATTATCCTTCACTCGAAATTCCTTTTTCATGTTCATCACCTAATGCTAAGTTGCAAATGTCATCCTATGTAATAAAAAAGCAGCAGGACCTTTTACCATTCTGTACCACTGCTTTTCGTATTATTCTATTTATAACCTGATTCTTCGATTTTAACTGCGAAAAAAGACCACTGACATTTTCAGTGGCCTATGCAGACAATACTTTTCTTCCTTTACGACGACGACGAGCTAAAACTTTACGACCATTTTTAGTACTCATACGCGCACGAAAGCCATGTACTTTTTTACGTTTACGGTTATTTGGTTGAAACGTTCTTTTCATTTATACTGCACCTCCCCGAGGGATCTAATTTCTCCAAAACAATCTAAACCTTAGACAGTCTTTGTAATTATACAGAAAAAATGGACTATCGTCAACTTCCAATTCGACCCTCGTTTATCCACACGCTATGTTCATACCTTTTTCAAGATTTTTGATTATCCACAGCATTTGTCGACAGGTTAAGCACAAAATATAGTGGTGTGAATAATTTTTGTCTACAATAGGTGGAATATGTGGATAAGTGTCGAAAAGTCATTGCAGAGTCTGCTTTTTTTTGTTATCATTAATGTGTTTTAACATGTCAATAACCAAATTCCCTATTATACTTATTCACAATTTGTGGATATCCTGTGGACATTTATTCACAGTACTGTCTGTAACCTTATCCACAGTTTTCTTTAATCTGCGAATAACTCTATTAAATGTTTTAATTTCATAGCTTTTATTATCCACATTCATTGTTAACTATTTTTGCGTAGTTACATTAAATATAATAGAATCCTTACCTTTTCATCTTTATGCATGCACACGAAAAATATGCAATAAAAAGATAGAGAGAGGTTTTTTATTCTAAAAATGGAAAATCTATTATCGTTCATTGAAAGGGGGGAATGATTTGGAAAATATTCATGACCTATGGAAGGCAGCTTTAGAAAAAATAGAAGAAAAAATTAGTAAACCAAGCTTTGATACATGGTTAAAGGATACAAAAGCAGAATCATTAGAAGGCAGTACATTAACCGTCTCTGCCCCAAATGAATTTGCTAGAGATTGGTTAGAAGAACAGTATTCCCAATTAATTTCCAACATCTTATTAGAGGTGACTGGTGCAAAATTAGTAATAAAGCTTATTGTTCAAGATACCGCTATAGAGGAAGAAATAAAGCCTCAACCAAAACCAATTCATCAGGACAATGAAGCTCATGATGGAAAAACGATGTTAAACCCTAAATATACATTTGATACATTCGTTATTGGATCAGGCAATCGTTTCGCCCATGCTGCATCACTGGCAGTAGCTGAAGCACCGGCAAAAGCCTATAACCCCCTATTCATCTATGGAGGAGTTGGGTTAGGCAAAACTCACTTAATGCATGCAATTGGCCATTATGTATTAGAGCATAATAAAAATGCAAATGTGGTTTATCTATCTTCTGAAAAATTCACGAATGAATTCATTAATGCCATTATGGATAATAAGGCAATTAATTTCCGAAATAAATATCGAAATGTTGATGTTTTACTAATAGATGATATTCAGTTTATTGCTGGTAAGGAATCTACCCAGGAGGAATTTTTCCATACCTTTAATGCCTTACACGAAGAAAATAAACAAATTATCATTTCTAGTGATCGACCACCTAAAGAAATACCAACATTGGAGGATCGTCTACGTTCCCGCTTCGAGTGGGGACTAATAACAGATATAACCCCTCCCGACTTAGAAACTAGAATTGCGATTCTAACGAAAAAAGCAAAAGCAGAAGGACTAGATATACCAATAGAAGTTATGCATTACATTGCCAATCAAATCGATACCAATATTCGTGAACTAGAGGGCGCTTTAATCCGCGTCGTTGCATATTCTTCACTAGTAAATCAAGATATTGATGCTGGATTAGCAGCTGATGCTTTGAAGGATATTATTCCGAATAGCAGACCTAAAATCATTACTATTCCTGCAATTATTGAAGTTGTTGGTGAGAAATATAATGTGAAGACAGAAGACTTTTTTGCAAAGAAACGCACAAAGTCGATAGCATTTCCACGCCAGATTGCAATGTACTTATCTCGAGAATTAACAGATTTATCGTTACCAAAGATTGGGGAAGAATTTGGTGGAAGAGATCACACAACCGTTATCCATGCGCATGAAAAAATCACCAAGATGGTAGAAAATGATACCATTTTAGCAAAAGAAATAGATGAACTTAAGCAACAATTAAAATCGCTATCCTAATAACTGTATGTTAACAATGTGGATAACGAATACACCTTTATAAACACTTTATTCACATGTGGATAACTAGGCTCCATTTACTCTGAAGGGGGTTATCCACATATTCACAGGCCCTATTACTATTATTACTATATTTTTTATAAAAAATAATAAATAAATAGAACATCCTTTGGGAGGATTTTTTCAATGAAATTTACTATTCAACGTGATTTATTAATCGATAGTGTCCAAGATGTCATGAAAGCAATCTCATCAAGAACAGCTATTCCGATATTAACTGGTATGAAAATAGAAGCAAGACAACACGGTATTACGTTAACAGGTAGTGATTCTGATATTTCCATCGAATCGTATATTCCAGCAGAAGAAGATGGAATCGTAAATGTAGAGGATATTGAGGAAGGTAGTATTGTACTGCAAGCGAAATATTTTCCTGATATTGTACGTAAGCTACCTGAGCAACATGTTGAGATTACTGCAGATGAGAATTTAAAAGTGACCATTCGTTCTGGAAAAGCAGAATTTAGTTTAAATGGACAGGATGCAGAAGAATATCCACAGCTACCGAAATTACAAACCGATGATAGCTTTGAGATCCCTACTGATATTCTGAAAAGCTTAATTAAACAAACTGTATTTGCTGTCTCTTCCATGGAAACTAGACCAATCTTGACTGGGGTTAATCTATCTTTATCTGAAAGTAAATTAACATTCACCGCGACAGATAGTCACCGACTAGCTTCTAGGGAAGTTCCAGTAAGCTCATCTAGTGTTCAATTTTCGAGCATAGTTGTTCCTGGAAAAAGCTTAAATGAATTAAATAAAATTCTTGATGATACGGAAGAAACAGTTGAAATTAGTGTTACCAATAATCAAATTTTATTCCGTACAAAGCACTTAAATTTCTTATCCCGTATTTTGGATGGTAACTATCCTGAAACGTCAAGATTAATACCAGAACAAAGTAAAACAGTACTTCATGTAAAAACAAGAGATTTAATTAGTAGTATTGATCGTGCTTCCCTACTTGCAAGAGAAGAACGTAATAACGTTGTGAAATTAACCACAAAGGATGGAAATATATTAGAAATAACTAGTAATTCTCCTGAAATTGGCCATGTATCGGAGGAATTATCGGTTCAATCTATTGAAGGAGAAGAATTAAAAATATCCTTTAGTTCAAAGTATATGCTAGATGCACTAAAGGTAATGGAAGTGGATGAAGTAAAAATTGACTTTACAGGTGCTATGCGTCCATTCGTTATCCGCCCTGTGGACAATCCAGCGATGCTACAATTAATTCTTCCAGTAAGAACATATTAAAATCTAATTTTAAAAAAGACTTTTATCTGCTGTCTAAGTAATAAAAGTCTTTTTTTATACCTATAAAACGCATTTTTAGACACATAGAAACGTTTTAAGTGTATTTCGAGGGTCATACCTTCCCTTTAAGCAAAAACTTTAGTAAAATGGTTATATGGAATTATTTAAAATAAACGATGGAAAAATGGTGATAACATTGCATACATCAATCGAAATAAGTACGGACTATATTCCATTAGGTCAATTTTTAAAGCTAGCTAATATTTTGGAATCTGGTGGAATGGTAAAGGCATTTTTACAAGAGCAAGGTGCGTTAGTGAACGGTGAATTAGAGCAACGACGCGGAAGAAAGCTGTACCCAGGAGATATTGTTGAAATTGAAGGAGCTGGCTCTTTCTTGGTAACCAAAAAGGATTAATTCCTAAATGAGGAATAAAAAATGCATATTGAAGAATTAAAATTAACGAATTATCGTAACTACCAAAAACTAGATATTCCGTTTGATGATAAAGTAAATGTCATCATTGGAGAGAATGCGCAAGGAAAAACAAACCTCATGGAAGCAATCTATTTACTAGCGTTTACAAAGTCACATCGAACCTCCAAGGAAAAAGAATTAATCCGCTGGGATGAGGATTATGCTAAAATAGAAGGTAGGATTAAAAAGCGTGCAACCTCTATACCGCTTGAAATAGTAATATCTAACAAAGGAAAAAAAGCTAGGTTAAATCATTTAGAACAGCGAAAATTAAGTGATTATATTGGTGTATTAAATGTTGTCATGTTTGCCCCTGAGGATTTGACATTAGTAAAGGGTCCACCGCAGATCCGGAGAAGATTTATCGATATGGAACTTGGTCAAATACAACCACGCTATATTTATCACCTCGGACAGTTCCAAAAAATACTAAAGCAGCGTAATCATTTATTAAAGCAAATGCAACGAGAGCAAAATAAAAACCTTGTTATGCTGCATATTCTAACAGAGCAGTTAGTTGAACATGCAAGCACCATTTTAGAGCGGCGGTTTGTTTTTCTAGAGTTATTACGGAAATGGGCAAAACCAATTCATCATGGTATAAGCCATGAGCTAGAAGAGCTTGAAATCGTATACTCACCAACGATAGAAGTATTAGAAGGTGCTAGTAAGGAAAAAATAGAAAGTAGCTTTTTGGAAAAATTTAAGCAAATACAAGATAAAGAAATGGAACGTGGCACTACCTTAATTGGACCACATCGAGATGACATTCTTTTTTATGTTAACGGTAAGGATGTACAAACCTATGGGTCTCAGGGCCAGCAACGAACAACAGCCTTATCTATTAAGCTTGCTGAAATTGACCTTATCTTCAATGAAGTAGGCGAATATCCAATTTTACTTTTGGATGATGTCTTGAGTGAACTAGATGATTACAGACAGTCTCATTTGTTAAATACAATTCAAGGAAAGGTTCAAACCTTTGTATCAACAACTAGTGTAGATGGTATTCATCATGAAACTTTAAAAAAGGCAGAAATTTTCCGTGTTACTAATGGGACTGTATTCCTTTAATAGATGAAGCTAACCCGAGTCTTTTGGAATGTGGGGAGATATTTTGTTTATTCATATTGGAAATGGTAACGTCATACGGTCAAAGGATATTGTTTCCATCATTGACTATCATATTATTTCATCCTCTACCATTATGGAGGAGATGATGAAAAATTCTACAGGAATAATTGGACCTCGGGAGGATGCAAAATCAGTTGTAATAACAGATAACCAATTATATGTGAGCACACTATCAGTTGCTACATTAAAAAAACGCGCAAGCATGATTTCAACAATAAGTAAACTTGAAGATTATTCGAGCGATTTGTTTGAGTAAATACTTTAGGTAGATTGTAGGTGGAATAATGGCAATGGAAGAAAATGTAAAAGTAGAACAAGAATATAATGCCGATCAGATACAAGTTCTTGAGGGCTTAGAAGCAGTTCGCAAAAGACCTGGTATGTATATTGGTTCAACAAGTGAAAAGGGTCTCCATCACTTAGTTTGGGAAATCGTAGACAATAGTATTGATGAAGCATTAGCAGGATATTGTGATCATATTGAAATAATTGTCGAGGAAGATAATAGTATTACCGTTAAGGATAATGGTCGTGGGATACCTGTTGGTATTCAGAAAAAGACCGGTAAACCAGCAGTTGAAGTTATTATGACTGTACTACATGCTGGTGGTAAATTTGGTGGCGGAGGCTATAAGGTTTCTGGTGGATTGCACGGTGTTGGAGCTTCTGTCGTTAACGCACTATCAACGAATCTAGAGGTCTATGTTCACCTTGATGGCAAGGTGCATTTTATAGGGTTTGAACGAGGCGTACCCGTTAAGGAACTAGAAGTAATTGGTGAGACAGATCGTACTGGTACAACCATCCACTTTAAGCCAGACCCAGAGATTTTTACAGAAACCACAACATTTGATTTAGATACGTTAGTACAGCGTGTTCGTGAACTAGCATTTTTAAATAAAGGAATTCGCATTAGTATTGAGGATAAGCGTACGAATGAAGAACCTCAATCGTTCCACTACGAAGGTGGAATAAGTGAGTATGTGGAATATATTAACCGCAATAAAGAAGTCTTACACGAGCCTTTCTATGCTGAAGGACAAGATCAAGGAATCTCTGTGGAGGTTGCCATTCAATATAACGATGGATTTAATTACAATATTTATTCGTTTGCCAACAATATCCATACGTATGAAGGTGGAACACATGAGTCTGGGTTTAAGACAGGCTTAACTCGCGTCATCAATGATTATGCACGTAAGAATGGGTTAATGAAAGAAAATGAAGCCAATTTAACTGGTGATGATGTTCGAGAGGGAATTACCGCAATTGTCTCTGTCAAACATCCAAACCCACAATTTGAGGGACAAACGAAAACAAAGCTAGGAAATAGTGAAGTTCGTGCGATAACAGATTCCATTTTTAGTGAATTATTCTTGAAATTTCTACTTGAAAACCCTTCTATCGGTAAAACGATTGTAGAAAAAGGGATGATGGCATCACGTGCACGTGCAGCAGCAAAAAAAGCACGTGACCTTACAAGAAGAAAAAGTGCACTTGAAATTTCTAATCTGCCAGGAAAATTAGCTGATTGCTCTTCCAAGGATGCTGAAATTAGTGAACTTTATATCGTAGAGGGTGACTCAGCGGGTGGATCAGCGAAGCAAGGTAGGGATCGTCATTTTCAAGCAATCTTACCATTGCGTGGTAAGATTTTAAACGTGGAAAAAGCCCGACTCGATCGAATTTTATCCAATAATGAAGTGCGTTCTATGATAACTGCACTAGGAGCAGGTATTGGTGATGATTTCGACATTACAAAAGCAAGATACCATAAAATTGTTATTATGACAGATGCTGATGTGGATGGAGCCCATATTCGGACATTACTTTTAACCTTCTTCTATCGATTTATGCGTCCATTAATCGAGCATGGCTATGTTTACATTGCACAACCACCGCTTTATAAGGTGCAGCAGGGGAAAGCAATCTATTATGCGTATGATGATAAAGAGCTTGAAAAAATATTAGCAAGTTTACCACAAGCTCCAAAGCCAGGCCTACAGCGTTACAAAGGTCTTGGAGAAATGAATGCTGAACAGCTTTGGGAAACAACAATGGACCCTAGTAATCGGACATTACTTCAAGTTGAGCTTACTGATGCAATCGATGCAGATCATGTATTCGATATGCTAATGGGTGATAAAGTAGAGCCACGTCGACTATTTATTGAAGAAAATGCCCAATATGTAAAGAATTTAGATATTTAACAAATAAACGGATAGCAGAAATACAAACTTGTTTTTCTTAGATGTCGTTATCTTCGTCTTTGATGGTAACGACATGATCAGGAGGTTTTATATCTATGGCGGATCAGGAACGTCAAAGTGTACAAGAAATAAATATCAGTCAGGAAGTACGTACATCCTTCCTTGACTATGCAATGAGTGTAATTGTCTCTCGTGCGTTACCAGATGTAAGAGATGGGATGAAGCCTGTACATCGAAGAATATTATATGCAATGAATGACCTTGGTATGCATTCGGATAAAGCGTACAAAAAGTCAGCTCGTATCGTTGGAGAAGTAATTGGTAAATATCACCCACACGGTGATTCAGCGGTTTACGAGGCGATGGTACGTATGGCACAGGATTTCAGTTATCGAAATCCTTTAGTTGATGGACATGGTAACTTCGGTTCTGTAGATGGTGATTCAGCAGCAGCGATGCGTTATACAGAGGCGAGAATGTCAAAACTTTCAATGGAGCTTCTACGTGATATTAATAAGGACACGATCGATTACCAGGATAACTATGATGGTTCAGAACGCGAACCAGTTGTATTTCCATCTCGCTTTCCGAATTTACTCGTAAATGGAGCTTCAGGGATTGCTGTTGGGATGGCTACGAATATTCCACCACATAATCTTGGAGAAACAATTGATGCTGTTCTTGCAGTAAGTAAGGATCCAGATATTACAATTGATGAGATTATGGAAGATTATTTACCTGGACCAGATTTTCCTACAGCTGGAATTATTCTAGGTCGAAGCGGTATTCGCAGAGCATATGAAACTGGTAAAGGATCCATTACCATTCGTGCAAAGGTTGAAATTGAAGAGCATGCCAATGGAAAGTCTACCATACTTGTGACAGAGCTTCCTTATCAGGTCAATAAAGCAAAGCTAATAGAAAAAATTGCTGAGCTAGTTCGTGATAAGCGGATTGAGGGTATAACTGATTTACGAGATGAATCAGATCGTAATGGTATGCGAATTGTCATGGAATTACGCCGTGATGTTAATGCGAATGTCCTATTGAATAACCTTTATAAATATACAGCATTACAAACAACATTCGGAGTTAATACCTTGGCACTAGTTGATGGCGTACCAAGGGTATTAAATATAAAAGAATGTCTAATTCATTACTTAGATCACCAAAAGGTGATTATTAAGCGACGCACAGCCTTTGAATTAAGAAAAGCAGAAGCCCGTGCTCATATTTTAGAGGGATTACGAATTGCCCTTGATCATTTGGACGAGGTTATTTCACTAATCCGTAATTCGAAAACGGCAGATATTGCCCGTGACGGTCTAATGACGCGCTTTAATTTATCAGAAAAGCAGGCACAGGCTATTCTGGACATGAGACTACAGCGCTTAACTGGATTAGAACGTGAGAAGATTGAAAATGAATACAATGAGCTTTTACAGCTAATTGAAGAATTAAAAGCTATTCTAGCTGATGAAGAAAAGGTTCTAGAAATCATCCGTGAAGAACTAACAGAGATTAAAGAAAAATACGGAGATGAAAGAAGAACTGAAATAACGATTGGTGGAGCCGATTTATTTGAAGATGAGGATTTAATCCCTGAAGAGAATATTATCATTTCGCTTACACATAAGGGCTATATTAAACGACTACCTTCATCAACATACCGTGTACAAAAGCGTGGTGGACGTGGAATTCAGGGAATGGGTACACATGAGGATGACTTTGTAGAACATCTCGTTTCGACCTCTACTCACGATACGATTTTATTCTTTACGAACAAAGGAAAAGTTTACAAGGTGAAGGGCTATGAAATACCAGAATATAGCCGTACGGCGAAAGGTCTTCCAATCATTAATCTATTACAAATTGAAAAAGAAGAGTGGATTAATGCAGTAATTTCTGTTAACGAGTTTAGAGAGGATTGGAATTTCTTCTTTACAACAAGAAGAGGAATTTCTAAACGTACTTCCCTTTCTCAATTCGCTAACATTCGTAAAGGTGGATTAATCGCACTTGGATTACGTGATGATGATGAACTAATTTCTGTACGATTAACAGACGGTACAAAAGATATTATGATTGCAACAAAGAATGGCTATTTGATTCGTTTCCCTGAAGAGCAGGTTAGATTGATGGGGAGAACTGCTGCGGGTGTTCGTGGTATTTCCTTACGTGGCGATGATGAAGTAGTTTCTATGGAAATTCTCGAGGAAGGCTTACAAATCCTTCATGTAACGAATAAAGGTATTGGAAAACGCTCACCAGAGGATCAATATCGAATTACGAATCGTGGAGGTAAGGGAATATTTACAGCCAAGCTCTCAGAAGAGACAGGTCATATTGTAGCCGTTAAGGCAGTAACTGGAGAAGAAGATATCATGCTAATTACAGCAGCCGGTGTACTAATTCGAATTCCTGTAGAAGGTATTTCGCAAACTGGTAGAAATACTCGTGGTGTTCGCTTAATTCGTCTTCAAGATGATGAAGAAGTGGCGACTGTTGCAAAAATTGAGCGTGAAAAGGATGAAGAAGAATCTGCTGATGTAGAAGAGATTGCTTATGAATCCGTTGAAACTGATACAGAAGAAATCGAATAGAGTATCGAGAAATAATAAAATGGCTGGAACAAATGGGGTAGTACTAATCAATAATCCGAACAATTAACTTGGTGCAAAACCCACTCTGGAAAAATACTATTCTTTCACTTCCAGTATAGGGGCAATATCTGCTCGAGAGGATCATCGTCGTGTCTGCTTTACCGCTGGACGATTGGTGAGCCTCCTCGTGCTGTATGCTCGTCGTGTTGCAAATTACTTCAGGGAAGTTTTACACCTCGCAACTTATTGCTTACTCGGTAGAAGCAAGGCTTTACTTCGCGGTTTTACTGATACCTGTTCTACCGAAAATCAAGGACTACATTGATAGCGATTTCACCTTCGTGAGAAAAAGTTTTTATCAAGGAGTCTACCTATTTTTCATCCGCTAACAGAAGATTATTCGCTTCTTTAGTTAATCGTTTTTATGTCTCAGCTGCTATTTCTTAAACGGAGGGGTAGAAAATGCGTGTATCACCATCACAATTAGTACCAGGCTGTATCCTTTTACGTGATGTTATAGGGAAGACAAATCGACCAATTATCCCACATAAGACAGTGTTAACGGAAGAACATATTTTCATCCTTGATAAATTTCTAGTAGATCAGGTAGAGGTTTCAGAGCGATTGGAAAATGATAGCATGTATAAGCCAGAAGAAAGAATAGAAAGTGAACCAGTAGAAGAAAAAGAAATAGAAGCCAATACGCAAGTTTCGAAACTACCGTTCAAGGACCATTATTTATATGTGGTGGAAGAGTATAAAAAACTATTTGATTCTTGGAAGCGTAATTTACCGATAAATAATTTTGCTGTTCGAAATTTAATCCTGCCATTAATTGATCGAATGGAAGACATTGCATCTGCAGTGTATACACTTCATCACTTTGCAAATAAACAGGATTATTTTTACCATCATAGTGTATCCGTCTCTATTTTAAGTGCCTATTTAGGTAAAAAAATGGGCTATTCAAAAGGCGAATGGTACCAAATTGGGTTAGCGGGATTACTAAGTGATGTAGGAATGGCTAAACTGGGGAACTTTGCTTTTTACAAAGAAGGGCAGCTAACAGATGAGGAAAAACTGGAGATTAGAAATCATCCAACCTTTTCGTATCGAATGGTAGAACATATTGCATCGATCCCATATTCCGTTAAACTAGCTGTATTACAGCATCATGAACGCATGGATGGAAGCGGATACCCACTAGGTCTTTCCAATGAAAAAATTCACCGATATGCTAGAATTATAGCTGTTAGTGATATTTATCATGCGATGACGTGTGAACGTAGCTATCGAAAAAAGCAGTCTCCTTTCAAAGTTATCGAAGAGCTTCAAAAGGAGCAGTTTAGTAAAATTGATCCTAGGGTTGTACAAGTATTCGTTGATGCCATTGCTAACTTTTCCATTGGCACGAAGGTTTTATTATCGAATAACCAGGTGGGGGAAATTGTCTTTATTGAACAAAATAACCCTACAAGGCCAATTGTAAGACTGGAGAATGATGAAATTATTACATTAAGCAATAGTCTTTCATTGTTTATCAGTGAAATTTTGTAATAGGGTTTAATTCCTTGTAAGGATGCTGTATAGCAGCAAGGAATTGGACTCTTTTTCTATATACCTTCTAACCATAACTTTACATATCATCCTTTTAGGAAATGTGAACCAATGATAGAAGGTATTTTCCTTTGCGTAATCGTTAAAAATCCGGTTATAAAAGGAAAATCAATATCCGGTTTTGTAGTGAGAAGTTCTCCCCACCATTCTGCTTCATAACGGGATAGCATACTGAGATTATATAAAATTAAATAATGAACCATTACTTCGGATATTGGAAAGAAAAGGTTACGGTCTGTTGGTAGGAAGATAGCGTTATCCATACCAATTTGAAATGGTCCTGACCGTCCTGTTAACGGTTCTTTCAGCTCAATAATGATATGTTCCGGGGTAAATTTTGTATGAATAATGGTAGGCAGGTATTTAGCTAATTTAGTAATCAGTGCATTCTCTGTTAGATGATAGGCATCACATAGATTTTTTGGTAACCGTAATATGGCACTCCCTGTTGTCCCTATTTTCGTTAGATTAATGATCTTCTCAAAATGAAAATATTGGGTAAGCTCAGGAATTAGGCTAAGAAGTGACCTCATTGATACTTTTTCAAAGGGAATTTTTTTAATCTGAAAAAGGTGCTCAGAAAAGTATGGAAATAAGCCATTATGTTGGATTTTAACTTCATCCTCCAGAAAGCTATAATTCTTTTTCTTTCGCTTTCTCGCTGATACACCATGTGCTAAAACAGTCGTTGATTCTGGGTAATTCGTTCGTTTCGTTAGTAACAGAGCTTTTAATAAATGTGTCATTCCATAAAAAAACATGACAGGCTGTAGGACCGGATCTAATTTTTCACCAGCCGCATAATATCTTAATCCATGATCGAGGCAATACATAAATACATTACAATTCTCATAGCTTTTTTTTTCTGCATCCATTGGATTGATTTTTTGATAGCATTGATACAAATAATTTTGTGCTGTCTGCTGTGATTGCAAATAAGTATAGATGGAAGCAATATTATCGTTAACGAACATAAAATAACCCTTCTCTTTTACCGAAAAATTAGAAAATAACAACTTCATTTTTTCAATTATCCCTTATTGAAATACTTAATAGGTTGGCGTATTGTAGAAAACAATAGATATGACATATAGCTTTTCCATCTAGAAAAGAATTATTCTGTAACTGTTTACCTACGATCACAATAAAGGAGGATATAAAATGAGAACAGATAAGTTTGCAAAAGAAGGGTTAACCTTTGATGATGTATTACTATTACCAGCGAAGTCAGAAGTTTTACCTCGTGAAGTAAGTGTTAGCACTATTTTAAGTCCGAATTTAAAGCTGAATGCGCCTATAATAAGTGCTGGAATGGATACTGTAACAGAAGCGACAATGGCTATTGCTATGGCGAGACAGGGTGGCCTAGGGATTATTCATAAAAATATGTCCATCGAAGAACAGGCAGAGCAGGTTGATCGGGTAAAACGCTCAGAAAGTGGCGTAATTACCAATCCATTCTTTTTAACACCAGAGCATCAAGTATTTGCTGCAGAGCATTTAATGGGAAAATATCGCATTTCTGGTGTTCCTATTGTGAACAATGAGGATGAGAAAAAGCTAGTAGGAATTATTACGAATCGGGATTTACGCTTTATCCAGGATTATTCGATTTCTATTGCAGATGTGATGACAAGTGAAGATCTTGTAACAGCACCAGTTGGAACGACACTGGAAGAAGCAGAGAAAATCTTACAAAAGTATAAAATTGAAAAGCTACCTTTAGTAAATGAAAAAGGTGTTTTAAAAGGCTTAATTACGATAAAAGATATTGAAAAGGTGATTGAATTTCCAAATGCAGCAAAGGATGCACAAGGACGTCTACTTGTTGGCGCAGCTGTTGGTGTGACAGGAGATTCGATGAAACGAATAGAAGCATTAGTAACTGCTGGTGTAGACGTAATTGTCATTGATACAGCACACGGTCATTCACAGGGTGTAATAGAGCAGGTTAAAAGGGTACGAGCTGCATATCCAGAACTAGATATTATAGCTGGGAATGTTGCTACCGCTGAGGCTACAAAGGCATTAATCGAAGCTGGAGCAACCATTGTTAAGGTCGGAATTGGTCCAGGATCGATTTGTACAACCCGTGTTGTCGCTGGAGTTGGTGTACCGCAAATAACAGCCATTTATGATTGTGCAATTGCTGCGAAGGAATATGGTGTACCAGTAATCGCTGATGGTGGTATTAAGTATTCTGGAGATATTACGAAAGCAATTGCTGCTGGAGCACATGCTGTTATGCTAGGAAGTCTTTTTGCTGGGGTATCGGAAAGCCCAGGCGAAACAGAGATTTTCCAAGGAAGACGTTACAAGGTATATCGGGGAATGGGATCTGTAGCAGCAATGAAAGCTGGATCAAAGGATCGCTATTTCCAAGATGCTGAGGATACGAAGAAGCTAGTACCTGAAGGAATTGAAGGAAGAGTTGCCTATAAGGGGCCATTAGCAGATACGGTTCATCAATTAATTGGAGGCTTACGCTCAGGAATGGGTTATTGCGGAGCACCGACAATTGAGGCACTACGTACAGAAGCACAATTTATCCGTATTACAAATGCTGGATTAAGAGAAAGTCATCCACATGACGTACAAATAACGAAAGAAGCACCGAACTACTCCATAGAAAGCTAAATTTACCAAATAATTCTATAAGGATGGGCAATTTGCCCGTCTATTTTTTTATACTAATCTATGATAAAATACTAAAGGTGTTCTAAAAACAGACATAATGAATGTAAATACAGGGGTGGAGGTTTAAAAAAGGTGAAACAGATCTATTCAAAATTATTTATGGCGTTACTTGTTGTACTAGTCACAACAGCATCGTTAATTAGACAACCAATACTTACACAAGCAGCTGAATTAGAATTAGATGCTGAGTCAGCCATTTTAGTTGATGCAAAAACGGGGAAGGTCTTATATGCGAAAGACCCTGATATCGCCCTTCCACCAGCAAGTATGACAAAGATGATGTCAGAATACCTTGTGTTGGAAGCAATTGAAAATGGGGAAATTACTTGGGAAACCACAACCCAAATTAGTGATTATGCGTATAGCATTTCTGCTAATCCAGAGTTTTCCGGAATCGGATTAACGCAGGACAAAAACTATAGCGTAAAAGAACTATATGAAGCGATGGCTATTTTCTCTGATAATGGGACAACGATCGCACTTGCTGAATTAGTTTCCGGTTCTGAGGGAGAATTTGTTAAGCGCATGAATAAGAAGGCTGAAGAAATGGGCCTTCCAGATTATAAATTTGTAAATTCCACGGGACTAGACAATAGCTCCCTTGGTGAAAACCATCCAGAAGGTACAGATCCGAATGGAACAGATCTTTTATCAGCAAGATCACTTGCGCTTCTAGCCTACAATTTAATTAACGATTTTCCACATGCACTTGATATTTCAAGTAGAATTGAGGATGATTTTGAAGGTTATAAGGTAGAGAATTTAAACTGGATGCTTCCGCATAAGGCAACCTATCTCAAACAATTTTATTATGAAGGCATGGATGGATTGAAGACAGGCTATACAGGTTTAGCTGGCTATACATTTACAGGAACTGCTGAACGCAATGGAACACGTTTAATCTCTGTTGTGATGCGTACAGATAGTAAAGCAGCTCGTTTTGAACAAACTGCAAAGCTAATGGATTATGGTTTTGGAAAATTTACGTATAAGGAGCTTTTCCCTGCTGGTTATCAGTTGAAAAAGCAAAAGACACTTCCAGTAGCAAAAGGTAAGGAAAAAACAGTAAATATTTCACTTAAAGAGGGATTCACCCTACCGATTAATAATGGGGATGAAGAGCTCTATAAAGTTGAATATAAAATAAATAAAGATAAGCTAAATAAAGATGGACAATTAGTAGCACCAGTTAAAAAAGGTGAGAAAATTGGTACTGCTGAACTCGTGTACACTGGTGATAGTGATTACGGTTATATCTTTAATAGTGATCATTTATCAGTAGATTTAGTTGCAGATGAATCAGTGGAAAAATCAAACTGGTTTATGCTTACACTGGGTGCAATCGGTGATTTCTTTAGTGGAATCTTCTCAAGCATCGTGGACACAGTAAAAGGTTGGTTCTCCTAATTATTAAGATTTTCGTATGAAAACTTGCATCTTAGCAAAAAATTAGCTATGATATATCTTAATTAAAATGAAATAAAAGTTATGATAGGAAATAGTAATAGTGTTGCTTACCAAAAGAGAGTCGATGGTTGGTGAAAATCGATGTAGGTATACTATGAATCCATCCTTGAACTGGTTTACCGAACCATAGTAAGTAAACCCGGATTCGTACCGTTAACACGAATAGAGCCGGAAGAGATTTCTCTTCAACAAGGGTGGCAACGCGGGAATATAAACTCTCGTCCCTATTTTGGGATGAGGGTTTTTTTGTTATTTTGTAATAATTTAAAGGAGGAAATGATCATGTTAGACATGAAGTATTTACGTAATAATTTTGCAGAGGTTAAAGCGAAATTAACTCATCGTGGTGAAGATTTATCAGAGCTTGATCGATTCGGTGAACTCGATGAAAGACGCAGGGAGTTAATTACGAAGACAGAAGCTTTAAAGGCTCAGCGAAACGAGGTAACCAAACAAATTTCCCAGCTGAAGAAGGAAAAGAAGGATGCTGATGCGGCTATTAAGGAAATGCGTGAGGTTGGTGACAAGATTAAGGAATATGATGATGAGTTACGAGATATTGAAGCTACGTTAGAAACAGTCATGCTATCTATTCCTAACATTCCACACGAAAGCGTTCCAGTTGGTGAGGATGAAGAGGATAATATCGAAGCAAGGAAATGGGGAGAGGTTCCTAGCTTTAGCTTTGATGCTCAGGCACACTGGGATATAGCCACTAATTTAGATATTCTTGATTTTGAAAGAGCTGGAAAGGTAACAGGCAGCAGATTTGTGTTCTATAAAGGCCTTGGAGCAAGACTAGAACGTGCACTATGGAGCTTTATGATGGATCTTCATTCCGAAGAGCATGGTTATGTCGAGATGCTACCACCAACGATAGTTAATCGTACTAGTATGACTGGAACAGGACAGCTACCAAAGTTTGAAGAGGATGCATTCAAATTAGAGGATTGGGACTACTTTATGGTTCCGACAGCAGAAGTACCAGTAACGAACTACCATCGCGATGAGATTCTAAATGCTGAAGATCTCCCAACTAAATATGTAGCATTTAGCGGCAGCTTCCGTTCAGAGGCTGGTTCCGCTGGACGCGACACTCGTGGGTTAATTAGACAGCATCAATTTAATAAAGTAGAGCTTGTACAATTTGTTAAGCCTGAGGACTCTTACCAAGTGTTGGAAGAGCTAACAGGACATGCAGAGAAGGTATTACAGCTATTAAAATTACCATATCGTGTCATGAGCATGTGCACAGGTGATCTAGGCTTCACAGCAGCTAAAAAGTATGATATTGAGGTTTGGATTCCTAGTCAAAACACGTACCGTGAAATTTCCTCTTGCTCTAATTTTGAAGCCTTCCAAGCAAGACGTGCTGGTATTCGCTTTAGAAGAGAGGCAAATGGTAAGCCTGAATTTGTTCATACCCTAAATGGATCAGGCTTAGCAATTGGTCGTACAGTGGCAGCAATTCTAGAAAATTACCAACAGGAAGACGGAAGTGTCAAGGTACCAGAAGTATTAATTCCTTATATGGGTGGCAAAGAAGTCATTCAATAATAGAGAGGGGTTTTCCCCTCTCTATTTTAAAAATTATCGAAACAATTTTTTATTTTCATTTGGCGAAAAAAGTAGGCAAATCTCATTGACAATGAAATTTAATTCCTGTATATTATTATTTGTTGTGATGGAGGTATACCCAAGTCTGGCTGAAGGGATCGGTCTTGAAAACCGACAGGCGGGTCAAACCGCGCGGGGGTTCGAATCCCTCTACCTCCTCCATTAAAAGCGCATAAATATTGGAGATATAAAAAACCGTTACTTTAGTAGCGGTTTTTTTATTTGGAATTAGATTTATGGAGATTTTTAGGGCTGTATATTGAATTATAGTTATAAATGTTATTTTGGATTGGATTGTAGAATGAAATGATGGATAGAGGTGTTCTAGGCGTCATTTTGGATTGGAATGTGGAGTGGAATGAAGCATAGCGGTGTTCTAGGCGTCACTTTGGATAGGATTGCAGAGTGAAATGAATCATAGAGGTGTTCTAAGCGTCATTTTGGATAGGATTGCAGAGTGAAATGAATCATAGAGGTGTTCTAAGCGTCATTTTGGGCTGGAATGTGGAATGAAATGAAGCATAGCGGTGTTCTAGGCATCATTTTGGATAGGATTGCAGAGTGAAATGAAGCATAGAGGTGCTGTAAACGTCATTTTGGATTGGAATGTGGAGTGGAATGAATCATAGAGGTGTTCTAAACGTCATTTTGAACTGGAATGTGGAATGAAATGAATCATAGAGGTGTTCTAGGCGTCATTTTGAACTGGAATGTGGAATGAAATGAAGCATAGCGGTGTTCTAGGCGTCATTTTGAATTAAATTGCAGAATGAAATGAAGCATAGAGGTGTTCTAAGCATCATTTTGGCTAGGATGCTCAGTTTGAAATGAAGTATAGAGCATAATGACATTCAATCATAAATAGTGAACTGTGAATCTTTATATAAAAGGCTTTTCGTCAGGTATTAATTTATCAATATTCACCTTTAAATAGAGCTAAAATAAAAAGATGATATACCGAAATGATATATCATCTTTTTATTATTTTATTAGTTCTCTCGTTTCCCAGCGTCTGGACTGCTGAATGAAGTGTCCAATTTTTTGTAAGATCGGTTCAATGGATGTTTCCTCGTCCATAAGATCATAATCGGAGATGTTAATTCTTAGGATAGGGCATGCATTAAAGTTATTAATCCAGTTTTCGTAGCGTTTAAACATTTCTTCCCAATAGGAAATTGGTGTGCTTTTTTCCATTTCACGGCCACGTTCTTGAATCCGTTTGAGTACTTCTTCAAATGAACCCTCTAAGTAAATTAGTAAATCAGGATGTGGAAAATAAGGTGTCATGACCATCGATTCAAATAAACTTGTATAGGTTTCGTAATCGGTAGGTGACATGGTGCCTTTTTCATAATGCATTTTTGCAAAAATACCGGTATCTTCATAAATAGATCGGTCTTGAATAAATCCGCCACCATATTCGAAAATTCTCTTCTGTTCTTTGAATCGCTCTGCTAGGAAGTAAATTTGCAAATGAAAGCTCCAGCGCTCAAAATCTGCATAGAATTTTTCAAGATATGGGTTTGTATCCACCTTTTCAAAGGAGGTCTTAAAATTTAAAGCATCTGCTAATGCTTTCGTCATGGTTGATTTACCAACCCCAACAGTACCAGCAATTGTGATAACAGCATCATTAGGAATATTATATTTTTCTCGTAAATTCATCCTTAATCTCCTTTAAGAGTTAGTTACTTATAAGAACAGTACTATTTAGATATGGTAGTAAAATGATTTAGCTGGTTCTGAACCTGTGAAATAATAGCATCTAAATCATTTTGATACTTCACAAAATCTATTTCATCCCCATTAATACGAATTACTGGTATTTCCGGGTGCATAATTTCAAATTCATTCATATATGATTCATAATCTTGAGCGAGCTGAGCTAAGTATGATGGTTTTATATTTTGCTCAATTTCCCTACCCCGCATCTTGATCCGTTTTAAAATGGTATCAAGACTGGCATGTAAATATATCATCATATTTGGTACAGGCATATCTTGTGTTAAAATGTGATAAATTTGTTCATATTTATCAAACTTATCTTTTTGAAGTGTACGTCTTGCGAAAATCATATTTTTAGAAATATGATAATCAGAGATCACAGCCTTATTTTGTTTTAAATATTTCTTTTCTATATCCTCCAGCTGCTTGAATCGATTACATAGAAAAAACATCTCTGTTTGAAAGCTCCACTCGTCAATGTCATCATAGAACTTCCCAAGAAATGGGTTCTCCTCTACAATTTCTCGTAATAAATGAAAATTAAAATGATCTGATAGCTTATTTGCTAATGATGTTTTACCAATCCCAATTGGTCCTTCAATGGCGATAAATGGCACCTCAGCCATCCTAGTTCCCCCAATCAAAATACTACTTACAGCATATAATATCTTATCATTTTATCATAATCGACAAAAGTCTTCTATATCGTATTGAAAAGGCCAGGCAGTAATATTTGGTATTCATTCTAGAGAATATTTTATTTTTGAATTTATTTTACAGGTTCTGTATAATAACTTATGTCCTTTTATTTTACGCCTTCGTAGCTCAGGGGATAGAGCATCGGTTTCCTAAACCGTGTGTCGCAGGTTCGAATCCTGCCGAGGGCATTGTGAAGACCTTGCTGTGGCAAGGTTTTTTGTTTTGTTTTGTAAATGAAAATTAGACTTTCTATTAATCGGGGAAAATTATTACTTTAAAAGTTATTGAGACACTTAGAATTCATTTTGTTTATAAGTATAAAAAGACCATTTTCTCCTTTACAAGAGGATTATCTGTAGATTTGCATCTATAAAAAGAAAAACACGTCCTGTTATACGTGTTAATCTTACTAATATATTATATTTATCTTTCTTTAAGTCTAACAGAAAAAGAGAACAAAACGAAGACGAGCCCAATTATCAAGAAAAACCACACATAAAAGTTATCAAAAATCCCAGGCATAGCAGGTTCTATTGGAAACTCACTTTTCCCCTCATCAAAACTATAAATCGCAAACACCAAAATTGATAAAACCTTTCGAAGGTGAACAAAATCCCACTAATAGCTAGCATATCAATTCCAGAGAAAAAAATAGACTTCTTCATGTTTACTAGCCACTCCCTTTATTTTTCGGACAAAAATCTTTTATTTTACTTTTAATTCGTTTAACATAATCTAATTCCTCTTGAAGTTCAAAAATACGAATAGGACGTATATATTCCTTGCTTTTCATAACTTTTCCTAAATGTTTTATATTTAGCCCATTTTCATAAAGGAGATGCCCTAACAGATAATTACTACTTATTTTTATGCAGTGGTTAATCCCTTTTTCGGATAGACCAATAGGTTCTATGGCTTTTCCTTCTAAAGTAGAGCATGAAAAGTGATGATAGTGTTTCCTAAGTAAGGAAATACACGGAGATTATGCTCATTTCAATCAAATCCTCCGCTTACTGACTCCATGGAAACACCATTGGACGGCAAACAGATGGGACAGTAGAACAAGAAGCAATCCATATGCTGTAGTCATAAGAAGAACTCCTATTGCGTCAGGTTTTTGTAGGGCGACGACGATCATTACGAGTATTATCCCCGCAAGCAGTTCCTTGATCACGCGACTTTGTAGGATTCGCATCCACGACTGTCCTGCCAACCGCAATGGGAAGTCACGCTTCGCCTGTAATGTTGCAGTGATCAATGCACGGATTGCAGTAGCAACACTGAAAGCAACCGCCAGTACAAGCAGAGAAAGGAACTGTAACCACACAAGGTATGCGGCAAACTGTGCATGTAGTATTCCCTCTTCAGCAATATAAACAACCTCTAGTTCTCCTTTAATGCCGCGATTGCGTAGCGACTGAGCATCAAGGCTGTGTCGTTCTAATAAATGTTTCGTAGCTGTTACACCAGTGAACATTATGTTGTTACTCGAGATCATGGATGTTAAGGTAGAATCATTAAAGGTTTCATACAGCGAGGGAACGACAGCGAATAGGACATCATCTCCAAAGTAGAGACTTCCCCCCCTCCCCCTTGTGCCACTGGAAGTTGGGAATCCTTGACTGGTTGGAAGAATATTAGTTGTTCCAATAGATTCTTGGGATGACCTTCTCTCGATAAAATATTAATCTGTTCTTGGACTTCATGAACAAGATCTTCTGAAATGTTGTGGTGCGAAATAGGCTCTACAATCTGTTGTTGCTCACCTAAAGTGATTAAGTCAAGCCAACGCTGGTTTACGAAAGAGACGGCGGAGTACTCACCGAAATCAACGGATGGCCACATTTCCTTCGTGAAAGTATAAGAAAGTGCCACTGATTGAATAGATTCCGCATCCTTTACCATGTTGCCAATCATTGCTTCCGTGTGATCCATTTCGTCATTGTCTGTTGCGAACACAATCGATACTTGGTCTGCAAGTCTCTTCCACTGTGCCATTTCAGCCGCCTTAGCAGATGAGTGTTGATATGCAGACCAAGCAGGGGCCACCGTAGCTACCACTAATACGAATGTTAGAGCCTGGATCAGAATCGCCATCGAACGGAGGCTTTTTACAGTTGGTTGTCTAGTAGCGAGCATGGCAGCACTTGGCCATGTAGATGCAGACATAATAAATGCAACAAATAGGGAAATGGCAATAACTATGACTTGCAGACTAATCAGTACTTTGAGGAAGACGCTAACGTACATCCAGCCATGAAAAACACCCACATAGCCTGCTGCTACTATAGCTACAGTCCCAGCCGAAATAAATAATGCCCCACCAAACGCTGTAAGGTCCTGCATCAGAATTCGTTTAGTTGGAGACCCACCCAGAACCCGAAGTGCACGTCCTCGCGCCCTCACTGATAGCCAAAACAGTGCTAGTGATGAAATCAGCACAAGCGAGGCAAGAATTACGGTTGTAAATCCCTTTTCCTGAACCACGAATACAAGACTATCCAAGATTGAGGCATCCCTGCGGCTAACATCTACACCCGCATCCCTCAGAGTGTCCTCAAGTTCACCCAAACGATCTGTACTGCCAGTCACGAGATATAACCCATCAGGGTAGGAATTGGCAAGCTGATCTTTGCCAACAATTTGACCTGTATCGTTACCGTTGAACCAAGTAAACGCATCAGGCAAAGTTCCATCGTTAAGCATTGCAAAAATCTTGCCATCTCCCTCCTTGGCCAGATCTGGGGCAACCTTGACTAGTCCAAGCTTTAGCCGTGTATCGAGTTCTTCTAGCTTTGAAAATGCTTCAGAGATAGAGAAACTTGATTCCTTGAAGCTAATAGTTAGCCTACTGTCGCTCCCAATAGCTTGTGGAAATTCTCGATCATATAGGTCGGTAATGATTGCGGCCAGCAGTGCAAGTAAAGTAAACAGCGCTGCCGAAACGGCTACTATGATACGTTTGTACATATTCATCTCTCTTTCCCCCTTTTCTTTTTCCATGCGAGAGAAAATGTTTAAGGTTAAGGCTAACTAGTTGAAGCTAGGGTTAGCGTTTCTCCAAAAGAACCGGAGCCCCAAATCCTTCACTGGTGGAGAACAGTTTGTCTATGGCATCACGCTCTGATTTTGAATTGTAGCTAACCAAGACGAGTCCCCGTTCCGGATTATTTGGACAAGGCTTACCCAATTCTACTTTAATCCCATCTCCTAGATTTTCTATTTCTTTGGCGAGCTTTTCGTGATTGTCCAAAGCAGCCATTACCTCTGCAACGGTCGGCAGTTGGTCACATGGCGGATGCGTGTCCTTTGGCGCTACCGGTATCCAACCGTTAAGAAAAGAAAAGGATCCTACTACCAGTACTAAACCAATACCGATAATAATTTTAGAAGTTGTTTTCATAATTATCCTCCTTGTCTTCTTTAATGAAACGAGCTTTGGAACCGACCTGATGTAAGACATTGCACGCATCAATCATCTCGGAATCATGTGTTGACACAATGACTGTCCGACCACGCAGAGCGAAGTCCGTAAGCAGTTTGATGACCATCCGCCGATTACCGGCATCAAGCGAAGCAGTTGGCTCATCAACAAAAAGGACATCAGCATCCTTGTAAATAGCACGGGCCAGGGCAAGCCGCTGCTTCTCGCCTCCACTTAGATGTCCGGCCAACTCATTTTCTCTACCTGTAAGACCCGTTTCTTCAAGTGATTGTATCAACTGTTCTTTATTTCCAGAGACACGCCTTCCAATGATGCTCGCTTGCATAGTGACATTGAAGGCAACTGACTCCTCATCCATAATGCCATAATCCTGAAGTACGAAGGCCGCATGATCTCGCCAAAATCGACGTCGTGCGGTGGTGCTATACCTTGTGACATCGTTCCCGTTAATTCGTATGCTGCCCTTATCTACTGGGAGCAATAATCCTAGGGAGTGTAGGAGTGTAGTTTTTCCCGACCCACTCGCACCCACGAGGGCAGTCATGGTACCGGGCTTACAATGAACCGACTCACCATCAAGTACAAGGCGCCCACCAATTGCTACTGAAATATCTTGAGCTTCAATTAACATTTGCACCACCTATCAAATTCGACATCAATTGCTAGCATAGTAGACATTACTTTGACCGTTTGATTCAAGTCGTTCTTTTTTTGACTAAATAAGGATTTCTTCATTTGGTTCATTCCTTTCAACTCAGTAATGGATGGTTCGTCACGAATAATTCGTTTCTATACGTAATATAGAACAAAAAAATAAACACCATTGAAATGGTGTCTTAACAGAATCTTAATTTTTGAAAGGAAATGATATCTTTATCCTCGTTCCTTTATTGCGCTCACTTTCGACTTTAATATGCCCTCCTTGTTTTTCAATAAACTGTTTAGCAATGGACATTCCCAACCCTGACCCGAGATGGGACTTGTCTGTCGTTGTCCCTCGGTAATATTGATTAAATAATTGTTGGATTGTTTTATCATCCATACCGATGCCATCGTCTTTAATTTCTATTAAAGTTGATCCTTCTAATTTTTCTATCGAGACAGTAATCGTTGTTTCACGGGGATTATGATAAATAGCATTCATAATGAAATTTTCTAATGCTCTTTTTAATAATGTCTGATCAATAGATAATAAAATATCGTCTTCATCCTTAACATTTAAATGAATAGGATAGTCAATAGCCATTGGGTACTGACGAAGATCGTCCAAGACATTTTTTATAAAAGTAGCTAGATTGATAGTACGAAAATCTAATGGGATTTGCATTTTATCAAACTCATACATAACACTTAAATCATCAATTAACTGTTCCATATATAATGATTTTTCTTCAATAATTTTAGCAAAATCCTTCATTTCTTCTTCACTCCATTTATGCTCGGAGCGGAGCATGGCTGCATAACCTTTAATGTAGGATAACGGCGTTTTTAAGTCATGTGTCACTCCAGAGGTCCAGTTCTTCCTTGTTTCCTCAAGCTCTTGTCGTTCTTTCTCTGCTGCATTGAGTTGTTGTGTTAGACCATCGAGCTTTGATGTAAGTTCCAAAAATGGACGAAACCTTATCTTGTTTAAAGAAAAATTCTTAATCGTATCAGGCTTTTTAAAGATCCCAAGGGATAATTGATCAATCCAGCGTATAAAAAAGAAAAGAGGCTTTCTGATTTGACGGTCGATAATCAGACCGATCAGAATAAGTATTCCAATCAATAGTATTGGGAATAAAATATATGTCACCAATCCATTCATTCCTAAAGGGATATTCAATAGTGAAAGGACTGAAAAACCGGTAATAAAAAAAATAACACCAGTGGTTAAAAAAATGATAATTAATATCAATGAAATCTTGGTTTCTAATTTCATTGGAGACTCCTTTGATTTTCATTACTTAGCATGTAGCCCAATCCTCTCACATTTTTTAAATACTCTGGATTTTTAGGATCCTGTTCGATTTTTTGGCGTAGGCGACTAATATGGACCATGACCGTATTTTCTTTCCCCACTATACTATAATCTCCCCAAACTCTTTCATATAAATGGTCTACACTAAAAACTTGATTGGGATGTTGGCACATAAATTTTAGTAAATGGAACTCCTTAGCTGGGCAATTTACCTCTTTTCCTTCCACAATCAACCTTGCTTGGTCATAATGTAACACGAAACGCTCTGTTTCAAATAGCTGAGGCATCTCTTTTATTGCTTTCCTTTGACGATGTAGAATGGCTTTAATTCGGGCAGCTACTTCGAGGGGATTAAAAGGTTTTGTTATATAGTCATCGCCACCCATAGAAAAGCCGGTTAATTTGTCAATATCTGTCGTTCGCGCTGTCAAAAAGATAATGGGTACATCTGATATTTCTCTAATATGTTGACACAAATCAAAACCGTTTGTATCTGGCAGCATGACATCGAGCAATATCAGATCAATCTTTTTCTCCTGTACCGTTCTCAATGCTTCAGCACCGGACTCAGCCTGGTATATCTCTTGAAATCCTTCCTTATCTAACAACCGTTTTAGCATTTTAATTAGTCCTACTTCGTCTTCAATAATGAGTATACGTTCGTTCACTTTTTCCCTCCTCGACTGTAGATATCATATACCAAACATATAACAACTAGAAAACACAGTATTAAATATCTCTGACTTATCTGTTTTGAAATCCTTCTTACAAAGAGATACTTTTCACATCTCTCTTTCATCTATTAATTTAGGTTAATCATTTTGTCAATAGATACCTCGTTTATTACTTATTGTATCAGTCCATTTAAGAACTAACAAAAAATGGGTTAGGCTTTTTCTCTACACGATAAGAATACTGTTTAAATCCTGTCCATAAAGAAGAGAATTGTTCATTTTAATCCTTCCGTTTAACCGTGTATCATAGATTCGAATGCAGCCGAGAGTACATTATAATTCTATAAGATTAGTTAACGATTCAAAATCTTTTATACCCTCACAAATAATTGTTGTATACTAAAAGCACCGGAGTGGTTCAAATTCGGTGCTTTTTATTATGGAAAAATTGAGGTGTGTAAATGACAATAGCAATCATTTGTTTAATCGTTTTTGCGATTCTTGTATTCCTAGTATCGTTTAGAGTTAAAAAGTTTGATGCAGAAGCAAGCTATGAAGAATTAAGTACGAATCAAACCGTAGAATTTTATAAAATAAATAAACGGCTAAAGGCTTTGGAAGAAGAATTATTAGTGGAGTATGAAGAATGAGAGATTTATTACGTGGTATCTCCATAGGCGTTTTATTTGCTACAGGAATACTAGCATATGCCTATTACACAAATTCCCCAAAGACTAATGTAGTAGAAAAGGAATACACAATAGAAGATGCAATCACTTATTTACAAAAGCAAGATTATGAGGTTATTAAAAAAGAAAATAAGGTAGAGTCCAATACACCGGATGAATCGGCTAAATCAGGGGAAAGTCAAGAGGACAATAAACAAACTGGAAACAACCAAAAAGAGACCATAAAAGAATATAAACTCGTTATTGAAAAAGGAATGATTTCACAAGAAGTAGCTGACATTCTTTATAAATATGGCATTGTTGATGATGCCGAAGCCTTTAATGATTATTTAGGGGAACATAATTTTCAAACAATCATCCGTCCCGGTACATATTTGCTAAATTCACAGATGAGCTATCAACAAATTGCTATTTTAATAATCAATTAAATGGAAACCGTAATACACCTCTTTAGTATTTTACTAGAGAGGATTTTTTTGTTAAATAAAGCTAATTGATAAAACATTCTATTAAATTAGTAATAAACTCTTTTAAATTGTCATAAAATGTTTTAAAATAATACTTAAATATTTCACAATTAAGAAATGTAATCGGTTTCAAAATCTTGATGTATGAGGTGATACGATGGACATGCAACGAATTCCAGCAAGAAAAGGGAATCACAATTTACAACAGTATGAGGAAATGCGGGCTAGCTTTAAGTGGGAGGATATTCATCAAAAATTTTCCTGGAATGAAACGGGAAAGGTAAACATTGCCTATGAAGCTATTGATCGTCATGCGGAAAATCCGTTAAAAAAGGATCAAATTGCTCTATTATACTCTGCACCTGGAAGAGAAGAAACACTGACTTTTGAGGAAATTAGTAAACAAAGTAATCAATTTGCTAATGTATTGAAAACGTATGGAGTGGATAAGGGAGACCGCGTTTTTTTATTTATGCCAAGAAGTCCAGAGTTTTATGTTACCTTCTTCGGTATATTAAAAACTGGTGCCATTGCAGGTCCATTGTTTGAAGCATTTATGGAGCAAGCAGTACGTGATCGCTTGCAGGATAGTGAAGCTAGAATGCTTATCACCACTCCAGAATTATTAGAACGCGTTCCACAAGATGAATTACCTAATTTAGAGAAAATTGTACTGGTTGGTGGGAATCTAGAGGATTCCGGTAAATATATTGATTTTACAAAGGAAATGGCTGAAGCAAGTGATGCCTTTGATATCGAATGGGTTGACTTAGAGGATGGTATGCTTCTCCACTACACCTCTGGCTCCACAGGTAAGCCTAAGGGTGTGTACCATGTCCATAATGCCATGATCCAACATTATGCAACGGGTGAATGGGTCCTTGATTTAAAAGAGGATGATATCTATTGGTGTACTGCTGACCCAGGCTGGGTGACTGGAACAAGCTATGGAATTTTTGCTCCGTGGCTACATGGTGTAACCAATGTCATTCGGGGTGGTCGCTTCACACCAGAGGATTGGTATGAAACCTTAGCAAAAAATAAGGTAACGGTTTGGTATACTGCACCAACCGCATTACGGATGCTAGTGAGTGCAGGAGAGGACCTAGTGAAAACGTTCGACCTATCTTCACTTCGTCATATTATGAGTGTTGGTGAACCATTAAATCCGGAGGTCATTACATGGGGATTAAAGGCATTTAATCTACGAATTCACGACACATGGTGGATGACTGAAACAGGCGCTCAGTTAATTGTCAACCTACCGTCAGAGGAAATCCGTCCAGGTTCTATGGGTAAACCAATACCAGGTATTGAAGCAACGATTGTCGATAATGAAGGAAATGAAATCCCACCGAACCAAATGGGAAATCTTGCAATTAAAGCAGGCTGGCCATCTATGATGCGTCAGATTTGGAATAACCCAGGTAAATATGAAAGTTATTTTATCAATGGGTGGTATGTTTCTGGTGACAGTGCCTACCGCGATGAAGACGGTTATTTCTGGTTCCAAGGCCGCTTAGATGATGTCATCAATACATCTGGAGAACGCGTGGGTCCATTTGAGGTCGAGAGTAAATTAATCGAACACCCTGCAGTTGCAGAAGCGGGTGTCATTGGTAAACCAGATCCACAGCGCGGAGAAATCATCAAGGCATTTATTACCTTGAATCCTGGCTACGAGGAATCATCAGAGCTACTGGAAGACATACGAAAATTCGTTAAAACAGAGTTAGCCGCACACGCTGCACCACGTGAAATAGAGGTGCGTGACTCAATTCCAAAAACAAGAAGCGGAAAAATCATGCGTCGCCTATTAAAATCTTGGGAGCTTGGACTACCAACTGGCGACACCTCAACATTAGAAGAATAATAAGCCCCCCTCCAGTGTTGTGTGAGTGCTGGAGGGGGATTTTTAATAAAGAACTTTACTTGCGTATTCTTTGATGAGTAAAACTGCTTTGATAGACGAGTTCCTCATATAGTTCATGCTTCTGTAGTCAATCGAACATGCTCTATTTGACAAGTAACCTGTTGACAAGTAACCTGGAAATTGGTCCTTCATCGTACAATAGAGCCACTCTAATAGGCAGCTAACTCGAAATCCAATCCCCTCAGTCTAATAGAATTGCTCTAATAGACAGTTAACGTGGGAATCATGCATTTTAGTCTAATAGAATGGTTCTAATAGACAGTTAATGCAGAAATTAGGTACTTTCAGTCTAATAGAACCAATCTAATAGACAGTTCACGCAGAAATCATGCATTTTAGTCCAATAGAACCACTCTAATAGACAGTTAATGCAGAAATTAGGCACTTTCAGTCCAATAGAACGGTTCTAATAGACAGTTAATGCAGAAATTAGGCACTTTCAGTCCAATAGAACCACTCTAATAGACAGTTCACGCAGAAATCATGCATTTTAGTCTAATAGAACTGCTCTAATAGACAGTTAATGCGGAAATTAGGTACTTTCAGTCTAATAGCACCACCCTAATAGCCAGCTAACCCAAAATCCAAGCCCTTATAGTCCAATAGCTCCCTTCCATACGCCCCCTTAGCTCAAAAAAATCATTCAAAGCGTCAAATATAACATATTGAATCCAAAGCCAAACCCAAAGCCAACTCATCCAAACTTCACAATATTAAAGTTATCCCTCAGCAACAACCAATTCTGCGGGAAGGATAGTCCTAGCTTCCAATAACTGATTCCACGAAGATTTTTTTCTTTAATTAAATCAAACTTTGCCTGGATCGAGCGGGCATCTTCAAACCAGACCTCATGCTCCTTACCTTGAGCATCCCAGTAGCGGAAAAATGGTGCTTGTGCAGTTGTATCATATTGGATTGCTGCATTATGTTCTCTGGCAAGTGCTATTGCCTGTTGTGGACTTACTGCCTTTGCAAATGGTCCTCCTTGAACAAAAGGTAATGTCCAATCATAACCGTATAAATTTTGACCTAATAAAATTTTATTGGCAGGGATTTCTGTCAGAGCATATTCCACTACTCGTCGTACTTGATCAATTGGTGACACAGCCATAGGAGGTCCACCACTATATCCCCATTCATATGTCATTAATACAACTAAATCAACTATTTCACCATGTGTACGATAGTCGTGAGCTTCATACAATACACCCTGCTGTGTAGCACTTATTTTTGGAGCGAGGGCTGTTGACAGGAGTAATCCTTCCTGTGACAGTCGATCTTTTGCCTTTCGTAAAAAGGTGTTATATGCATCTCGATCTTCTGGTGGTAAAAACTCAAAATCAAAGTGAACGTCGGTAAAACCAACTTGCTGTGCTGTGTTGATTATATTATCCAGCAATTTATTTTGTACGGCCTGAACGGTTAAGATGATATGTCCAAGCTCCGTACTAAAAGCTCCCTCTTCAAGGGTGGTAACTACTAGCATTAAATTAGCGTTATTGGCATTGGCAATTTCCTTGAAGTTATTAAGTGGTGGGGCTGTTAAACTTCCATCTCGATTCACTTGGTAACTAAATGGAGCAAGATAGGATAAATATGGAGCGGTATCTCTAGTGGCATTTTCTAGGGTTTGGGAAACAGTGCCTCCCGTAGGCTCTACATAAGCATTAACGAGGATATCTCGTTTTGGTTGTTGTGGAATATATAATCGAAATCCAGTTTGAAGTGTTGCATTAACAGAAATATTATTAATCCTAGCTAACTCCTGATAGCTAATTCCAAATCGTTGTGCAATCGAAAATAACGTATCACCGGGCCGAACAAAATAAAACTGTCCTACAATTGGTATCACTAATGCTTGCCCTACCACCAATTGACTAGGGGCATCTAGCTCATTTGCATTTGTAAGAGCATCTATGGTTGTGCCATATCTATTGGCAATAGAAAATAAAGAATCACCCTGTACGACAACGTGGATTTGCATAAATTCCCTCCTTAAATTCCTTCAGATTACCTGAACACTTGATGTCTCTATATAAAAACTTTATGAAAGGGGGCATGTACGTTATGTCTAGTTTGGGTCAATTGTTGCTATCATCTAAGGGTGGAGTAGATAAGTACATACCAACTAGCTTCCCTCTTCTCTTAAGGCCGTACAGTTTTTTAGGATATGCATCGTAATTTCACACATACACATCCTTTGCAGTCAATAAAACACAACTATCCCCTGAAAACCCAGCAGATAATGTGTATTACTTCTAGATTGTGTAAAGGGATTATTAAAGGAATTTGAAAAGAAGCAGAATGCTATGGTTTAATGAGAAAGTAGTCATCTTATATGGTTCTTAGCTTTTCCACCATATGATTATTATCATTAATAATGATTGGGGTCAGATCAAAGTCGGTAATCATCATTCCTATACTTATTGTGTTTATTAACAATAAGAAACTTGATGATAGTAAATAAATCTCTTCCGTATGTGCCAATAACTATCCCCTTCATAAAATTAAAATCATTAATTAAAACAAAACAACTGTTTTATCTCTTATACGATGATCCACCTAAGATAACCCCAAAGAAGGCTTATAAATCGTGAATCGTATTAAAAAATAGAAAATCCCAAAGTTAAAGTGAGCTGGAAAAAATGAACGATGCGTATTATATGCAATTGGCAATTAATGAGGCTGAAAAGGCATCCCAAAGGAATGAAGTTCCAATCGGTGCCATTATTGTTTTACAGGATGAAGTGATAGCTACTGGATTCAATATCCGTGAAACCTCGCAGGAAACATTATCCCATGCGGAATTGATTGCTATTCGTGAAGCAAATAAAAAAGTAGGAAGCTGGAGATTAGAGGATTGTACCTTATATGTGACACTAGAACCTTGTCCGATGTGTGCAGGAGCTATCGTTCAATCAAGAATAAAACGAGTCGTATTTGGTGCCTCTGATCCAAAGGCAGGATGTGCGGGAACCCTTATGAACTTGTTGGATGAAAAACGATTTAATCATCAGGTGGCGGTTACAAAAGGTGTATTAGAGGAAAAGTGTAGTTCATTACTTTCGAATTTTTTTAAGGAGCTACGAACGAGAAAAAAACAGTAGATCTTCCAAAATATCTCACCGTCATGCTCTTTGATTTTTTTCATCATCGTGTTATAATGAGTATTACCGTGCTAAGCGGGGAGGTAGCGGTGCCCTGTACTCGCAATCCGCTATAGCGAGGCCGAATTCCCATCACGAGGTGGGTGACCGTGTGGTCTGCCTCAAGGAATTGGTGTTGACGTTTAGGTCCTGCGCAATAGAAACCCACGAACCCTGTCAGGTCCGGAAGGAAGCAGCAGTAAGTGGTCATTTCTGTGTGCCGCAGGGTCACCTAAACCGAGCCATGAACTTGAGTAACGCATGGGGTTACTTCATCGACGGTGGGTGCACGGCATACATAATAGCGATAAACCTCTTGTGTCCTACAAGAGGTTTTGTTGTACCTCGTCCTATAACCTCCATACAATTCATCTTCTTTTCATTCGTATGGAACTATTCATCATTCTTTTCATTCTTTTTTTCATTATCATTCACATTAACCTGTAAAATCGGTATAATTAAATAGATATTAAAGAGGGGAATTCCATTATGAGCTATCAAGCATTGTATCGCGTATGGCGTCCGCAAACTTTTCAGGATGTAGTAGGACAAAGTCATATTACTCGAACATTACAAAATGCCATTGTCCAACAAAAATTTTCACATGCTTATTTATTTTCTGGTCCCCGAGGAACAGGGAAAACGAGTGCTGCCAAAATTTTTGCCAAGACAATTAATTGTGAGCATGCTCCTGTAAAAGAACCATGTAATGAATGTGCAGCTTGCCGTGGTATACAGGATGGTACGATATCAGATGTTATTGAAATAGATGCTGCTTCTAATACAAGTGTAGATGACATTCGTGAGATTCGTGATAATGTCAAATATGCATCCAGTGCTGTACCCTATAAGGTGTATATTATTGACGAGGTGCATATGATTTCTGTTAATGCATTTAATGCATTATTAAAGACATTGGAAGAGCCACCAAAGCATGTTGTTTTTATTTTGGCAACAACAGAACCGCATAAGATTCCACTTACCATTATTTCTCGCTGTCAGCGCTTTGATTTTAAGCCAATAACCAATCAAGCGATTGTGGAGCGTATGCAGACCATTGTCGATGCGGAAAACGTAGAGGTAGCAAAAGAGGCACTTGATGCTGTAGCTCTTGCCGCTGATGGTGGAATGCGGGATGCGCTTAGTATTTTAGATCAAGCAATTTCCTACAGTGAGGACGGAGTGAAATTAGAGGATGTTCTTGCGGTTACTGGTGGAGTATCTCAGAAAATATTAACTAATATTGTTTCTGCTATGTACCAGAAGGATGTACAATTGGCCTTGAAAATGCTCGATGAGCTGATTCAAAATGGAAAAGATCCAGCACGATTTGTTTATGATATCATTTATTTCTTACGTGATTTATTGCTCTATCGAAGTGCACCTCAATTAGAGGGAGTTTTGGAACGAGCAATGATTGATGAGGATTTTCAAAAAGTAGCAGAGCAAGTAACTGACAAATGGATTCAGTCTGCTATCTTAGAATTAAACCAATGTCAGCAAGAAATGAAATGGTCAAATAATCCAAAGGTATTCATTGAAATTGCGATTATAACCATTTCTAATCAATATCAAGCACAAGCTGAAAGCACAAATGCTGTTTCTTCAGAAGCAGTTATGCAGCTCACCCAAAAGCTAGCACAGCTTGAAAAAGAAATTACGAATTTAAAACAAGCTCCAGTACAAACTGATGCTGTACCGCAGCCTGAAAGAAGGAAGCAACAACCAAGTAAATCAAAGAATACCTATAAGATACCTTATGAGCGTATTCGAAATGTGCTAAAGGAAGCACAAAAGCCAGCACTTAAAGAGGTGCAAGCACAGTGGGCTGCCTTTTTAGGAAAGTTAAAAACAACTAGTGCACCAGCACATGCTACGATACAGGATTCAAAGCCTGCCGCTGCATCGGATAATGCTTTAGTTGTTGCATTTAAATATGAGATACACTGTTCACTTTTCTTAGAAAATCGTGAGCTTGTCGAGTCTGTATTAACTAGCGTATTAAATAAATCGTTAACGATTATTCCAATTCCGAACCAGGATTGGCAGGAATTGCGTAATGAATATTTGAAGAATCAAGAGCCATCAAATACCGAAGAGCAAAATACCGGTGATCCAATAGTGGAGGAAGCGAGAAAGCTTTTTGGAGATGACTTGATCGAAATACATGATTAATTAGTTGAACTAAAAGGAGGCGTTTTCCATGAAAGGTATGGGAAATATGGGTAATATGATGAAGCAAATGCAAAAAATGCAGAAGAAAATGATGCAGGCTCAGGATGAACTATTTGAAATGGAATTTGAAGCATCAGCTGGCGGTGGGATGGTAACCGTGAAAGCAAATGGTAAAAAGGAAATTACCGATGTTGTAATTAAAGAAGAAGTTGTTGATCCAGATGATATTGAAATGCTACAGGATTTAATTATAGCTGCAACCAATGATGTACTAAAGCAAATTGATGAGAAGACTAATGAGACAATGGGTCAGTTTACCAAAGGATTGAATGTTCCAGGTCTTTTCTAGGAGCAATGATGTTTAGCTTTAGGTGCAGTCCGTAGTTACTATGCGGTTGGCCCTTTAGCTTTTCTAGGAGGAAACACCATGTATTATCCAGAACCGATTTCGAAGCTGATTGATAGCTTTACAAAATTGCCAGGTATTGGGCCTAAGACGGCTGTTCGTCTGGCTTTTTTTGTGTTAAATATGAAAGATAATGATGTACTTGAGTTTGCTAATTCACTCGTTAATGCAAAACGTGAACTGACACATTGCTCCGTTTGTGGCCATATTACAGATCAGGATCCTTGTGCGATTTGTTCTGATCCGTCAAGGGATAATTCAGTAATTTGTGTTGTACAGGATCCAAAGGATGTCATTGCTATGGAGAAAATGAAGGAATACCGTGGAAAATATCATGTGCTCCATGGTGCCATTTCACCGATGGATGGAATTGGTCCTGAAGACATAAATGTTCCAGATTTGTTAAATCGTTTAAAGGACGAACAAGTGAATGAAATAATTTTAGCAACAAACCCTAATATTGAGGGAGAAGCAACTGCAATGTATATTTCGCGATTAGTAAAACCATCTGGTATCAAAACAACGAGAATTGCACATGGATTACCAGTTGGTGGCGATTTAGAATATGCAGATGAAGTCACATTATCAAAAGCATTAGAGGGTAGGAGAGAACTGTAAGGTAAGGTGACACTTGTGGGAAGAAAAAAAAGAAAACAAAAGCGAGAGGTCGATGAGCTGCTACTTGAAGCTATTTTTTCCATCGAACGGGAATGGAAACAAATAAAATCCTTAATAAATCAATCGATTGAACCAACGTTTGAGGGAAGAAGTAGTGAAAAGATTGCTCAATCCAAGTATTTATTTTTACTTCGGGAAGCAAAGCACCGGAAGATTAGTGCGGTGCGATATAGTAAATAGCTTTAAAAAACACTTACAAAAATTTTTTGTGGGTGTTTTTATTTTGTAATGAATAGAATTATAATAACTGTTCTTTTTTCTTTCTCAACTTCATATTTACTTATTAGGGACAAGTAAAAGGAGTTGATGAAGATGGAGCCTAAAGTTGTGATATCCATCATGGTTGCTGTTATTGTTCTATTGCTTTTCGTTGGGACATCCTTTAAGCCACTTCGATTTTTAGCAACTGGTACCGTTAAATTAGGGATTGGAATATTGTTTTTATTCTTTTTTAATGTGCTTGGTGGCTCGTTTGGATTACATATTCCAATAAATATTTTTACTGCAGTTGTATCAGGTTTTTTAGGGTTATTTGGAATAGCCTCACTTGCTGCCATTCATATGATCATTCTTCCGTAATATTTTCATGAGATTGCTAGTATAGCTTCTGTTAAACATGGACAAACTAGTATTAGTTTAACGGAGGTGGGGAAAATGGAAGAAAGATTGGTAGAGTTCGTGAATTGCGGGATTTGTGAGGAAAAGAAACATCAAGGAATCCATATATACAATATGTTTATTTGTACAGAGTGCGAGTATAATATCATTCATACCGAGCCTCGTGAGGAAAAATATAATTATTATTTAAAAAAGCTAAAAAATATTAATAGACCCTCAATACTTTCATAGATTTTTTTGGAAATAGCCTTTGTACTAGGATTACAAAGGCTATTTTTGTTGGTATGATAAGAATAATAGTTTTTCAGGAGGAACATGAGAATGAACCATCAGGAAATGCCACTGTTCTATCAGCTAGTACAGTTCGCGGAAAAAAAACCATTCTCCTTTCATGTACCAGGACATAAGAATGGGACGGTTTTTTTAGAAGAAGCGAGGGAATATTTTAAGGCTATTTTACCGTTGGATGTTACTGAATTAACAGGGTTAGATGATTTACATGCAGCACAGGGTGTGATCTTCGAAGCGGAGAAATTGGCAGCGGAATACTTTAAAGCAGATTACACATTTTTCCTGGTTGGGGGTAGTACGGCTGGTAATTTGGCAATGATTTTATCAACCTGCGCACCAGGAGATAAAATTATTGTGCAGCGGAACTGCCATAAATCCATTATGAATGGTCTGGAGCTGAGTGGTGCAAAGCCAATTTTTATTCGTCCAGAATATGACAAGTCTGTCTGTCGTTATACCGCACCAGATTATTCTACGGTGGAGAATGCACTACATGAAAATCCCGATGCAAAGGGACTAGTATTAACGTATCCTGACTATTTTGGTCATACATATGCATTAAAGCATATGATTGATTTAGCCCACCGATACCAAATTCCTGTCTTAGTAGATGAAGCGCATGGTGTTCATTTTAGCCTTGGTGATCCTTTTCCTATTTCTGCTGTGGAGCTTGGGGCGGATTTAGTGGTTCAATCGGCACATAAGATGGCACCTGCAATGACGATGGCTTCATTTTTACATATGAAATCAGATTTACTATCAAGGGATCGTGTACAGCATTATTTACAAATGCTTCAGTCAAGTAGTCCATCCTATCCATTAATGGCCTCACTTGATATAGCAAGAGCCTATCTAGCTTCACTATCAAAGGAAAAAATAAATACGATATTAACTAGTGCTCATCGGTTAAGGCAACTATTTAGCCAAGGAAAGGATTGGGATGTGTTGCCCAGTCATGATCCATTGAAAATAACGCTACAGGTTCAGGAAGGCTTATCTGGCTATGAAATAGCACATGAATTTGAAAAGCATCTACTATACCCAGAGCTAGCAACAGATAAGCAAGTTTTATTTATACACGGACTAGAAGAATTCCGGGATTTTAATCGTGTGGAAAACATCGTGAAAAACATGAACGAACAATATAAATATAAGACAAATCATGCTACAATAGAGATAGGAACATTATTTAAAGAACCAATACAAGAACTAGCTGTTTCCTATCATGAGATGTTTAAGTTAGCTAAGAAGAAAGCTAAACTAGAGGAGACAGTAGGATACATTGCTGCAGAAGCAGTAATTCCATATCCCCCAGGAATACCTGTGATTTTAAAGGGGGAGCGAATTACAGAAGAACAAATTCGCCTAATTCGGCATTTAATACAACAAGGAGCAACATTTCAACACCACGATATCGAACAAGGCATCGAAGTTTTTGAATGAGCTAAAGGAGAAGACAAAAGGTGAGTGGTTATTTTATAACATTTGAAGGTGTGGAGGGTGCTGGAAAAACGTCAATCCTTCATTCTGTGGGAACGAAGCTACAAGAATTAGGATACGATGTGGTCACAACAAGAGAGCCTGGCGGAATTGATATAGCGGAGAAGATTCGCGATATTATTTTAAATCCAACCCACACGGCAATGGATGGGCGAACAGAGGCATTATTATATGCAGCTGCTAGAAGACAGCATCTAGTGGAAAAGGTTTTACCATTGCTTGAAAAAGGGAAAGTAATATTATGTGACAGATTTATTGATAGTAGCCTTGCCTATCAAGGGTATGCAAGAGATCTAGGGATGGATGAAGTGTTTACCATCAATCAATTTGCCATCCAGAATGCGATGCCAGATCTAACCTTACTTTTTGATATTGAACCAAAAAAAGGGCTAGAGCGCATAGCGGCAAACAAGGATCGAGAACGTAATCGATTAGATTTAGAAAAAATTGCTTTCCACGAAAAAGTGTACGAAGCCTATCAGATACTAGTTAAGCAATTTCCAGAACGTATTAAGGTAATTAATGCAGACCAAACTAAGGAAAAGGTAGAAAGTGACAGCTTATCATTAATAACCCATTTTTTAAATACAATCAATTAAAGGAGAGGGTTTTTTATGAAACTAGTAATGGCGGTAATTCAGGATAAGGATTCCAATCGTTTAACAGATGCACTAGGAAAGAGCAATTACCAATCTACAAAGCTTGCAACAACCGGTGGTTTTTTGAAGGAAGGAAATACGACGTTAATTATTGGCTGTGAGGATGAGTATGTAGATGATGTGCTTCAAATCATCAAGGAAAATTGCTCACACCGCGAACAAATGGTAGCACCAATTTCACCAATGGGCGGAAATGCGGATTCTTATATTCCAAGACCAGTTAAGGTTGAAGTTGGCGGTGCAACAGTATTTGTGTTACCAATTGAATCTTTTTTTCAGTTTTAAATTAAGGTAAAAAAGTCAAAGGAGGGCTGAACAGTGAAAATAAGTCAGGAAATGTTAAAGCAGGTGGATACATCACAAAAGAATGTTCGTACAACCAAAAATAACCAGCTATCGTTTGAGTCCATTGTTCAGTCCCAAACCCAAAAGCTACAACAAAATGAATTACAAAGGCTAATGAATGATATAACTGTGCAAGGTGATCGATTGGCTCGGTTTCGAGCGTTTAAGGATTTAGTGAAATTTAAACGATTAATTAAACGATTTTTAGAGGAAGCTGTAACGAATGGACTGGATATCGAAAAGTCTTTGAGCTTTAGTTATACAGGCAGTAGCCGAAATCTAACACTCGTTAAACAAATAGATGAGAAGTTAATGGAATTAACAGAAGAAATTATGAATCAAGAAAAAAAATCAGTAGACCTACTAGGGTTAATAGGTGAAATTAAGGGTTTACTGATTAATATATATACGTAATAGTTGGACAAGCTGTTTAAGGTGGATTGAAATCTATGAAATCGTGGTCTGACGTGGCTGAGATACAGCCTTTGGCTAGTAAAATAATAACGAATAGTATTCAAAAGGACCGCATATCTCATGCTTATTTAATTCAGGGTGCTCGAGGGACAGGAAAAGAAGCAATTGCTACACTAATTGCCAAGGTATTGTTCTGTGAGAATAAATCTGGTGTTAATCCTTGTTTAATTTGCAATGCGTGTAAACGAATAGATTCTAGAAATCATCCTGATGTTCATTGGATTGAGCCAGAAGGACAATCCATTAAGATAGAACAAATTAAAAATCTACAAAAGGAATTCACATATTCAGGTCTTGAATCGGAACAAAAGGCTTATATTATAAAGGGTGCAGATACATTAACAACAAATGCTGCAAACCGTATTTTAAAGTTCTTGGAGGAGCCGAACAAAAAGACGACTGCCATCATGCTAACGGAAAATAGTCAAGCAATCTTGCCGACTATTCGCTCAAGATGTCAGGTTATTGATTTGCAGCCTTTAAATCCGTATCATTTAAAGCAAAGATTACTAGATACAGGATTAAGTGAGGCAAATGCTAAATTAATGAGTGCACTAACCAATAATTTGGATGAGGCAATCTCGTTAAGTCAAGATGAGTGGTTTGCCGAAGCACGAAAATTAGTGGTACAATTAGTAGAAACATTTACAGATAATTCAAATGATGTATATTTATTTATACATAATCATTGGATGCAGCATTTTAAGGAACGAATTCAACTAGAGCAAGGATTGGATTTATTGCTTTTAGCGTTTAAGGATATTCTTTATTTTCAAATTGGAATCGAAAATGCTTCTGTTTTCTTTCACCAAAATGAACGCCTTGAGCAAATGGGTATGTCCTTTTCACAGGAAAAACTGATTGCCATCCTCCATGATTTGCTAAAGGCAAAACAAAAATTGAAGCAAAATGTTCATCCAACACTTGTGATGGAACAGGTTACACTTCAAATACAGAGGTGATGATATGATAGGAGTAATAGGCGTCCGCTTTAAAAAAGCGGGTAAAATATATTATTTTGACCCTGCCGGCTTTGATATTGAGAATGATAGTTATGTGATTGTCGAAACGGTACGAGGAATCGAATTTGGTAAAGTAGTAATTGCCAAGAAGGAAGTCGATGAGGAGGATGTTGTTCTCCCTCTTAAAAAGGTTCTCCGTGTTGCTAATGACAAGGATAAATTAACGGTTATGGAGAACAAGGAATATGCAGACCAGGCATTCCGAGCTTGCACGGATAAAATTGAAGAGCATGGCCTAGATATGAATTTGGTTGATGTCGAATATACCTTCGACCGAAATAAAATTATCTTTTATTTTACAGCAGATGGTCGTGTAGATTTTCGTGAGCTTGTTAAGGACTTAGCTGCAATGTTTAAAACAAGAATAGAATTAAGGCAAATTGGTGTTCGTGACGAAGCCAAAATGCTAGGTGGAATTGGTCCCTGTGGTAGAATGCTATGCTGTTCTACATTTTTAGGAGATTTCGAGCCAGTTTCTATTAAAATGGCGAAGGATCAAAACCTTTCTCTTAATCCAGCAAAAATATCTGGATTATGTGGCAGGTTAATGTGTTGTCTAAAATACGAGAACGATGAATATGAGGCAGCTAAGAGAGAACTACCTGATTTAGGTGAGCATGTGAAAACACCTCACGGGGAGGGTCATGTTGTCGGTTTAAATATTCTGGATCGTGTCATTCAAATAGAAATCCCGGAAATTGAACGAACTATTGAATATACCTTGGATGAACTCATCGAAGAAGGAATTGTTACAGCTCAGGGCCAAGAATAACGGAGTGAGTCGAATTGCAAAAAAGACAGTTATTTGATCAAGTATCAGATATGGAAAAACAAATTGGCGAACTGTATGAACAGCTAGGAGAGCTAAAAGGAAAGTTAAGTGACCTACTTGAGGAAAACCATCGACTATCCATGGAAAATCATCATCTGCGGAACAGATTAGAGCTGGAAGAAGCAGCTCAGGATAAAGTAGGTGAGGAAATGGAATCGTTGAAGGTGCCGAGTGAAGGTTATGATAACCTAGCTCGATTATATGAAGAAGGATTTCACATTTGTAACTTGGAATTTGGCAGTCCCCGCAGAAACGAGGACTGTATGTTTTGTTTAGATTTTCTTAGCAAAACAAAATAACGTATAATAAAGCTGTTTGGAGAATACCAAGCAGCTTTTTTCTTTTAGAATATTTTACCCATATCTTTTTGTTAAAACAGTCACATAGCCAAAATTAGCGGAGTGTATTCGGACCACGGGTTTGGCCGAAGCAACTATCTATGAGTATTGCTTTAGATAATTAAATAAAATAATGTTGAAAATCAATAAGAAAGGGAATTTCCATGGTTCAACTATATGATGATGAACGACTAGACTATCTAGTCGCAGATGAAAGCTTACAAATTATTCAAAGTCCTACTGCCTTCTCCTTTTCCCTTGATGCCGTATTATTAGCAAATTTTGCGTCTATACCAATAAGTAGAGGGTCTATATTAGACCTATGTAGTGGGAATGGGGCAATTCCACTCTTGCTTTCAAGACATACAAGAGCATCGATTATTGGAGTAGAAATTCAGGACCGTATTATAAGTATGGCAAAGCGCAGTATTGAACTAAATGATTTAACAGAGAAAATAACGATGATACATGGTGATATCCGTAATTTAAAGGATCAGCTTCAGCATAGTAGCTTTGATACAGTAACCTGTAATCCACCTTATTTTAAAACACCTCATCGTACGGAGTATAATCAAAATGAGTACTTAACCATTGCGAGACATGAGCTATATTGTACCTTAGAGGATGCGGTGAAGGCATGTAAATTATATGTGAAACCAGGTGGTAAGGTCGCTATGGTACATCGCCCAGGTAGACTTGTCGATATCATAATGACATTTAGAGAACATAAAATTGAGCCCAAGCGTTTACGTCTTGTCTATCCAAAAAAAGGACGTGAAGCGAATATGCTATTAATAGAGGGAATTCGTGATGGGAAAGCAGATTTACATATCCTACCACCATTAATTATCTATAAGGACGATGGAACCTATACAGATGAAGCAAAGGAGATTATTTATGACTGAGGAAGAACATACTGTCTATATCTTAAAATGCAATGATAACACGCTATATACAGGTTACACGAATGATCTTGAGCATCGCCTAAAAATGCATGAGTCTGGAAAAGGTGCTAAATATACACGTGGTCGAGGCCCCTTTCAAGTGATGTTTGTAGAAAGATATCCAACAAAGGAAGCTGCAATGAAGCGAGAATATGAAATTAAGCAATTAACAAGAAAAGGAAAGTTTCAATTAATACGTGATAAATTGAAAGAGGTTATGCATTATGCTGATTCAAAAGAGCTTTGAGCCTCGAGATGAAGGTACGTTATATGTGGTTCCAACACCGATAGGAAATTTAGAGGATATAACCTATCGTGCTCTTTCTACCTTACAAACAGTCTCTGTAATTGCTGCAGAAGATACTAGAAATACGAAAAAGCTACTGAATCATTTTGAAATATCTACACCACTTCTTAGTTATCATGAGCACAATAAACTGGAAAGGGAAAAGCAACTGTTAGAACGGTTAGCAAATGGAGAATCGATTGCTATTGTTAGTGATGCAGGCATGCCGGCAATCTCAGACCCAGGGTTTGAGATCGTAGAAGCAGCTATCCAGCATCAATATTCTGTTGTTGTTTTACCTGGAGCAAATGCAGCCTTATGTGCGTTAGTTGGTTCAGGGTTATCTAGTAGGGAATTTCTATTCTATGGATTTTTGCCGAGAAAACAAAAAGATAAGGAGGCTGAGCTTGACCGTCTAGGTAGGTTGAAAGCGACTCTATTATTTTACGAATCCCCTTATCGAATAAAGGATACATTAAGGATAATTTCTAAAACACTGGGAAATAGGAGAATCGCTATTGCTCGTGAATTGACAAAGCGATTTGAGGAATTTGTTCGAGGTACAGTGGAAGAGCTGGTAGGTTGGGCTGAGGAACAAGAGCTAAAAGGTGAATTCTGTATTGTAGTAGAAGGTAGTTCTGAAGAGCCAATAAATATAGAAGCTAATTGGTGGGATGGTTTAACTGTAGTGGAGCATGTTGAATATTACATGAACGAAAAAGGTCTATCTAGTAAGGATGCTATTAAACAGGTTGCTAAGGATAGAGGCTTACCAAAGCGTGACGTATATCAAAGCTATCACATAAAAGAGTAAAATTTTCCTGAAAAACATAAAAAAAGAGCCAAAACCTATTCAGTTTGGCCCTTTTTTATGTTTTTCATAACTTTTTTTCATAGCTTATTTAAAACGTGATTGAATTTCTTGTATGAGAAGCTTGGCGCCCTCTGGACTTAAAACAATTTTACCGTCTGCCAATGCGATATTCTCATCAGAGGATTCACCAGTAATTTGACAGGCCATATTTGGTTGATACTTCTTTAAAATGACCTTGTCATTGTCAACGTAAATTTCTAATGGATCTTTAATGTTTATGTCCAATGTCCGTCGTAACTCTATTGGAATTACGACCCTTCCCAACTCATCTACTTTTCTAACAATGCCAGTTGATTTCATAATACTTTCCCCTCCTCCTAATAATCACACATAAATCGTCACTTTTCGACATTTCTTTTGCTTAATATTAGCAAAAATATCCTATTATCGTCAATTATATTCAGAAAAAACAAGAAATAATAGGAAAATTTTATGAATAACATTCTTTTCTTACCCCTTATACGATAGAACTAAACCATTTTCTTATAAATTCAATAATATTTTCCAATCGTTTTTATAAAAAGGGAGGGATTAACAATAGAGAATTCGGAGAATAATTGCATGAAAGAGCCTTTCTAATAAACAAATATGGAAATCTATTGTTAAAATAGATACAATAGAAGAATCATTGAATCATCAAATATGACGAGGAGGTAATAGAATGGGTGAGAAGAAAACTTTTTATATCACAACACCTATTTATTATCCTAGTGGTAAATTACATATAGGGCATGCGTACTCTACTGTTGCAGGGGATGCTATTTCACGTTATAAGCGTATGCGTGGCTATGATGTCATGTATTTAACAGGTACGGACGAGCATGGTCAAAAAATTCAACGTAAAGCAGAAGAAAAAGGCGTTACGCCACAGGAATATGTGGATGAGATTGTAAGTGGTATTCAAGATTTATGGAAAAAGCTCAAAATAACGAATGACGATTTTATCCGGACAACACAGGAACGTCATACAAAGGTAGTTGCCAAGATTTTTGATCAATTGGTTAAGCAGGGGGATATTTATTTAGACGAATATGAGGGCTGGTACTGTACCTCTGATGAATCCTTCTTTACGGAGCGGCAATTAGTAGATGGACATTGTCCTGACTGTGGCGGTAAGGTAGAAATGGTGAAGGAAGAATCCTACTTCTTTAAAATGAGTAAATATGTAGACCGCCTTGTAAAATATTATGACGAGCATCCAGAATTTATACAGCCTGAAAGCCGTAAAAATGAAATGTTAAATAACTTTATCAAGCCGGGTTTAGAGGACTTGGCCGTTTCTCGTACGACATTTGATTGGGGTATCAAGGTACCTGGTAACCCGAAGCATGTTATTTATGTATGGATTGATGCATTAAGTAATTATATTACTGCACTCGGCTATGGAACAGAGAATGATGAGAAGTTTAGGAAATATTGGCCAGCAGATGTTCATTTAATGAGTAAGGAAATCGTTCGTTTCCATACGATTTATTGGCCAATCATGTTAATGGCTTTAGACTTACCATTACCGAAAAAGGTATTTGCTCATGGTTGGATCTTAATGAAGGATGGAAAAATGTCTAAATCGAAGGGAAATGTTGTCGATCCAGTAAGCCTTATTGATCGTTATGGTTTAGATGCCCTACGTTATTATTTGCTTCGTGAGGTACCATTTGGATCTGATGGTGTATTTACTCCGGAAGGTTTTGTAGAGCGGACAAATTTTGACTTAGCGAATGATTTAGGGAACCTGCTTAATCGTACGGTAGCAATGATTGAGAAGTACTTTGATGGAAAGCTCCCAGCGTATCAGCTTGGGGAGACAGAGGTAGATCAATCCCTTGAAGCTACTATTAAAGAATCGATTACACAGGTAGAAGAAGCACTTGAAGACATGCAGTTTTCTGTCGCACTTTCTACCATTTGGTCGTTAATTAGTAGAACGAATAAATATATTGATGAGACACAGCCATGGGTGCTTGCGAAGGATGAGGCAAATAAAGATAGACTTGGTAATGTGATGGCCCATTTAGCAGATTCCTTACGTATTGTCGCTGTTATGCTACAACCATTTTTAACCGAGTCACCAGCTGAAATATTTAGACAACTAGGTATTCAGGAGGACGCCTTAAAAGAGTGGGATAGTGTCTATAAACTAGGGCAAATTAAAGCAGGGACGGCTGTAGTAAAAGGTAGCCCACTGTTCCCACGACTAGATGTCAAAGATGAAGTAGCAGCAATCAAAGCGATGATGCAAGGTCCAGAAGTAGCAGAAGAAACAATAGAAGATAAGAAAGCAGAAATAGTCTATGACGACTTTATGAAGCTAGATATGCGCGTAGCAGAGGTTATTCATGCGGAAAAAATGGAAAAAGCAGATAAACTACTAAAATTACAGCTTGATCTAGGAACAGAAAAACGTCAGGTTATCTCCGGTATCGCGAAATTTTATACACCGGAAGAAATGGTAGGAAAAAAAGTTATCTGTGTGACAAACCTAAAACCTGTAAAATTACGTGGCGAGCTTTCAGAGGGTATGATTTTATCTGGTGAGGATGAGAACGGCAAGCTTTCTCTAGCAACTGTCGAAGAATCACTACCAAATGGATCTATTGTAAAATAAGGATAGAAAAACAAAAGAGGTCAGTATCTACATATGTAGAATTCTGACCTTTTTTAAAGGTTTTAACATGAACGGATGCTCAAGCTTTGGCGTCCCTATGATTTTCTTAGTAGAAAGGATAATTACGATGCTTTTTGACACACATGTTCATATGAATGCAACACAATTTATCGAAGATCGTGACGAAGTAATTCAGCGTGCATTTGCCAATGGTGTACAGTATATGGTAGTTGTTGGCTTTGATCGAGAGACCATTCCACTTGCCATCGAAATTGCCGAGCAATACGATACGATTTACGCGGCGGTCGGTTGGCATCCTGTAGATGCGATTGATATGACCGATGAGGATTTAGCTTGGATAGAGGAATTATCACATCATCCAAAGGTTGTCGCTATTGGTGAAATGGGGCTTGACTATCATTGGGATAAGTCCCCAAAGGATGTCCAAAAGGAAGTATTTCGGAAACAAATTCAGCTAGCAAAAAAAGTTAACATGCCAATTATCATTCATAATCGAGAAGCAACAGAAGATATTCTTCAGATACTTGAGGAAGAAGGGGCATCCGAGGTGGGAGGAATTATGCACTGCTATAATGATTCCGTACACTATGTACAGCAGTGTCTGGATATGAACTTTTATATTTCATTGGGAGGACCAGTAACCTTTAAAAATGCACCTTTACCGAAGGAGGTAGCTGTAGAAGTCCCGATCGATCGTTTATTAGTGGAAACAGATGCACCATATTTAGCTCCACATCCAAATCGGGGAAAACGAAATGAGCCATCTTATGTTAAACTAGTGGCAGAAAAAATAGCAGAATTAAGGGGTATTTCTTTAGAAGAATTGAGTAAAAAAACAACTGAAAATGCCTTTAAACTATTTCAAATTAATCGCTAAAAAGTAAAAAAGATACTAATTATAGATAAAAAAGACTAGAAAAAAATTCTAGTCTTTTTGCTTTTGTAATAGTTCTACCGTTCTAGTAATAGCAAGCGTTCTCAGCTTTTAAATGGGTTGGAATATTATGGTTGAATTACCCATTGTAACCAAATTGTAAAGAGACCGTAATCCTATTACCATTTACTTTTACATAATAGTGTCTATATAATCAATTCGAATAAGGAGGCAAGATGCATGCGAATTCTTTCAAAGCTATTGCCGGCCTCGAGACGGAAGCTGGTTATGTCATGTATCGGCATCGTAGCGCTAGCTACATTTACTACTATACTAATCTTTCAGGCAACCGAGCGAGAAGTAGTATTTTCAGAAAATGGAGAAGTTAGGACTATTGACACCCATGCCGATACGATTAAGGAATTGCTTGAAGAAGTAGGTATTACAGTCGGAGATCACGATTTCATTTCACATGATATAAATACTAAAATTATTAATGGAATGGAAATAGCATATAAAAAAGCCAACAAAGTAATGCTTTCAATTGATGGAAACAAGAAGATGTATTATACAGTTGCTGATACTGTTGAAGCGTTTCTAAAAGAGAATAATATTTCTATCACTGATCGTGATGACATTTCTCATTCGTTAACAGGAGCTATAAATGATGATATAACATTAACGATTCATCAAGCTTTTGAGGTAACGATTGATGATGGTGGTAAAAAGGTAAAAGCCTGGTCAACTGGCGGCACTGTAGAAGAACTGTTAAAGAAGAATAATATTGTCCTAACAGAGCTTGATAAAGTAGAACCAGAAATAGAAAAGACCGTTCAAAAGGACAGTACGATCTCCATCGTTCGAATTGAGAAAAAGACAGAAGAAGTAAAGGACACTATTGCTTTTAAAACAGAAACTCGTAAGGATAGTTCTCTAGAAAAAGGCAGTGAAAAGGTCCTTGCATCAGGTTCAGACGGAGCCGTGCTAAAAACCTATGAAGTGACATATGAAAATGGTAAAGAAGTTAAGCGGGAACTACTAAAAGAAAAAGTTACAAAAGAAAGTGAAAACCGCATTGTTGTCGTAGGCACCAAGGAATCAAAAAACCTAGTAGCGCTTTCTAGTAGTGGTGGGAAAGAGTTTACAATGACAGCAAGTGCATTTACTGCTTATTGTAATGGATGCTCAGGAAATACTGCTACTGGAATAAATTTAAAGGCGAACCCTAACACAAAATTAATTGCCGTAGACCCAAGTGTTATTCCACTTGGAACAAGAGTTTGGGTTGAGGGCTATGGGGAAGCTATTGCTGGAGATACAGGTGGTCATATCAAAGGCAATCGAATCGATATACATGTCCCAACAAAAGCAGATGCTTACAAGTGGGGCGTAAGAAAAGTTAAAGTAATTATTCTAGATTAAATGAAATTCATGCTCTTACCATGTTATAGTGGTAAGAGCATATTTTATTTTTGACAAAGTGAGGAACAATTCTTGAGGATAAAAGAAATAATTGTTGTAGAAGGAAAAGATGATACAGCAAAAATCAAGCAAGCTGTTGATGCTGATACAATTGAAACAAATGGTTCTGCTATAAATCAAAAGACCTTGCAGCAAATTAAACATGCAAAGGAAAAACGTGGTGTAATTATTTTCACGGACCCTGATTATCCTGGCGAACGAATTCGACATATCATTGATCAGGCTGTACCTGGATGTAAGCATGCTTTTTTAACAAAGGATAAAGCAAGAGCAAAGCATCCGAACAATAAAAGCTTAGGAATAGAACATGCGACGGTGGAAGCAATTAGACAGGCACTAGAAGATGTGCATGAATTAGCAAATCTGGAACAAATCAATATTACAAAAGAGGATTTAATACATCACCAGCTTATCGGTGGACCTGGTGCAAGTCGAAAGCGAGAAAAACTAGGGGAGCTATTACAAATCGGACATACTAATGGAAAACAGCTATTAAAGCGTCTAATGATGTTTCAAATTACGAAAGAGCAATTTGAAGAGGCAATGCTTACAATAGAGCAGGAGGACATTCATGGATAAGAAGTATATTGCAACACCAAATCGTACAAAAGAAATTTTACAAACTTATCAATTTACCTTCAAAAAAAGCCTTGGCCAGAATTTCTTAGTCGATGTGAATGTTTTGCAAAACATCATCAACCATGCGGGAATTGACAAGCAATCAGGAACCATTGAAATTGGTCCAGGGATTGGCGCATTAACAGAGCAATTAGCGATTCATTCGAGCAAGGTAGTTGCTTTTGAAATAGATGGACGCCTATTACCGATTTTAGAGGAAACACTTCATGATTATGAAAATGTTCAAATTATCCATGAAGATATATTAAAGGCTAATGTACATGAGATTATAAGGGAAAATTTCTCCACCGATCAAACCATTCATATTGTAGCAAATTTGCCTTATTATATTACGACCCCAATTTTAATGAAGCTTTTGCGGGAAAGGCTACCAGTCGATAGTATAACAGTAATGATTCAAAAGGAAGTTGCTGACCGTATGGCAGCATCACCTAATACGAAAAGCTATGGGTCTTTATCGATTGCTGTTCAATATTATACAGAAGCTAAAGTGGTCATGAATGTACCTAAAACAGTATTTATGCCACAGCCAAATGTAGACTCGAGTATCTTAAGACTCGTTGCTAGGGAAGAGCCTCCAGTCTTCGTGGAGGATGAAGATTACTTTTTCACACTTGTGCAGGCGTGTTTTGCACAGAGAAGGAAAACGTTAAGAAATAACTTAACAAGCCATTTTAAAGGTATGTTCGAAAAGGAAAAAATAAATGCTATCTTAGATTCAATTGGTATTGATGGAATAAGGCGCGGGGAATCCCTTGATATGAAAGAATTTAGTGTGCTGGCCAATGCCTTCTATAATCAACAAAATGAAGCGTAGCGGATGGAATACGAAACCATTCGCTTTTTATATTGCTTTAAAGCACGTATTAGGCATGTTTCTCATACGCTATAGGGTAGAATGCTTTCTAGCCTTTGAAAGCTGTGAGGTGGATATATGGAACGCAGAGTAGCAGGTGAATTAGTAACCAGAAAATCCTATAATCATGATTTATTATTTCGCATATCATCGATTACCCAAGAAAAAGCTATCTTACATGGTGAAGATATTCGTTTGGAAGCAGATGCACCATTAGATGACTTAGTGAAGGTGGAGGAAAGGGAATTACAGAATAGAAGGAAGGAGGGAAAGGAAAAGGAGGAATTTTCCTATCGTCTCTTCCGTCAGGATTATCAGCTAATGAAGGAGAAACGAGATTTCCAATCAACGGATGGCTATCAATATGCCGATTACTTCCAATTGCCTGCAAAGGTATTGCATTTAGATGGTGACCCAATATACTTAAGAAAATGTATCGCATTATACCAACGCTTAGGGTTACAGGTACACGGGGTTCATGTAAATGAAAAAGAAATGCCATTTCAAATCGTTACACTACTAGAAAAAATTCAGCCCGATATTATTGTCATAACTGGCCATGATTCATTTTCTAAAAGTAAAGGATCAAAGGATGACTTACGAGCCTACAGGCATTCAAAATATTTTGCTGAAACAGTGCGGGAGGCAAGGAAACGAATACCTCACTTAGATCAGCTTGTTATTTTTGCAGGCGCATGTCAATCTCACTTTGAATCCTTAATCCGAGCTGGGGCAAACTTCGCAAGCTCACCACTTCGAATTAATATCCACGCTTTAGATCCTGTATATATAGCAGCTAAAGTCGCCTATACACCATTTATGGAGAAGGTAAGTGTATGGGATGCACTCCGTAATACATTAACTGGTGAAAAGGGCATGGGGGGAGTTGAAACCCGAGGACTAATGCGTACTGGACTTCCGTATTTAACAGAGGAAGGTGAACCCGATTCCAGTGAGCCCCCTACCAAAGAATAGACAGTGGAATAGAGCTCGACACGCCATCGTGGCTAGTCGGGTTCTATTATCATATAACTAACTAATTGCATGCTCCTCTGAATATTTCTACAAGTATACCTTCCTCATTTTGTCCCCGTTCTTGTGGACCGCTAAAAATATACAAAAAGTGAAGTAATCGCTTGCCCCCCTTCTAAAGGAGTCTAGAAAAGCCACTTTTTCCTTATTTCCACATAAAGGTTATCGGAACTATTGTGGCAAATGGGGATGCAATGGTATCCACCCTGTAATAATCGCACCGCCCTCAGGGTGATTTTTTAAGACGATGTCCCCGCCGTGATGCCTAATAATCCGTTGTGCAATCGTTAATCCTAACCCACTTCCTCCAGTATGGCGGTTTCTCGATACTTCTCCCCGATATAAGGGTTCAAATGCTCGCTTCAGCTCCTCGGTGGAGAAGCCTTCCCCTGTATCACGTAAAGTAAATATGTGTTTGCCATCAGCTTGATAACTATGAACAAAAATATTACCACCAAAAGGTGTATGCCTTACCGCATTGTCCATTAAATTATTTATTGCTCTCCCTAGCAAGTGAGAATCACCGAAAATATCTCCATCATCCTCCGACTTGTTCAAGACAATAGCAATATTCTTTTCTTGAGCATTTGGAGTAAGATTTTCAATGGAAAGTTGTATTAACTGTGTGAGGAAAACAGTCGATTTATTCAGCTTCACCTCTAGGTAGTCTGTTTTTGTATAGGTGAACAGGTCTTCTACGAGTCGATCGAGCTGCTGCGACTTTTCTTTACATACAGCGATATACTTTGCTCTCTTTTCCGGTGAATCCGCAATGCCCTGATCAAGTCCAGCTAAATAACCACGTAAAGCGAATAATGGCGTTCGTAAGTCATGGGCAACAGCAGCAATAACGAAACGACGTTCTTCCTCTAACGCTGCTTGTTTCTGAAACGCCTCTTTTAACCCTTTTACCATAACGCTAAATCCCTCATTGACATCAGCGACTTCCTTAATGAATGATTTAGGTAAGTTCACATCCAGATCTCCCTCTGCTATTTGCCTTGCACAATAGCTCAGCCTTTCCAGTGGCTTCAGAATATAGAATCGTACGACACATGCAATGATGATAATGGAGAAAATCAGTCCACCGATAGCGGCAATCATTGGAATTATTCTAGAGTTTGTATACGATATTGTCACCCTACCTAACAGTTCCCCATCCTGTATGACGGAGAAATGTTCTGTTTTCATAAATGGTTTGTTAGGTTTGGATGTGGATTGAAAAATAACCTGATTTGACTGAGATTGAATGGATACATCCATGTTCATTTGTTGTAAATGGTGTTTAAATTGGCGTTGCCAATTAGGGTTCGTCCAGTTATGTGTATTTTCATCTACGAGATGAATCGTGTCTTCCAGCTGCTCCTTCTGTAGATCATCCATATCGATATGGAGCTGCTTTGTTGTAATAAAGTGAGCAGGTAAAAAAAACAACCATGGTACGAGCAACGTAAGAAATATACAATATATAGTAAGTGTTCGGATTCGTGTCGTTCTCATCTTACTCTCCTTTAAAGCGATAACCTATACCCCATTCGTTTACGATGATTACTGGATGATTAGGATCTGCTTCTATTTTCTCTCGAAGGCGACTAATATGTACCCGAACAGTATGCTTATCGCCTACTCCCTCCCAAAATTTATCAAGTAGTTGTTCATATGAGAAAACAAATTTCGGATGTTTCGCAAATAATTGTAATAAGTCATATTCTTTCGGTGTCAGGGAGATACTTTTACCTTCGATGAAAACTTCCCTCATGGAGATATCGATGGTAAGACGACCATAATTTAATATCCTTCTATTAAAGTCTTGTGAACTTGATCTGCGTAATACTGCCTTTACTCTTGCTACGATTTCAGCAGGTGAAGCTGTTTTGACGATATAATCATCTCCTCCAAGAGCAAAACCTCGAATTTTATCCACATCGTCACTTCGGGCACTCAAAAAAAGGATAGGGACATCGCTCTCCTCGCGAATTTGTCGGCATATATCAAACCCATTTTGTTCTGGCATCATAATGTCTAGAACAATACACTGTATCATTTCTCGCTTTAGAACATCCAATGCCTGAGTAGCTCTGGATGCCGTTTTTACATCAAATCCATCATTCTCAAGGAAATCCTTTAATAGCTCGACAATACTCTTGTCATCATCTACAACAAGAACTGTTTGGTTTCCCGTCATTCGTAACCCACCTTTTTTTCCACAAGCCTACTAGAATCAACTTTAGTTTATCACTTTTCTAATTAGGAACAAGGTTGGACGTACGTTTTGTGATGGATTGTGATTGTTTTGTGATATTTATGTAACTTCATTTGAGATACTTCATGCTTATTCTTTACCTTGGAACTAGGAATTCTCTTTTTAAGAAATCTACTAAAAAATCGATAACCATACGGAGGTCTTGAGCATGCATGTTCAAATTATATTGTTCGATGGATTTGATTTATTAGATGCAATAGCACCTTATGAAGTTTTTACTGCAGCAGCTATGTACGCAAAGGAAGAAGTTACCGTTAAACTTGTCTCAGCTGAAGGGGAACGAATGGTGACAAGTGGAGTAAAGCAGTTGAAGCTAAGAGCAAGTGAAAAATTAGTTATACAATCAGGTGGCATCATTCTTGTCCCAGGTGCATCTGGTTCAGTAGATGCAAATGATCCAGACGCTATACCAGTTAAACTACAACGAGCAACAGAAACGGAATTAAGCGATCTACTAACAGAGGCATTTCACAATCCTGACATCTTGCTTTCCACTGTTTGTGGAGGCTCTCTTATCCTAGCAATGATCGGATTACTAGAGGGACGTTATGCAGTTTCACATCATATGGGAATGGATCTTTTGAGCACAACTGGTGCTAACGCTATTCATGCACGGGTGGTAGATGATGGTGATCTCATTACTGGAGGTGGTGTCACTTCAGGACTAGATCTTGCCCTTTATTTAGTGGAACGAGAGCTGGGTCCTCGTATTGCACATGCTGTGGAGCAATTGTTTGAGTATGAGCGAAGAGGAACCATTTGGAGGGCAGAAGGAAATGCACCGAATGAGAGCCAAAAAGAGGATTCCCTCGAAGCACCTATTTTAGAATCATCAAACCAAATAAACGAATTAATCGATTTTCAAGGGGTATGGGATACCACCATTGCTACTCCCATTGGAAAATTATCCGTATTACTCTATTTATCAGCGGAAAATGGGCGGATAGTTGGAACAGCAAGGCAAGGCAAGGAACTAGTAACGTTCGATAACCCCGTATTAGAAGGAAATACCTTAAAGTGGACCATGAAAGTGACAAAGCCCATGCATCTCACGTTAAAGTTTACCGTCACTGTAGATGGAAATGAAATGCATGGAGTTGCAAAAGCTGGAATGCTTCCATCATCCAAATTAAGTGGACATCGTATTTCATAAAGGAGTGTGGTAGGGATGTATTCGATTTTACTATTTGTCCACGTACTAAGTTCTTTATTTTTAGGAACCTTTCTTGCTTTACCCTTCGTGATGAATACGTTGTTCTCTAGAACAGGGGATGAGTTAAAGGCTTTGATAAGAACGGTTTTGAATTTTACTCAAGGTGGGCATTATGCATTGATTTTTTTAACCATCTCAGGAGGGTCGATGATAATGGTTTATCGATCTTATCCTTCTAAATTATGGGTAGTACTAGCAATTGTACTACTCTTGATGATCAGTGGCATGGTGGGAATGATTCAAAAAAACATGAAAAGGATTATTGGATCAGAGAATCCAGAGGAGCTAGTAGCTAATCATAGGTTAACGTTAAAAAGATTTGCATGGTTAATTAGCTTATTCATTATTGCTGCTATTTTTATCATGACAAATCGTAGTTTATTTTATTAATAAGTCAATGGAGGAATAAATGGAATGAAAAAATTTACGCTCATCATGGTCCTCATTATTCCGATTATGTGGGTATTCCATACTTTTTCAAAGAATTTCATGGTTGATCCTACATTTGAAAAATTTATATTGAAGAAGGATGACATTTTATCAAATGAATCTTTATGGGTAATTATGATTCGTATTCATATTTTGCTAGCTATTCTATCCCTTCTTACCGGGCCATTAGGAATATTGAAGAAAATACGAGTTAACGCAATGAACTTTCATCGTTGGAATGGACGATTATACGTCTTGTTTATTATGTTGAATTTTATTCCAGGATTCTATGTCTCCTTCTTTGCAACAGGAGGGTGGCTTAGCACAATAGGGTTTCATATCTTAAATACATTATGGCTTGGAACGACAATGATGGGTTATTGGAATATTAAACGGAAAAGAGTAATTGTACATAGTAAGTGGATGACTCGAAGCTTCTTTCTCTCCTTTGCCAATATGACAATTTATATTATTGTGCTCATTACCCATACAATTATGAATGTACCCTATGGAATTTCCTACACGATTGCGGTGTGGTCATGCTGGCTTCTTAATCTATTAATTGCAGAAATTTTGATTAGAAAAAAGATATTCTTATGAGAAATCCCTGTGAATTGCAAAAGGACAAAAGACGCTTCCTCTAGCTTTTAGAGTGTGAAGAGTCTTTATTAACCCAGCGACTTTAGTTCTTCTTTTAAATAATCGATCACTGTAACACGTTTCTGACTATCTGGATTATCATACAAAAGCTGTTCAATAAATTCCCATATGTCCTCAAGTCTTCTTCTTTTTTGATAAAACTCCAAGGCATCCTGATCAAGCGAATAATGTGGATGTCTTTTTTGGTAATCACTTAAAAATGCTTCAAAATATGGTTTGTCGACAAGGAACATCATATCAGCTTCAACAGGAGCCAATTTTAATCCTTCCCAATCGATTAACATTAATTGCGCTGATTGCATTAAATTCCAGTAATGCAAATCAGTATGACATAAGCCCAGCCTTCCATTTTTAGTTTTTAATAGCTCTGATAGTATTTCAACCCTGTCAATCGTTTTCTTTAACACATCGCGATACATGATGATCAGTTTTCTAACGTCAATGGAAACATTTGCATTTCCATTGTCCACTATGCTTCGTAAAGGCTCTAAAAAAGGAACATGATAGTCTTCTTTTATTGCATTCGTATCAAAGGGTATATCTTCTCCATAAACATGTAGTTCTGATATCAAATATGTCAGCTCCTGAATTTGACTACCCGTTAATTCCTTGTCGCCAATGGTTTCTCCCTCAATATAATCGTATAGTAAATAAATATTATCCTCGTCTTCACATTGATATATCCCTGTCTTCGTTAGGTAAGGTGTAGGAATTTTTCCCTGCAAATTACTATTTTTATTTAGCCAAATCAATATAGGAACATATTGTTCGATTCGTTTTGTTAATTTTGGAGTAGAGGCTCTACTTTTTTCGTATGCTTTGAGAAAATATTTCTTTGTTCCATCGGACACCTCATAAGCTAAAGCAGCCCATCCACCTTGCTGCTTGCGATAATTAACCATGTCTATATCATAGTGGTTCGTTAGTATCGTTTTAAGGTTATCCATATCGTTCACTTCCTTCGTTAAATACTCAATAGAACGTCATTTTAATTATCCTCCTTTCATTATAGATTTCGTACTATGTAAGATAAAGTGATTTCATAATGAATATCTTTAACCAATCAGCATGACATTTCGTTGAATTAGAAAAAAGGGTTAAGAATATAGGTGATGGTAATGAACCTTATTAAGATTGTCGGATTGGCAGAAGACACGAAAAAGAAAAAGTTTAAAAATAAAATACATATTTTGTTAACAATTTGTCATAATAACATCAATAGGGTAATTTTAGTTGTTGACATCGAAAAACAAATATTGATATAATATAAATTTTATTTGACTTTTATACAAGCTTATGGTATAGTTAAAATACAGTGAGGTGGAGTGAATTGGCTAAAACTTTAATTGAAATAAAACAAGGTCTTGAAGGTCAGATTGGAAAAAGGCTGACGTTAAAAGCTAACGGAGGCAGAAGGAAGACGATAGAAAGATCGGGAGTATTAGCTGAAACGTATCCTTCTGTATTTATTGTAGAACTCGACCAAGAAGAAAATGCTTTTGAACGTGTGTCATATAGTTATGCAGACGTTCTTACAGAAACAGTAGAACTTAACTTCAATGATGAAAATACAAAATCAGTAGTAATGGACCAGTAGCCTAAAGGTGAACTGGTCCTTATTTTTTGTCTTTTCTTTCCTTACTCTCCAAATAGTTACTTGGTTATAGACTGAACAAATAGTAAAAACTAAGCATGTCGTAACAAGTTATAACAGAAAGGGGTTGTTCTTTCATGGGTAGACGTGGAATAATGTCAGACCAATTGAAAGAAGAAATTGCTAAAGAGTTAGGCTTTTACGACACCGTGCAAAAAGAAGGCTGGGGCGGAATAAAGGCAAGGGATGCCGGGAACATGGTTAAGCGTGCAATTGAAATAGCCGAGCAAAATATGCAGAGGAGACCATAATCGGTCTGCTCTGTATTTTTGTGAGGAGGGATGATCTCGAAATATGTGCACAATGGACAGTGAACCCAAGATTCGGGAGTGTGCTCTCAAAATAAACCTAAATAACCACACCCAAAAAATACAATACTCTCAGTCGCTTCCACCTTTTTTTAATATATGTTACAATTTCCATACATGAAAAAAGTAGGTGACGGAGATGACTCATTTTGAAAAAGCACCTGCTAAAATCAACCTTTCTCTTGATGTGTTAGGAAAGCGGAATGATGGTTATCATGATGTCGAAATGATCATGACAACCGTTGATTTAGCAGACCGAATTGAGTTGAATACCATACAGGAAGATCGTATTGAGGTTTCCTTATGGAGCCGGTATGTACCAAATGATGAGCGGAATTTGGCTTATAAGGCAGCAAAGGCCTTTAAGACAAAATATAATATAACAAAAGGTGTACATATAAAAATCGAAAAGGTCATTCCTGTATCAGCTGGTTTGGGGGGCGGAAGTACGGATGCTGCCGCAGTCTTAAGAGGACTAAATAAATTATGGGAAATGAATATTCCTACAGCAGAGCTAGCGGCGCTTGGGGCAACATTAGGCTCGGACATTCCATTTTGTGTTTACGGATCAACCGGAATAGCAAAGGGGTATGGTGAAATTATTGAACCATTACCCTCACCACCACCTTTTTGGGTAGTTTTAGCAAAACCTGATATTGGGGTATCTACTCGCACGATTTTTCAACGAGTGAAAATGGACGAGATAATTCATCCTAATACAGAGGGTGTTATTGAGGCGTTATATAATAAAAATTTTGCAATGCTTTGTGAAATGATTGGTAATTCATTAGAGCCAATAACAATTTCCATTCATCCAGAGGTTCAACGCATCAAAGAAAAAATGATGCTTGCTGGGGCAAGGGGAGTATTAATGAGTGGTAGTGGTCCAACGGTTTACGGATTGGTTGAACAGGAGTCAAAAGCACAGAGAATTTATAATAGCATGAAAGGGTTTTGTGAAGAGGTATATTTGGTTCGTTTGATTGGCTAGCCCTTGCTAAAGTCATATAATGGTGTTAAGTTAAGATAAGAAAATTCGGTTTTCGAGGTGAAGGCATGAAGAGAAGCGGGCGGTTAGTTGCTTTGACCAACTTTTTTCTAGAAAATCCAAGAGTACATAAAAATTTACCTTCGTTTTCGGAAAAATATAATGCGGCTAAAGCATCTATCAGTGAAGACTTGGATATTATTGACCAACTATTTCAAGATGAGGGTCTAGGTTATTTAAAACGAACGGCTGGATCTGCAGGTGGTGTGATGTATATCCCTGAGTCTTCGCGAAATAATGGTATAGCGTTTGTTAAAAAGCTATGTGAGCGATTAATGGATCCTAATCGTATCCTTCCAGGTGGATATTTGTATATGAGTGATATATTAGGAGAACCCAGTACGGTACGGGAAATAGGACGTATTTTTGCATCTAAGTTTTCCGACTTGGAAATTGATGTCGTTGTAACAGTTGCTACGAAGGGAATTCCGCTAGCCTATGCGGTTGCTTCCTTTTTAAACGTTCCGGTTGTCATTGTAAGAAGGGACCCTAAGGTTACAGAAGGATCATCGGTCAGTATCAATTATGTTTCGGGATCCTCAAGAAAAATTCAAACCATGGTTTTACCGAAGCGTAGTTTAGCAGAGGGCTCTAACGTTTGTATTATTGACGACTTCATGAAAGCAGGAGGAACAATCAATGGAATGGTAAGCCTGCTAAAGGAATTTGATGCAAATGTAAGAGCTATTGGGGTGCTGGCTGAAGCGGATGATGAAGAAGAGGAACGAATTGTTAATCATTATACATCTTTAGTGAAGATATCTAATGTTGATATTAAGCAAAATTTCATCTCGGTACAATTAGGAAATTTCATTGAATAGATTATACGCAATAAGATCTTTTTTTACAGAAAGGGTCTTATTTTTTTGTTTTTGTGAAAATAATTAAACTTTTTTCAATTCTAGGCAGGATTTTTACATTTTTTGTAGAATTACTTACATTAACTTATAGACGAAAAGGTGGTGAAACAGCATGGAAGTAACTGACGTAAGATTACGCCGTGTTAATACGGAAGGTAGAATGCGTGCAATCGCATCTATTACGTTAGATCAGGAATTCGTAGTTCATGATATCCGAGTTATCGACGGAAATAATGGATTATTCGTGGCAATGCCTTCTAAACGAACTCCTGATGGTGAATTCAGAGATATCGCACATCCGATAAACTCTAATACACGTTCTAAAATTCAAGATGCAGTATTAGAAGAATATCGCCGTGCGGGTGAAGAAGTGGAATATGAGGAGGCTGGCGCTTCCTAAAAATGAAACCCTTTTCAACACAACTTAGAGGTCTAATCTCCTTAAGATTAGCCTTCTTTTTTTGTTTCCCCGTTTTTTCCACAAATTGACTTATTTACATATATTAAATAAGCATTTCTCCTATTGCTTTCGGTTGAAATCATCAGTTTTTTGAGATATAGTCAAAATGGAAATGGAAAGCATATAATGCAATTACTCACTAATTAAGGTATTGGAGGATTTCCTCGTGACAAAGAGATATGCTATCATCCTTGCCGCTGGACAAGGAACAAGAATGAAATCAAAGCTCTATAAAGTACTGCATCCTGTTTTAGGAAAACCAATGGTTCAGCATGTATTGGAACATGTTAAAGCTGTAGGACTAGAGGAGATTGTAACTGTAGTAGGCTATGGCTCTGATAAAGTAAAAGAGCAGCTTGGTGAGACGTCCGAGTATGTGCTTCAAGAAGAACAGCTTGGAACTGGACATGCAGTGATGCAGGCTGAGGAATTATTACAAGATAAAAAAGGTACTACCATCGTAGTATGTGGGGATACACCACTCATTTCTGAAGAAACCTTTCAAAAGCTTGTAGAATTTCACGAAAAAGAAGGATCCAAGGCTACCATATTAACTGCTAAGGCTGAAAAACCGTATGGTTACGGAAGAGTTATTCGAAATGCTAATCAAGAGGTAGAGCGGATTGTCGAACAAAAAGATGCGAGTCCGGAAGAGCTCTTAGTAGATGAGATTAATACAGGCACTTATTGCTTTGATAATGAAGTATTATTTGAGGCATTAAGAAGTGTCACAAATGAAAATGCTCAAGGTGAATATTATTTAACAGATGTTATTGAAATACTGAAAAAGAAATCGGAAAAGGTTATGGCATTTTTATGCCCAGATTTCGATGAGACATTAGGTGTCAATGATCGATTAGCACTAGCGCAAGCAGAAAAGCTTATGAAGCGTCGTATCAATGAAATGCATATGCGTAATGGTGTTACCATTATCGATCCAGATAATACCTATATTGAGACTGATGTTGTAATTGAATCAGATGTTGTCATTTACCCTGGAACGATGATTTCTGGTCCCTCTATTATTCGTGAAAATGCAATAATTGGTCCTAACAGTGAAATCGTTAATTGTGAGGTTGGTAAGGATACCGTTATTAAACAAAGTGTGGCCACAGATAGTAAAATCGGTGAGCGCGTGAAAATTGGACCTTTCGCTCATATTCGCCCAGATGCAGTGATAGCTGATGAGGTGAAGATCGGTAACTTTGTAGAAATTAAAAAATCCGAACTTGGTGTTGGTAGTAAGGTTTCTCACCTAAGCTATATCGGAGATGCGCATGTTGGAAGCAATGTGAACATCGGATGTGGTACAATAACAGTGAACTATGATGGTAAAAACAAACACTTAACTACCATTGAAGATGATGCATTTATTGGCTGTAATTCAAATTTAATTGCTCCTGTAACAATTGGAAAAGGATCATATGTTGCTGCAGGTTCTACAATTACCAAGGATGTACCAGCAGATGCATTGTCTGTAGCACGTGCAAGACAGGCGAATAAGGAAGGCTATGCTACAAGAATAAAGAACAGACTTAAGGATAAAAATTAACGGAGGGTAAGTTCATGTCTCAATACCAGAATTCAAACATGAAGGTTTTTTCACTAAATTCGAACCTAAAATTAGCCGAGGAAATTGCCGACCATATAGGGATTTCACTTGGGAAGTGTACGGTAACGACATTTAGTGATGGGGAAGTACAGATTAACATTGAAGAAAGTGTACGTGGCTGTGATGTATATGTTGTACAATCAACAAGTTCACCCGTAAACCAGCATCTTATGGAGTTATTAATTATGCTAGATGCCCTAAAACGTGCATCAGCTAAAACCATTAATGTTGTCATGCCATATTATGGGTATGCGAGACAGGACCGAAAAGCACGTGCTAGGGAACCAATTACAGCGAAATTAGTAGCTGATTTAATTGAAACCGCTGGTGCTGACCGAGTAATAACATTAGATTTACATGCTCCGCAAATTCAAGGATTTTTCGATCGTCCTATTGATCACTTACAGGGAGTTCCTCTATTATCAGATTACTTTGAGGCAAAAAATTTCGATGATATTATCATTGTTTCTCCAGATCACGGTGGTGTAACACGAGCAAGAAAAATGGCTGATCGATTGAAGGCGCCTATTGGTATTATTGATAAGAGAAGACCACGTCCAAATGTGGCAGAGGTTATGAATATTATTGGGAATGTAGAAGGAAAAACAGCCATCCTAATTGATGATATTATTGATACTGCTGGAACGATTACCTTAGCAGCTAATGCGTTAGTTGAAAACGGTGCGAAAGAGGTATACGCTTGTTGTACACACCCTGTTCTATCAGGACCAGCAATTGAACGTATTGAAAACTCCAATATTAAGGAATTGGTCATTACAAATTCTATCCCATTGCCTAAGGATAAGATGATTGATAAAATCACACAGCTATCTGTTGCAGCACTAATTGGTGAAGCAATCATTCGAGTACATGAACAACAATCCGTTAGTATTTTATTTGATTAATGTTTAATGAAGTTCGATTAGGGTAAACATACTATAGATGCAAAGGTTGAATTAGATAAAAATTTCATACGAGAAAGTTTGTGACAGTGGATGACTCTAGTTTTACTAATTTGAAAGGGATGATTATGATGTCAGTAACCTTAAAAGCAATGAAACGAGAAGATCATGCAAAGTCGGCAACTAAAAAGCTCAGAAAAAGTGGACAAGTCCCAAGTGTCGTCTACGGAAAAGAAAAGGAATCTAAATCAATAGCAGTTGATGGTATGGAACTTATGAAAACTGTACGAGATGAAGGTAAAAATGCCATTATCTCATTGAACATTGAGGGAGAAGCTCCTGTCAATGTTATGCTACACGAATATCAGACTGATAAACTTAAGGGTCAGGTAATACATGCGGATTTCTTTGTTTTGAACATGGAACAAGAAATGGATACTGCTGTCCCGGTGCGACTAATTGGGGAGCCTGAGAATGGTGTTGTTCAACAGCCACTATTTGAGGTACAGGTTCGTGCTAAACCAACAGATATTCCAAGCGAAATTACCATTGATATCTCAACACATAGCATTGGAGATATTGTCTCTGTAGCAGAAATTCCAAAGTCAGCAGCATATCAAGTATTAGAGGATGAAGATACGGTTATTGCAAGTATCCTTGCACCTAATACAAATGCTGATATGGAAGGTACAGAGGAAACGAGTGCAGAGCCTGAATTTACTGGTGAAGCACAGACAGATGCAAATGCAGACTAACAGATGACATAATAATGTAAAGCATAAATAAGAGAACCCTCCATATATATCTCTTTATATGGAGGGATTATTGTATTTTCAAAGAATGTGAATGAAATCCAAGGTTGCTAGCCCTATGTTTCACGGATTAGCAAATTATTGGTTATATAATAGGGTGCTTTTGATACACATCATATTTTGAAAAAGGAAGATTTAGGATGAAATGTATTGTTGGATTAGGAAATCCAGGAGTAAAATACGAGTCTACTAGACATAATATAGGCTTTATGGTGATTGATGAACTAGTAACGCGGAATAATTCTCAGCTAAATAAAGATAAATTTAAAGGTAAGTATGCTATCGAAACTATTAACGGTGAGAAGATTTTATTGTTAAAACCACAAACCTATATGAATCTCTCCGGCGAATCACTTCGACCACTTATGGATTACTTTAATATCGATTTAGAAGATGTTCTTATAATCTATGACGATTTAGATTTACCTCCAGGAAAAATACGATTACGTCAAAAGGGTGGTCATGGGGGACATAATGGAATTCGTTCCATTATTGATCACCTTGGCACAAAGGACTTTAAGCGAATTCGTATCGGAATAGGTCGTCCAACTAATTCCCAACCAGTTGTTGATTATGTTCTTGGTACTTTTCCGGGCGATCAGCAATCAATGGTACAGGAAAGTGTTGAAAAGGCAGCTGATGCCTGTGTCAGATGGTTAGAGACGCCATTTGAGGAAGTAATGAATGAATTTAACAGTAAGGAATAGAATTTCAGTAATCATCGTATAAATTGTTCTTTTTCGGATAAACCTAATAACTAATCGTTTATGTTTATCCGAGGAGGTTTTTGAAATGTCAATTGTCTATACGTGTAGACATTGCGGGCATGTAATCGGTGAAATTAATGAGACAATGGTTGATACCAATGTTCTTGGTTGGAATAAGCTAACAAATGAGGAAAAAAAAGAAATGATTCACTATAATTCAAATGGGGATGTTCACATTCAAGCGATTTGCGAAAATTGCGAGGAGTCATTAGGACATCATCCGGAATATCATGAATTAGATTATTTTATACAGTAATGAGATAGAAGTAAAAAGCTTTGGTTGCTTAAACCAAGGCATTTTTGCGCTTATTATAATAGTTTTAAAGAGCATGCTAATCAGTTTAGTAGACATCTTTAGTTAGAGGAGTAGCAGCATATGAAAAGGTTTGTGTTAGCCTTCGATACATCAAACAATATGTTTTGTTGCTTAGGGAAGGTAACAATGGGGGTATTAAAGTGAAAGATTTGAATGAATATTTACAATCCATGAAAGATATACAATCCATTATTACAGGTGTTGATGGTGGATTAAAGGAGCAAATGGTGGCAGGCCTTTCAGGCTCCGCTAGAAGTATGCTTGTTTCTGCAATAGAGGCAAGCACAAAGCGGCCAATTTTGTTAGTCACCTATCAGTTAGTACAGGCACAGCAATTATATGACGATTTAAGCGTTTTTTTAGAGGAAGATCACGTTCATTTATATCCGGTAAATGAGTTAATAGCTTCTGAAATAGCAATATCAAGTCCAGAGCTAAGAAGCCAGCGAATAGAAGCATTAACAAAATGGTCTATGAGCAATTCAGGAATATTAATTGCGCCGGTTGCAGCATTGAAAAGAATCTTACCCCCAAAGCGTTATTGGAGTAAATACCAATTAACCTTCACGGAAGGTGAAGAAATAGACATTAACAGCTATTTAGGCTCTTTAATTGATATGGGTTATGAACATGCATCTATGGTTACTGCTCCTGGAGAGTTCAGTCGACGAGGTGGTATTATTGATATTTATCCAGTAACAGAGGCATACCCAATCCGAATTGAGCTATTCGATGATGAAGTAGACTCTATTCGTTATTTTGATGCCGATACACAGCGTTCTTTAGAACGGCTACAAGAGGTAAGTGTTGGTCCTGCGACAGAACTATTATTAACCAATGAGGATATTGGTAGAGGAGCAGATCGTTTAGAAGAGGCATTTTCTAAAACGTTAAAGAAATTAAAGACAAACGAAGCAAAGGAAACCTTAGTAGAATCCATTGAGGCTGATATAAGTCGATTAAGAAATTTAGAACATTACCCAGAAATGCAAAAATATGTAGGCTTTTTCTATGAAAACCCTGCTAGTTTATTAGATTATTTACCTTCTGGGGGCTTAATCATTTTTGATGAAATGAGTAGGATTCATGAGACTGCTACCAATTTAGACCATGAGGAGGCTGAATGGTACAGTAGTCTATTGGAAGCAAATAAGATGGTTATTGGTAGTGAGTTCTCTTATGACTGGCATTCCGTATGGGGTAAGATTACTACCCCACGAATCTATATGTCGGTATTTTTGCGACATATTCCAAATACGAGCCCACAAAATATCATTAATCTTTCTTCACGAGCGATGCAGGAATTTCATGGTCAAATGCATTTGTTCAAAAATGAACTTAAACGATGGGAAAAGGGCGACTACTCCGTTGTCATTGCTGCTCCAAATGAAAAAAGGGCGGAGAAGATTCACTCGATATTAGCAGACTACGACATTGATGCAGCGGTATCGAATACCTTAAAGCTTCCAGTCGATATTCCTACGATTGTCGTAGCAAACATGAGTAGCGGAATTGAATTACCGATGCATAAGCTTGCGATTATTACCGAAAATGAATTATTTAAGAAGAAATCCAAGCGACCACGAAAAAAACAAAATATCTCCAATGCTGAACGAATACAGAACTACCAGGAATTAAAGGTTGGCGATTATGTCGTTCATGTTAATCATGGTATTGGTAGGTATTTAGGTATTGAAACTTTAGAAGTGAATGATAAGCATAAGGATTATATGCTGATAAAATATTCTGGTGATGATAAGCTTTTCGTTCCGATCGATCAGTTAGACTTAGTTAAAAAATATGTTGGCTCTGAAGGAAAGGAACCAAAGCTATATAAACTAGGTGGCAGTGATTGGAAAAAGGTAAAACGAAAGGTGCAAAGCTCTGTCGAGGATATCGCGGATGATCTAATTAAGCTGTATGCAGAAAGAGAATCGAGGAAGGGCTTTGCTTTTTCTCGGGATGGTGAAATGCAACGGGAGTTTGATGCAGCATTTGCGTATCAAGAAACAGAGGATCAGCTCCGGTGTATTGAGGAAATTAAGCAGGATATGGAAAAGGAAAGGCCAATGGACCGCTTATTATGTGGTGATGTAGGATATGGAAAGACAGAAGTAGCTATTCGTGCGGCATTTAAAGCAGTAGCTGATGGAAAGCAGGTAGCTATATTGGTACCAACCACTATTCTTGCTCAACAGCATTATGAAACAGTACGAGAAAGATTTCAGGATTATCCTGTAAGTATTGGGTTATTAAGTAGATTTAGAACTCCAAAACAGCAGAAGGAAACCATTGATGGCTTAAAGCGTGGTTTAGTGGATATTGTCATTGGAACACACCGAATTTTATCCAAGGATGTAGAATATCATGACCTTGGACTTTTAATCGTCGATGAAGAACAACGATTTGGTGTAAAACATAAAGAAAAAATTAAACAGATGAAAACAAATATCGATGTATTAACATTAACCGCTACTCCTATTCCACGTACGCTTCATATGTCTATGCTAGGTGTTCGTGATCTCTCTGTGATTGAAACACCACCGGAGAATCGTTTCCCAATTCAAACCTATGTTCTGGAATATAATCCAGTATTAGTTCGAGAAGCGATTGAACGAGAAATGGCACGAGGTGGACAGGTGTTTTTCTTATATAATCGTGTGGAAAGTATTGATAAGATGGCAAGGGATATTGGCATGCTTGTGCCAGAGGCTCGTGTAACATTTGCGCATGGGCAAATGAATGAATCAGAGCTCGAGAATGTCATGTTCGGTTTTTTGGAAGGAGAATTTGATGTTCTTGTTAGTACAACTATCATTGAAACGGGTGTAGATATTCCAAATGTAAACACGCTAATTATCTATGATGCAGATCGTATGGGCCTTAGTCAGCTTTATCAGCTTCGTGGTCGTGTTGGTCGTTCTAACCGTGTTGCCTATGCATACTTTACGTATAAAAAAGATAAGGTGCTTTCTGAGGTAGCAGAAAAAAGGCTACAAGCAATTAAGGAATTTACCGAGCTTGGATCAGGGTTCAAAATTGCTATGCGTGATCTCTCTATTCGTGGCGCAGGAAACCTACTTGGTGCACAGCAGCATGGGTTTATCGATTCCGTTGGTTTCGATATGTATAACGAGATGCTTAGGGAAGCGATTGAGGCAAGAAAGCAAGGAAAAGATAGGGAAGAAATTAAGCCATTTGAGCCTGAGCTAACCCTTTCCATGGATGCTTATATTCCAGAAGCATATATTGCCGATGAAAAACAAAAGATTGATATGTATAAGCAATTTCATTCCATTACCTCTAAACAGGATATCCATGATCTGCAGGATGAATTACTGGATCGTTTCGGAGACTTCCCAATAGAGGTTGAAAATTTGTTTATCGTGTCAGAATTAAGATGGTTATCAAAAAAGGAACGAATCGAATCTATTTTAGAAAAGAATGGGAAAATAGAGTTATTGCTTTCAGAGGATAGGAGCCAGTTAATTGATGGAGCGAAGATTTTTGAATTAGCAAATGAATATGGTAGAGATATCGCTCTTGGAACCGAGCAAAATAAATTAAAGATAGTTTATCGCTTCTCAAGAGATACAAAGTACAAGCGCTATGCTGTGCTGAAGGACTTTATCGGCAAAATGGATAAAATTAACCGGTAAAAACAAGAAATGGTATTTCATGTATAGTTCTTCCAAGATGATTTATACTACTAAAACACAACTCATGTTGGTACAAAAACAGTACATTACGTTGTGTATCGTACTTAGGAATGGATGCATAGTATCCGGGGCTAATCAAAAAATAGAACATAAAGGGCTAAGCTTCTAAATTTGGCACCAACAATCATCATAAGAAAGCGAGGCTTCATACATGAAGGCAACAGGAATTGTACGACGGATCGATGATTTAGGTAGAGTAGTCATCCCGAAAGAGATCAGAAGAACTTTACGAATCCGTGAAGGTGACCCATTGGAAATTTTTATTGATCGAGAAGGGGAGGTCATCTTAAAAAAATACTCACCTATCAATGAATTAGGAAATTTTGCAACAGAATATGCACAGGCGCTATTTGACACCCTGCATCATCCGGTTTTTATATGTGATCGCGATGAAATCATCGCAGTAGCAGGTGAATCGAAAAAAGACTATTTAAACAAAAGCATTGGGTCTAACATTGAAAAGGCCATAGAATCTAGACAACAAAAGCTAGAGCCAGGGGCAACAACATTAGAGCTGCTACCAGGTAGAGAGGAAGAAGTAAAATCGTATTGTATTAGTACTATCATTGCAAATGGAGATCCGATTGGTTGTTTAGTGATGCTATCAAAGGATGAGAAGCTCAGTGAAGTAGAGCAAAAGGCATTAGAAACGGCTGCTAGCTTTTTAGCAAAACAAATGGAATAACAAGTGAGGGCAAAAATTAGTGTTTCTAACTGATTTTTGCCCTTTTTAGTGATAGTAGCTATGCTATAATAAGATGTAATTTTACCGTTATGACTAAAGGGCGTTTTGTATGGAAACGAATAAATTTGTAGCTGGAGCATTGTTGCTTTCTGTTGCGGGGTTAATTAGTAAAATTTTAAGTGCGGGGTATCGGATCCCTTTACAGAATTTAACCGGAGATATTGGCTTTTACATCTATCAGCAGGTATATCCTATTATTGGTATTGCGATGGCACTTGCTCTTTATGGGTTTCCGACAGCAATTTCGAAACTTGCTGCTGAAAAAGATCGTATTTCATTTAAATATTTTATGCTACCTATCCTATTCATTCTATTTTTGATTTGTGGAACATTTTCATTTCTTTTATTTGTAAACGCAGATGCAATCGCAACAAAAATCGGTGATAAACAACTTGTATTTGCCTATCAATTAGCTAGTATGGTCTTTTTAATCGTACCGTTTACTGCTTTATTAAGAGGGATTTTTCAAGGGAAGTCATTCATGAAACCAACTGCTTATTCGCAAATTGGTGAACAGGTTGTTCGGGTATTCGTTATTATTATGGTAGCGGTGATGGTTTCCTATGGTGGATGGGATCTATATCGATTAGGACCTGCAGCAGGAATCGCATCTATTGGAGGTTCCATTTTTGCTTTATGCATTTTGATATACTTCTACATAAAAGATAGACCAAGTTCCTTTGTTACATATACTATCCCATGGAAGGAATATGGGAGAACGATTATTGTATTCGGTTTAATTGCATCGTTAAATCATATGATATTGCTTATTTTACAGTTTGCTGATGCATTTACAATGGTTCCTAGCCTTATCGAGTATGGATTAAGCCCAACTGAAGCTATGGAGGCAAAAGGTGTTTTTGACCGTGGACAACCACTCATCCAAATTGGGGCAGTTTTAGGCTCCTCCTTTGGTTTAGCATTAGTTCCAGCAATCTCTAGAAAAGGAACTATCAACAAGCATAGGGAAACAAGTGCCCAAATCAGTGGCGCCCTTAAAATTAGCTTTATTTTAGCTGCAGGGGCATCTATTGGACTAATCATGCTATTTCCCAAGGTGAATAGTTTATTGTTTCAGGATAATCAAGGAACCTTAAGTCTATCAATATTAATGGTGGCAGTAGTATTAAGTGCTCTTGTGATTACTGCTAGTTCAGTACTACAAGGACTAGACAACGAGATATGGGTAGCACTCTTTATATTAAGTGCCTTTCTTATCAAGTGGCTATTTAATATTTTTTTGGTACCACATTATGGAATTATCGGGAGTGCAATCGCCACTGTACTAAGCTTATTGTTTTTAATCGTTGCTCTTGTATTCCGATTAAAGCGAATCATGGGTGGGGAAAAATTAATACAAATGAAATGGATTGGTTTTGTCCTTGCTATCTCTGGTATGGTAATCGTTGTATGGTTAGCAGAGTTATTAATAGGTACATATGACTTATCACGTTTCGGTCTGCTTATTTATATTTTGATCGTTTCAACCGTTGGCGCGATAACCTATTTATCGTTGTTGGTTCGTTTTAACGTATTTTTAGATAGTGAATTAAGTTTATTGCCATTTGGTTCAAGGCTGATACGACATCATAGGAGGATGTAATCATGAAGGAGAGAATTGAAGTAGTTGGTTTGGGTGCTGGTGATTTGGAGCAGTTACCCTTAGGCATTTATAAGCGGCTAACAACAAACAACACACCAGTATATGCTCGTACACTAGATCATCCAGTTATTCAATCACTGGAAGAAGAGGGTGTGGTATTTACACCTTTTGATGAAATTTATGAAAGAAATAAATCCTTTGATGCAGTTTACGAAGAAATTGTTCGACTACTATTAGAAAAGGCAAAGGAACAGCCGATTATATATGCAGTACCTGGTCACCCAATGCTTGCTGAGAAAACGGTACAGCTATTATTAGAGCAGGATGACGTAGAGGTACACATCCGTGGTGGACAGAGCTATTTAGATGCGCTGTTTACCGCTTTAAAAATTGATCCAATTGAGGGTCTTCAATTTGTAGATGGAACTGGGTTTAAGCGTAATGATTTAAACTATCATCAGCATATTGTCTTCTGTCAGGTATATGATCGATTTATTGCTTCAGAGGTAAAGCTGCAATTATTAGAGGATTTACCGCCTGATTATCCAGTTACAATCCTTGATGCTGCTGGTAGTAAGGAAGAAAAAGTGCTAACGATACCATTAGAGGAATTAGATCGTTCGCTAGAAGTAAGTAATCTAACAAGTGTCTATATTCCTCCGGTACCAGATCAGCTACTACATCATACCTTTAATCGGTTACGGGAAGTAATTGCTACGCTAAGGGGACCAGATGGCTGCCCATGGGACAAGGAACAAACGCATGAATCCTTAAAACAATATGCGATTGAAGAGGTTTATGAATTAATTGATGCAATAAATGCTGAGGATGATGAGGGAATAGTGGAGGAGCTTGGGGATGTACTTCTGCAAGTTATGCTCCATAGCCAAATCGGTGAGGATGAAGGTTACTTTTCTATTGATGATGTGATTAAGTCTATTACGGATAAAATGATTTTCCGCCACCCACATGTTTTTTCCAATGTAAAGGTTGACTCATCGCAGGAAGTTACCGTAAATTGGGAGGAACTAAAGCACAAGGAGAAGGCTGTAAAAAGAAAATCGATAGTAGAAGGAATACCAAGGAGTCTACCATCCCTATTAAAGGCTTATAAATTGCAGCATATTGCTGCAAAGGTAGGGTTTGAATGGGAGGATGCTCGTGGTATATGGGAGAAGCTTGAAGAAGAAATCGACGAGGTAAAAAGTGCTATAGCAGCTGACAATGAACAAGAGATAAAGAAGGAACTTGGTGACGTTTTATTTGTATTAGCGAATTTAACACGATATTATCAAATAAATCCGGAAGAGGCACTTTCTCTTACAAATGAGAAATTTACCCGCAGGTTCTCCTATATTGAAGAGAAGCTAAAGGAAAAAGGAAAGGATATTATGCATTCCAATCTGGAGGAAATGGATTACTATTGGAATGAAGCAAAGGAAAGAGAGTGAGAAAAATATGCGTTTAGATAAATTTTTAAAGGTTTCCCGTTTAATTAAAAGACGTACCCTGGCAAAAGAAGTTGCTGACCAAGGAAGGATATCCATTAATGGTTCTCAGGCGAAGGCATCCTCAACTGTAGCTGTAGGTGATAAATTGGAAATAAGGTTTGGACAAAAGCTAGTGACAGTAGAGGTGACTTCGTTAAAAGAAACGGTTCGAAAAGAAGAGGCAGAGATGCTTTACAAAATCATAAATGAGGAAAAAATCGAGCAGTAACTAGTTCTATACTTGTCCCTCCTTTCATAAATTATTAGTGATAAGGAGGAAGCGGATATGAACTATTATGATAAAGAAAATAGCACGCGAGTGGAGCAAAAGGACCATCATTTAAAACTGAATAATAGAAGACTATTAGAAATTACTGGTGTTAAGGAAGTGGATAGCTTTGATAACGAGGAATTTCTGCTTGAGACCGTTATGGGCTATCTAATTATTCGTGGGCAAAATCTCCAGCTTAAGAACTTAGATGTTGGTGAAGGTGTTGTTTCCATCAAAGGGAAGGTGTATGAGGTATCCTATGTAGATGAACATCATCAGGAGAAAGCTAAAGGATTCTTTAGCAAGCTATTCCGATGACACTCAGTGTCCAATTCATTACGATGATCTCCATGATAACTGGAGGCATTTATTTAGGGATGGCATTAGATACCTTCCGTCGGTTTCAAAGGCATTGGAAACATAATGTTTTTTTTCTTTATTTTATGGAAATCAGCTTTTGGCTCACCCAGACGTTTATACTATATTACACGTTATATAGTGTGAATGCTGGGGAGCTGAGAGTCTATGTTTTTGTTGCTTGTTTATTAGGGTTTGCAACCTACCAAGCACTACTTTCCAATCTGTATAAACGTATATTAGAGCGAATCATATCCATCATGTTACGAATCTATCAATTCTTTACTAAGCTCCTACAATGGACGGTTGTTGCCCCTATTAAGTATATATTCCGGCTTTTATTTGCTAGTGTTATCCTCCTCTTTAACACGATACTTATAGTCATAGGATTCACTTTAAAAATCCTCTTTTTACCGATAAAATGGATCGCAATGTTGGTATATCGCCTTCTACCAAAAAAAATCAAATTATTTTTGCACCATTTAGCAGGATTTTGTAGTAAAATACAGAATATATGTAAGAGGTGCTTAACGTATATAACATCGAAGTGGAGGTGACGCTATGCAAAAGAAGAAAACAGTTACTAGAATCAATTCAACTTATCATGATCAATATGATGCGTACATATTAAGGCAGAAGCGAAAAAAGCAACGGCTGATTCGTCGCCTCGTCTTATTTACCATCGTTATTGCAATGATCACGTTTGGCATGGCGATTTATCATTTTCAACAACGATCCCTTTACACTGAGAAAAAAGAAGAATATCAGAACCTTCAAGAAGAATTGGCGAGCATGAAAAAGGATGAAGAGAATTATAAAGAAGAAATACAATTGTTAAATGATGATGCATATATTCTGGAAATTGCCCGGACAAAATATTTCTTATCCAGAAAGGGCGAACTTATTTTTAAAACACCGGAGGATGACACGTCTTATTGACACACTTTTAATTGCTTCGCTATAATATATTAGTAAAGAGTTTTTACTTAAAGTATAAAACAGAACAATTCTTTAGGTAAAATTGTATAAAGGCATTCGTGAAAAGCGGATTCCTATTCTTCAAAAAATTTAAGGAGGAGCATTTTTTTTATGTCAATCGAAGTAGGCAGCAAGCTGCAAGGAAAGGTAACCGGTATCACTAATTTTGGCGCTTTTGTTGAGCTTGGTGAAGGTACAACAGGACTTGTTCATATTAGTGAGGTTGCTGACAATTATGTCAAAGACATTAATGAACACCTTTCCGTAGGAGATCAAGTAGAGGTTAAAGTAATTAATGTCGAAAAGGACGGCAAAATTGGTTTATCCATAAAGAAGGCAAAAGAAAAACCAGTACGTCAGAATTCTAGAGAAAGAACAGAGTCTTTCGAATCAAAGATGAATCGTTTCTTAAAGGATTCTGAGGACCGATTAGCCTCTTTGAAAAAGCACACTGAATCTAGACGTGGAGGTCGAGGTGCAAGAAGAGGATAGCAGTAGCTGTTTACCTTATAATGCTCTAAATTATTTATAATAGAAAAGTCTAGTAAAGCAGCTACTTAATATAATGGTAGCTGTTATATTTTAGTCGTAATGTTATAAATCAAAAAACCTGTTATCTACAATAGATAACAGGTTTTTTTAGATAGCGGCGGAGGGGATCGAACCCACGACCTCACGGGTATGAACCGTACGCTCTCGCCAGCTGAGCTACGCCGCCATATAATAAGTTTGTTAGTGAAGATAGACATGCTATCCGTTCAGCCAACAAGAAACATATTACATTATCAAATCATTTGTGTCAATATTTTTTCATGAAGAGGATATTTTCTGACTATGTCGAATTTATTGGGATAAGGGAGAGTGAAGCTATGAAAAAGCGACATGAGGTATTGTTTACACAACTAGGCACATATCGGGAAGAAACCTTGAGACTTGTTGAAGGTGTGAGCGAGGAGGAAGCGGAAATTATTCCTGAGGGGTTTCATAACAATATACGATGGAACCTAGGGCATATCTACTTGGATCAATATCTTTGGATTGAGTCATTCGTACAAGAGATATCCGATAACACGATAAAATTAAACGAGTGGTTTGGGTTTGGTACAAGCCCTACTAATTTTACAGAAGAAACGCCAAATTTATCTGAGTTAAAGGAACTATTACAAGGCCAACCAGAGCAGATAAAAGAGAAGTACGGACACCGCTTAGAAGAGGAATTTCCCCCAACGGAAATGGGGATGTATACCATTGAACAGGTATTGATGAGAACGGTATTCCATGAAGGATTACATATTGGTGCAATCCAATACTTAAAACGCTTTATATAGTTATTTCTTAGGCACCCATCGTCATTTGGGTGCCTTTATATTTAACCTGGAAGACCACCGTGACAAAAGTAAGCAGGTTTATTGAAGAATATGTAGAATTGCCCCCTTCATCCTAGATTTGAGTCGAACGATTTATGAGATTAGCTCTCTTGTTTTGACAAAAAAAAATAACTGTTTGTGTTTTACTGTAATGAAAGAGTATTCCGATACCTTCCAATCGGCTAGCAATTTATAGGAGACGAATATAAATAAATTCCTGAGGAGTGGTTTAATGGAATCAGTTTCAAGAGCACAAACAAAAGCAATCGGGGTAGAAGCTACATTTTTTGAAAATCTCCGGGTCAAACTATACCATCTTGGAAAAAAGGTATTACTCGATCATGGTTGGTTATATGTCTTAGTTGGCTTTTTACTCGGACGAGCTATTATATTATCGGTTGTATCTCCATTTGCTGTCGCATTTTTAGCTACGCTGTGGTTTATGCAAAAGGAAAGGGTAGCAAAAACAATGCTTGCAACGATGATTGGTGCTTTTACCATCTCATTATCGCATGGGTTGTTTGTTGGTATTGCAATGTTTCTCTTTCTGATTTTGGCTTCGATATGTAAAGGGATGAAAAATCAACAAGTAAAAATGCCGATTATTGTTTTCCTTTCTACCGCATGTCCAAGAATATGTCTTTACTCCTTTTATGGAGAGCTTACCTCCTACGAATGGATGCTGCTATTCGTAGAAGGAATACTAGGTACGGTTCTAGTATTAATTTTTATGCAAAGTGCTCCATTATTATCACAAAAACGTTATCGACCTGCATTAAAAAACGAAGAAATTGTTTGCATGATTATCTTAATCGCGTCTATTTTAACGGGAACTGTTGGCTGGGAGGTATATGGTGCACAGATAGAGCAAGTTTTATCCCGCTATTTTGTATTATTGTTTGCCTTTGTCGGTGGTGCTGCAATTGGTTCTACAGTTGGAGTAGTTGCTGGTTTAATCTTATCATTAGCGAATGTTGCTAATCTTTATCAAATGAGTTTACTAGCTTTCTCTGGTCTACTAGGTGGTTTATTAAAGGATGGGAAGAAGGTTGGTGTAGGTGCTGGTTTATTAGTTGGAACATTTTTAGTAGGGATATACGGTGATTCGAATTCCTTATTACCATCATTAATAGAATCGTCATTTTCCATACTACTATTTTTACTTACACCAGCTAGCTGGATTAAGCAATTATCGCGTTACATACCTGGTACAGAAGAGCACACGAATGAGCAAGAACAATATTTACAAAAGGTCCGTAATGTAACAGCCAAACGAGTGGAGCAATTTTCGCAAGTGTTTAAAGCATTATCAAATAGTTTTTCAACTGCAGAGCATTATTCGATAGAGGATGCAGAATCACAGCGCGAGACAGATTATTTTTTAAGCAATGTTACTGAGAAGACCTGTCAAAGCTGCTTTATGAAGGAGCGTTGCTGGCAACAGCAGTTTGATTATACATACAATCTAATGGGAGAGCTTAAGGGAGATATTGAAACAGGTCATGATCCTTCTAGAAAGTTAGTACGAGAGTTTGAAAATCATTGTATTAAATCTCGTAAAGTAATGGATACCATGAAGGAGGAGATTTCTTATTTTGAAGCAAATCGCAAACTTCGACGACAGGTATCCGAAAGTAAGAAGCTTGTGGCTGAACAGCTCCAAGGAGTATCTGATGTAATGGAGGATTTTGCAAAGGAGATATTAAAGGAAAGGGAGCAACATGAAAACCAAGAAATACAAATTATTCATGCCTTAAAGTCTATCGGGATTGAGCTAGAAAAACTAGATATATATAGGTTAGATAAAGGTAATGTTGATATCGAAATGACTGCTTCTTTTTATGACTATCATGGGGAAGGAGGTAAGCTGATAGCCCCCGTATTATCTGATATCTTAAATGAAACCATTGTCGTGAAGCAGGAGGATATTTCTCCATTTCCGAATGGCTACTCATTTCTAGCATTTGGTTCAGCTAAAGAGTTCACAGTGGAGACTGGGGTTTCTCACGCTGCAAAAGGTGGTGGAGTGATTTCCGGTGATAGCTATACTATGATGGAGCTTGGTGCAGGTAAATATGCGATGGCGATTAGTGACGGAATGGGTAATGGTATTCGAGCCAGTGAAGAAAGTACAGAAACCTTAAGGCTTTTACAACAAATACTTCAGACGGGTATACCAGAGAAGGTGGCAATTAAATCTATTAATTCGATTTTAGCACTACGAACCACGGATGAGATGTTTGCAACGCTAGATTTAGCCGTTATTAATTTGCATAATGCATTTGTTCGATTTTTGAAGATTGGGTCAACACCGAGCTTTGTAAAGCGTGGAGATCAGTTAATTAAGATAGAAGCAAGTAATTTACCAATGGGAATAATTCGCGAATTTGATGTAGATATAGTGAATGAACAATTACAATCAGAGGATATACTGATTATGATGAGTGACGGTATTAGTTGCAAAGGTTAAGAAGAATATTCCAGAATGGGCAACTTTCCCAATCTATCAAACAAAGGCACTATAACTAATAGATTCCTCATAAACTATGTATACTTCCGTGCGTTTTTGTCGATGATGGTAATGGAATAACATGGAGGTGTTCATATTGAAGAAGGGGACTTTAAAACAAATTCTATTAATCACTGATGGATGTTCCAACAAGGGTGAGGATCCACAAGCAACAGCTGCGTTAGCATATCAGCAAGGTATTACAGTTAATGTCATTGGCATTTTAGAGGATGATCAAACAGAGGAACCAGAAGGACTACAAGAGGTTGAAGAAATCGCCTTAGCTGGTGGCGGTGTAAGTCAATTAGTATATAAACAAGCCCTCTCTCAAACGGTTCAAATGGTTACAAAACAAGGGATGACACAAACACTTCAAGGATTTGTGAATACAGAGCTAAAGCAAATTCTAGGTGAAGAACACACAATGGAAGATTTAGATCCAGAAAAGCGTGGAGAAATTATGGAGGTTGTTGAAGACCTTGGCGAAACCTGTGATTTAGAAGTATTAGTGTTAATTGATACTAGTGCAAGTATGCATGATAAACTACCAACTGTGAAGGAAGCACTATTTGACTTATCGATAAGTTTAAACTCACGTGTCGGTAGAAATCGCTTCTCCATTTATAATTTTCCTGGTAAGCGAAAGGATATTGATAAGGTACTAGACTGGTCACCTAAGCTTGATTCGATTTCATCCGTTTTTCCAAAGCTTACAAGTGGTGGAATAACCCCGACCGGCCCAGCAATTCGAGAAGCAATGTATCAATTCGGAAAAAAGAATTTGCTAAGGAGCTTCCGACATAATGATGAACAAGACATCGAAAACGCATGAATCACTTTTAAGGCCAGGAGTTACGATATTAGGTAAATGGCATCAAAACCGCTATGTTATCATTCGCCAACTAGGAAAAGGTGCAATTGGATCCGTTTATTTATGTGATGCGAATGGAAAGAAGGCAGCATTAAAAATAAGTGATAAAGGTGCATCCATGACCATGGAAGTAAACGTATTAAAATCACTAGCTAAGGTCCAAGGAAAAAGTCTTGGACCTTCTTTATTGGATGTCGATGATTGGGTGACACCTCAGGGTACTACTTTTTCATTTTATGTAATGGAATATATACGTGGGACTTCCCTTCAGGCGTTTATAAAGCAGAATGGGAGGGAATGGATTGGTGTCTTTCTACTTCAGTTGTTGAGTGATTTAGAGGAACTTCATGAAGCTGGCTGGGTATTTGGTGATTTAAAGGAAGAAAACTTATTAGTATCATCTTCCCCTACGAAGGTGAGATGGATTGATGTAGGCGGAACTACACTGATTGGTCGAGCAATTAAGGAATATACGGAGTTTTATGATCGAGGATACTGGGGGCTTGGCACAAGAAAGGCAGAGCCAAGCTATGACCTCTTTGCTTTAACAATGGTATTCCTAAGTATCTTTTATCCAAATAAATTTACAAAAGGAAAAAACCCACAGGTAACCTTATTAAGGAGACTTCAGAATGTTCGTGCACTTGAACCATATCGTGATTGTTTAAAAAAAGCTATTTTGGGAAAGTATTTAACGAGTACAGAGATGAAGCAAGAGATATCTATGGCTATTCACCAGGAGCAACAAAAACATATAAAAGCAAATACCACAAGAACAAACAAGCAACAACATAAACCTTTAGCACTCGAAGTAGTCGGTTTTTTATTAGTTGCTTTAGGCTATTATCTATCCTCCTTGTTAATTCCTTAATAGATAAAACTATCTATGATAAAATGAAGGAATATCAAGGAATGAGAAGGTGTATTAGGTGAAAGAAGAAGTTTTGTCATTTATGGCTAAACATCAATTAATAATGCCTCATGCTACTATATTAATAGCTGTCTCAGGTGGGCCTGATTCGATGGCGCTTTTACATTTTTTAAAAACAATACAACAAGCATATGATTTACGCTTAGTTGCTCTTTCTGTTGACCATCAATTAAGGGGAGAGGAAAGTAAACAGGACTTGGCGTATGTAGAGGAAAAGTGCCGAGAATGGGAGATAGAATTTGTTGGTACATCGGTAAATGTCAAGGAATATAAGCATAAGGAACATATTGGAACACAACTTGCAGCACGAAAGCTACGGTACCAGTTTTTCGAAGAGCAAATGAGTCGTTTAAAAGCTGATTATCTGGCATTTGGTCACCATGGTGATGATCAGGTAGAAACGATGCTAATGCGGTTAGTGCGTACAGCCGAATCCAGTTCATTTTCTGGTATTCCTGTGAAGCGGAATTTTGCAGGGGGGTATATTATTCGCCCGTTTTTATGTGTAACAAAAATTCAATTAGAGAAATATTGTCAAGAGAACGGCATAATCCCTAGAATCGATCCTTCTAATGAAGGAACAGATTATACACGCAACTTCTTCCGTAAAAATGTAATACCATTATTAAAAAATAAAAATGAAAGTGTTCATCGTACGATCCAGAATTTAAGTGAGACACTACAAGCGGACGAAGATTTTTTGCAGATGGAAGCTCAAATGCTGGTGGAAGAGGTAGTGCAATTTGAAGAGAATCCTAAAAAGGTTATGCTTTCCATTGAGGACTTTTCAGCACGTGCATCTGCTTTACAAAGACGTGCCTTTCATCTAATATTAAACTATCTATATGATGACTTGCCAAAGGATTTATCCTATGTTCATGAGGATCATTTCTTTTCACTAATAAGAAATGATAAAAGTAACGCTCAGATTGATTTTCCCCGTCATTTAAAGGTAGAAAAAACATATAATAAACTTATCTTTTCCTTCAGGCAAGATGAGATTGCGTCCGAATTTGAGTCGGTTATTACTATCCCTGGGGAAACGCAGTTACCAAACGGAGCAAAAATAATAGCTTCTTTTAAAAGCGAAATCCCTTTTCAGGATGAAAATACATATGTTTGCTTAAAAGACAAGGTGGAGTTACCGCTTCAAGTCCGAACTCGTCGTGACGGAGATAGAATGAGCTGGAAGGGGCTAAATGGTAGTAAGAAGATTAAAGATATTTTTATTGACGAAAAGATACCTTTGTATGAGCGGAATAGGTGGCCCATTATAACGGATAATAAAGGCGAAATAGTTTGGCTTGTCGGATTGAAGAAAAAAGATGCAACGGCCATTCCTAATAAAGACCGTTCCTTATATATACATTTAAAATATGAACAAGGCAAATTCTAGGAGGATTATTGTGCATAACGACATTAAAGAGATTTTAATTACAGAAGAGGAAATAGCTGCGAAATGTAAAGAAATCGGTCAACAATTGACAAAGGAATATGAAGGTCGTTTTCCGCTGGCAATTGGTGTATTAAAAGGTGCACTACCATTTATGTCTGATGTGTTACGTGAGATAGAGACCTATTTGGAAATGGATTTTATGGACGTATCTAGCTATGGTGGTACGAATATGAAGTCTTCTGGTGAAGTGAAGATTTTAAAGGATCTAAACACAAAAGTTGAAGGCCGGGATTTACTAATTATTGAAGACATCATCGACAGTGGCTTAACATTAAGCTATTTAGTGGACTTATTTAAGTATCGTAAAGCAAATTCCGTCAAGATAGTAACACTACTTGATAAGCCAACTGGCAGAACAGCTAATATAAAGGCAGATATTGTTGGTTTTGAGGTGCCAGATGAGTTTGTAGTCGGATATGGATTAGATTATGATGAGAAGTATCGTAACTTGCCATATATCGGTGTCCTAAAACCGGAAGTTTATGGTGGAGAAGAATAAACGATAGAAGTCGTTTAAATTGCTAAAAATGTAACATAACAGATAGAGCAATTAGTTGTAAAATTTAAATTTTATATGATACTATTGTTAATAGTTTTTCCCGTCTGGGAGGAGGTAGGCAATGAATCGAGTATTTCGAAGTGCTTTTTTCTACTTAATGATATTTCTCGTTATTATATTTGTAATTAGTCTCATAAGTGGTCAGCATGAACAAGCAGAGGAAATTGACGTTAATCAGTTTATGCAATCACTTGAAAAAGGCGAAATTAAAGAAATGACCATGCAGCCGGTAAATGGCATCATGCGTATTACAGGTAAGCTTGAAAAGGATAAACAATTTATCGCACAAGTACCTGATAATGATGACATTATTGCTGATATAACGCTTAAGGCTAGAGAGCAAAAGGTCCTAAATAATACGAAGCAAATGGATCAACCGAGCATTTGGGTAACCTTACTTACGACAATGATTCCATTTTTAATTATTGGGCTATTATTCTTCTTTTTACTTAGTCAAGCACAAGGTGGCGGTGGCGGCCGTGTAATGAACTTCGGTAAAAGTAAGGCTAAAATGTATAGTGAAGAAAAGAAGAAGGTCCGTTTTACGGATGTAGCAGGTGCTGATGAAGAGAAGCAAGAGCTAGTGGAAGTGGTTGAGTTCTTAAAGGACCCAAGAAAATTCTCTGCTATTGGTGCAAGAATACCGAAAGGGGTCTTGCTAGTCGGACCTCCAGGAACCGGTAAAACCTTATTAGCACGAGCAGTTGCTGGAGAGGCAGGAGTTCCATTCTTCTCTATTAGTGGTTCTGACTTTGTGGAAATGTTTGTTGGTGTCGGTGCTTCACGTGTTCGTGACTTATTCGAGAACGCCAAGAAGAATGCGCCATGTATCATCTTTATTGATGAGATCGATGCAGTAGGTCGTCAGCGTGGTGCTGGTTTAGGTGGTGGCCATGATGAGCGTGAGCAAACACTAAACCAATTATTAGTTGAAATGGATGGATTCGGAGCAAATGAAGGGATTATCATTATCGCTGCGACAAACAGACCAGATATTTTAGATCCTGCGTTACTTCGTCCAGGCCGTTTTGATAGACAAATTACGGTTGACCGTCCTGATGTAAAGGGACGTCAGGAAGTATTAAAGGTACACGCAAAAAATAAACCGTTGAATGCTTCTATCGATTTAAAAACGATTGCTATGCGTACACCAGGTTTCTCTGGTGCCGATTTAGAAAACCTTCTAAACGAAGCTGCACTAGTTGCTGCCCGTCAAGATAAGAAGGAAATAGATATGACAGATGTGGATGAAGCAATTGATCGTGTAATTGCTGGTCCAGCTAAGAAGAATCGAGTGATTTCTGAGAAGGAACGTAATATTGTGGCATATCACGAGAGCGGTCATACCATTATTGGAATGGTCCTTGATGATGCTGATATTGTTCATAAGGTTACTATTGTCCCTCGTGGTCAAGCAGGCGGGTATGCGGTTATGCTTCCGAAAGAAGACCGTTACTTTATGACGAAGCCAGAGTTGTTTGATAAAATCACTGGTTTACTAGGTGGTCGTGTTGCAGAGGAAATTACCTTTGGTGAAGTAAGTACTGGAGCATCAAACGACTTCCAACGCGCTACAAACATTGCTCGTAAAATGATTACTGAATATGGTATGAGTGATAAACTAGGTCCATTACAATACAGTAGCGGTGGCGGAGAAGTCTTCTTAGGAAGAGACATTAATAATGAGCAAAACTATAGTGATGCAATCGCTCATGAAATCGATCAAGAAATGAAGAACTTTATTGATTATTGCTACAATCGAGCGAAGACAATTCTAACAGAAAACCGTGACAAGTTAGAGTTAATTGCACAGACCTTACTAAAGGTAGAAACACTAGATGCAAGACAAATTAGATCATTATTTGACCATGGTGTTCTTCCAGATCCAGAGGATGAATTAGACGAGGAAAATGAAGTTAAAGTAAATATTCATTCCAAAAGGGATGAAGATACAGTTGATTCTTACGGGGAAGCGAAGCAAAAGGCAGACGAAAAGCTTCGCATTGAAGTGGAAGAATCAAAGCGAGAAGACGATACAAAAAACGAATAACTTAAAAAGCAGCCGAACTAGGCTGCTTTTCTAATTTAATGAATAAACCAGTTTTGCAATTTCCATTACGGTTTTTATTTTGGTATAGTATTAAAGACTAAAAAAGATTACTATTTCTAATCAAAAGCGGTTGATAAACTGGATATTACGTGACAAAGGAGATATATGACATGTCAGATTATTTAATAAAGGCTACGACGTTTAATGGGATGGTTCGTGCATATGCAATTCGTTCAACAAATACTGTTGAAGAGGCAAGAAGACGCCAGGATACATGGGCAACTGCCTCAGCTGCTATGGGACGCACGATAACGATAGCTGCGATGATGGGTGCGATGTTAAAGGGTGATGATTCAATAACTGTGAAGGTGGAAGGCGGCGGACCCATTGGGGCAATCGTAGCTGATGCCAATGCAAGAGGAGAAGTAAGAGGGTATGTTACAAATCCCCATGTTGATTTTGATCTAAATGCAAAAGGAAAGCTAGATGTAAGTAGAGCCGTGGGAACTACTGGTAGCTTAAGTGTAGTGAAGGATTTAGGCTTAAGGGATTTCTTCACGGGACAGGTTCCGATTGTATCAGGTGAAATAAGTGAAGACTTCACCTACTACTTTGCCACTTCTGAACAGGTTCCTTCAGCGGTAGGTGCTGGGGTTTTGGTAAATCCAGACCAAACAATTCTAGCAAGTGGCGGGTTTATTGTTCAGGTAATGCCTGGAGCGGATGATGCTGTAATTGATAAACTTGAAAAAAGAATACAATCCTTCCCACCAATCTCATCCCTTGTTCAGGAAGGAAAAACACCAGAAGAGATATTAGAGCAGCTTTTTGCAGGGGAGTCCCTGAAGATTCATGAGAAAATGCCTGTCATGTTTAAATGTAAATGTTCAAAAGAGCGTCTAGAAAACGCCATTCTAGGCTTAGGTAAAGAAGAAATTGAGAAAATGATTGAAGAGGATCATGGTGCTGAAGCATCTTGTCATTTTTGTAATGAAACATATACATTCACGGAAGATGAACTACGTGCTTTATTATAAGCGTAAAAAGGAAAGCGAAGCTGTGGAGGAGTAAACTATGTCAAAAAAACTATTGCTGAGTATAATTGTTGTACTCCTTATAACAAATGTTGCAACAATGATATTTTGGAAAACTGATAACGCAGATGAGTCTATTGATGAAGAGTCAAACATAGATATAAAAAAGCCAGTAGCAACAATTGCTGGAAAGGAAATTTCATTTAAAGAATGGATGAAAGCCGTAAGAAGTAATTATGGAAAGAAACAATTGAAAAATATGATTGATCACGAGGTAGTTGAAAAGCTAGCAAAGGAACAGAAAATAACGGTTGATGAAAAAGTGATTGAAAGGGATATTGCTTTATTAACGAGTATGCATGGTCTTACCACGGAAACCGAGCAGAAGGAGCTAGAAGAAAAGTGGCGAGAGGATATCATATATCGTTATCAGCTTGAAGCACTTTTAGCTGAAGGGGTTTCAGTACCTGAAGCTGATATTAGAAGCTACTATGACAAATATAATGGGCAGTATCAGTTTGAAGAGTCTCTTCAATTATCTCATATCTTAGTTTCTGATATGGATACAGCGAATAAAGTATATAAGGAACTTGAAGGTGGCGCAAGGTTTGATTTGCTTGCTAAGGAATATTCTATTGATGAAGATACGAAAGAGCAAGGTGGTTATTTAGGGTTTAATTCTGTGAATACAGAGTTTCTCCCAACCAATTATATCGATGTTGCAAAGGATTTAAAAGATTATTCGTATAGTAAGCCATTTCAGGTAGATAATGGGGTAGCAATCCTATACCTTCATACTAGCCTCCCAAAGATAAGTTTTAGTTATGATGAATTAAAACCGTATATTGAGCATGAGCTTGCCTTACAGTCAAAAAATCAAAATTTAATAGCAGATCCTTTATGGGATAAATTAGATATCAAATGGGTATATGAGGAATAAAATAGATATATGTGATTTAATCGTCTAAAAGTGGATAAATTAGTTGACAGTAGCCCCTATTAGAATTACATTATAAATAAATCCTATCAGTTTAGTAGGAATTAAATGAGGAGGTAGTCTAATTGAGAGTTACAGAAAGTATAGTAGGACTAATTGGCCAAACACCGATCGTAAAACTAAACAATATAACAGATGAAAATAGCGCAGATATTTATGTAAAGTTAGAGTTTTTTAACCCAGGAAGCTCCGTAAAGGACCGTATTGCACTTGCTATGATTGAAGCAGCTGAAGAGGAAGGGATACTTAAAGAGGGCGGTACAATTGTAGAACCAACGAGTGGTAATACAGGTATTGGTTTGGCGATGGTTGCTGCTGCAAAAGGTTACAAGACTGTGATTGTCATGCCAGAGACCATGAGTAAAGAACGTCGTAATATTTTACGTGCTTATGGTGCTGAATTAATTTTGACACCAGGTCCAGATGGAATGAAAGGTGCAATCAAAAAGGCAGAGGAGTTAGTAAAAGAAAAAGGCTACTTCATGCCACAGCAATTTGAAAATATAGCCAATCCAGAGGTACATGCACGTACAACTGGTAAAGAAATAGTGGAACAAATGAAGGATGGACTAGATGCTTTTGTTTCTGGTGTTGGAACAGGTGGAACTGTAACAGGAGCAGGAAAAGTACTAAAAGATAGCTTTAAGGATATTAAAATCTATGCGGTTGAACCTACAGATTCCCCAGTATTATCTGGAGGAAATCCAGGACCACATAAAATTCAGGGACTTGGAGCAGGATTTGTTCCAACGGTATTGAATACACAGATTTATGATGACGTTATTCAAATTTCTAATGAGGTAGCATTTGAAACCTCCAGAGAAGTTGCTAAAACAAATGGAATTTTAGGTGGAATTTCTGCTGGTGCTGCAGTTGCTGCGGCGAAAAAGGTTGCCAAGGAATTAGGGAAAGGAAAGAAAGTACTTGCCGTTTTCCCTGATAATGGTGAACGATATCTTTCTACCCCACTTTATCAATTTGATGAGGAATAAACGTTAGGATTAAAGGGTTAGCATCTAAAAATGGATGCTAGCCCTTTTTTCTTATGGTAGGATGGTACTAGATATTTTTATTTAGAAAGGACAAGGCACATAATGACGTTACTTAAAACTGCGACCAAAACCTATGATTTATCAAGTCGAACACATGTTATGGGAATATTAAATGTTACTCCTGATTCTTTTTCTGATGGAGGAAGCTATACAACAGTGGAAAAGGCAGTTGAGCAGGCAGTAGAAATGGAACGGTATGGTGCAGATATTATTGATATTGGCGGAGAATCTACACGACCGGATCATGATCCAATATCTGTAGAAGAAGAGCTTCGGCGAGTACTTCCAATGATTAAGGCAGTAAAAGAAGCGGTGAAGATCCCTATCTCTATTGATACGTATAAGGCAGAAACGGCAAGGCAAGCAGTAGAAGCGGGTGCAGATATTATTAATGATGTATGGGGTGCAAAAAGGGAGCCAGAAATAGCAAAAGTTGCTGCAGAATATAATGTTCCAATTATCCTCATGCATAATCGTACGAATGAAAATTACATCTCTATTATGGAAGATATGAAGCGCGACTTAGAAGAGAGTATTCGTATTGCAATAAAAGCAGGAGTTCCAAAAGAAAATATTATTCTTGATCCTGGTATTGGTTTTGCGAAAAATGCTCATCACAATTTAGTAGTTATGAATAATCTGGAAAAGCTAACCGAAATGGGATATCCTCTATTATTGGCGACTTCTAGGAAGCGATTTATAGGAAGTGTTTTGGATTTGCCACCTGTGGAACGAGATAATGGTACAGGGGCAACCACATGTCTTGGGATTATGAAGGGAGCACAGATGGTCCGTGTTCATAATGTAAAATTACATGTAGAACTGGCTAAAATGATGGATGCCATGTTACGGGTGGAGGAATAATGATGGATAAAATTATATTAAAAAATATGCAGTTTTATGGTTATCATGGACTTTTACCAGAAGAAAATAAATTAGGTCAACGTTTTCATGTCGATGTTGAATTATTTTTATCGACAGAGCAAGCAGGAAAAACAGATGATATGAACAAATCGATTGATTACAGCGAGGTTTTTTTACATGTAAAAAAAATAGTAGAGGGTAAGGCAAAAAATTTGCTTGAAGCGGTTGCGGAAACAATTGCTTCCGATCTATTACATTCCTATTCTTTGTTAGAGGCGTGTACGGTGAAGCTTATAAAGCCTGACCCTCCCATTCCAGGTCATTACGAATCGGTAGCAGTTGAGATTTATCGGGAGAAAAGCCATGAATAAAGCTTACCTTGCATTAGGAACCAATATTGAACCAAGACTAACCTATTTAGATGACGCTATCCGTTTGCTTGAGGGGCAAGATACGATAGAAATTATCAAAAAATCTTCCATTTATGAAACGGCACCTGTTGGCTATACGGATCAGGATGATTTTTTAAATATGGTTTTGGAAATATATACGGACCTGTCAGCTGATGACTTATTGACAGTGTGCCAACATATTGAACAAGAATTAGGTAGAAAACGAGTGATTCGCTTTGGACCGCGAACAATTGATGTTGACATATTACTTTACAATAAAGAGAGCAGGCATTCGGAACGGCTAATTATTCCGCATCCTAGAATGCATGAACGGGGATTTGTCTTAATTCCTCTTCATGAAATAGCTTCAAATTTACAAATTCCATCCTTACATAAAACGGTTGCAGAGCTTTTATCCAATCTCCCAGCTAAAGACAAAAGTGAAATTAGGGTATGGAATGGTAGAATAGGACGGCGTATGAAGGCCTTTCGAAAACTAAAGGGATACACGCAAATTGAATTTGCTGATGCATTAGGGATAAGTGTTAACCGTGTCGGTGCATGGGAACGAGGTACAAGTCAAGTTCCAGAGGAGCTACTAGACGATATTGCGGCAACGTTACATATCGATAAAAACGAGCTCTACGGATAAAGGAAGGATTCATCCTATAGAAGGTTAAAGCAACAATCTGCTGGTTAATGACTGGCAGATTGTTTTGCTATAAACCTTCTATCATAATAAGTTAACGATGGCATTCTCTATATTAAGGTAAAGGGGATGCATGTAATTTTCAAAACGTAAAAAGCGAAACCGTGACGCTTTAACCTGGAAAAATGCCGGGTTTATTTACTTTTTCAATTAGCTGTTGTTTGATTAGTTGAAGAGGAAGCCTTACAAGGTGTAAAATGGGGTTTATATTGACATAATGATGATAATGTTGTTAACTTATCTGAACTTATACTTATATAAAATAATACAATGGAGTGATCGTTCATGTCGGAAGAATTAAATGAACATATGCGGGTTCGGCGAGAAAAATTAGATACATATCGTACAAAGGGGCTTGACCCATTTGGAGGTAAATTTGTAAGAACAAATCTAGCACAAGAGTTACATGATCAATATGGCGAGTTTTCAAAAGAAGAGTTAGAGGAAACAGAGCATCATGTAACGATTGCTGGAAGAATGATGACAAAGCGTGGAAAAGGAAAAGCGGGCTTTGCACATATGCAAGATTTAAGTGGACAAATTCAGTTGTATGTACGTAAGGATGCAATTGGAGAAGATGCATATGAAATTTTTAATTCAACAGATCTTGGTGATATTGTAGGTGTTTCTGGTGTCATGTTTAAAACAAATGTTGGTGAGCTTTCTGTTAAGGTAACAGATTTTCACCTGCTTACTAAATCACTAAGACCATTACCAGAAAAATATCATGGTTTAAAGGATGTTGAGCAGCGCTACCGCCAACGATATTTGGATTTAATCACCAACATGGATAGCAGGGAAACCTTTGTTACCCGCAGTAAAATAATACGTGCAATCCGGAATTATTTAGATTCACAGGGCTATTTAGAAGTAGAAACGCCAATGATGCATAGTATTCCTGGTGGTGCAGCAGCAAGACCATTTATTACACATCATAATGCACTAGATATTCCTTTATATATGCGTATTGCTATCGAGCTTCATTTAAAACGTTTGATTGTTGGTGGACTAGAGAAGGTATATGAGATTGGCAGAGTTTTCCGTAACGAAGGTGTATCTACTAGGCATAATCCGGAGTTTACGATGCTCGAGCTATATGAGGCATATGCAGACTACCATGATATTATGGAGCTTACGGAGAATATGATTGCACATATTGCCGAGGAAGTACTTGGTACAACTACGGTTACTTACGGAGAATATGAAGTAGACTTAAAGCCAAAATGGCAAAGACTTCATATGGTAGATGCTGTAAAGCAATATACTGGGGTGGATTTTTGGAAACATATGAGTGATGAGGAAGCTCGACAACTAGCTAAAGAAAATGGCATTGAAATTAAAGAGACCATGACATTTGGCCATGTTGTAAATGAATTTTTTGAGCAAAGAGTTGAAGAGAAATTGATTCAACCTACCTTTGTTTATGGACATCCAGTTGAAATTTCACCACTGGCAAAGAAAAATAAAGAAGATGAGCGTTTTACAGATCGATTTGAGTTATTTATTGTTGCTAGGGAGCATGCCAATGCCTTTAGTGAATTGAATGACCCAATCGATCAACGAGAAAGATTCGAATCACAGTTGAAGGAAAGAGAAGAAGGTAATGATGAAGCTCATATGATGGATGAGGATTTCGTAGAAGCTCTTGAATACGGAATGGCTCCAACTGGTGGCTTAGGTATTGGAATTGACCGCCTAGTGATGCTTTTAACTAACTCTCCGTCTATACGTGATGTCTTGTTGTTTCCACAAATGAGAAATAAGTAATGTTTAGGGTGTTCCCATAAGGGAGCGCCCTTTTTTAATAGATTGTATGTATGGAAGCTTTATTCGGCGATAACCATACATTTGTGAATGCAATTTGGTATTAAAGCTAGGGGACTAAAGTATTAATATATAGAAGCTATTTGATAACTATTAGTTCTATAAATAATACGCACACTCAATTTCCATAATGTGGTAACATTAAAAGCTTGATTAATGGTTAAAACCATGGTAAATTATATTTCGTTGCTAAAAACGAAAGAAGACAGCAAACGAAAAAAAGACTTGACTCTAATAGCTCAGCATGATATATTAGTAAAGTCGCTGATTTAACAACAGCAAGTTAACTTAAAAACTTTTATAAAAAAGTGTTGACAATGAATCGTCAATACGATATAATATAAGAGTTGACGCTAAATTAAAAGTTAACAAGATTTGCTCCTTGAAAACTGAACAAAACAACCAGTATGTAAGGAAAAAACATACCCTGTTTTTTCTATTAATAATCTAAAAGCTAGCGTGCTTTTA
>NZ_JBNPWZ010000012.1:0-94018 GCF_050433565.1 Ornithinibacillus bavariensis
AAAGGTGTCCTTTTTGTGTGCATAAAAAGAGTGGTATTCACCTGTTTAGGTAAGTACCACTCTTTTTTTATTTACTGGGGTTTTGTCCCAGCCTCCTTCACTATCACGATAAATTTTCACGAATATAATCGAGAGCTTCCTGTACATGGCCTTCCACTTTTACTTTTCGATATTCTTTTTGAAGAATTCCATTCTTATCGATGATAAAGGTAGAGCGTTCAATGCCATAGTACTCCTTACCAAAGTTCTGTTTTAGCTTCCAAACACCGTATGCCTCTGCTACCTCATGTGATTCATCTGCTAATAGCAAAAACGGTAAATCATGTTTGTCCATAAATTTTTGATGGGAATCAATTGGGTCAGGACTAACACCGATAATTACAGCATTAAGTTCACCAAAGCTTACATGGTGATCTCGAAAATCACAAGCTTCCGTTGTGCACCCTGGCGTCATATCTTTTGGATAAAAATATAAAACAACATGTTTTCCTTTGAAGTCTGCCAAGCCAACTTCCTTACCATCTGAACTAGGTAAAGTAAAGGTAGGTGCAGTTTTTCCTATCTCTAGATGCATTTTATTACCTCCAACTATCTATTGTATCTTCACTATAACACTTCAAAAGCTGGAAAAGCTAATCTCTTGTCCGTTCCCCCTTATGCTGTACGATATGGAAAACAAAAGCTGTCGGAAGAATATAGCCGATTAACGCTTCAATCAATGCTAATAAGCGTCCAATCCCAATTGGAGTAATATCGCCATACCCGATAGTTAACATAGTAACCCCACTAAAATAAAAGGAATGGACCATGGAACCTAATGGGCTCACTTGCCGTAGCTCCCCTCCCTCAACTAGTAAAACACCTTCAAATGAAAGTATAAAATAGATTAAACCAAAGCCAAGAATAACAATAGTATAGGTAATGATTAATGCATAGAAAATTTCAGCTGAAAATCGCTTATCCCTCATACTAATTCCAAGTAGATTTTTTTCACCTGAGATGAACTGAGACAAACTTTTTATCATTACAAAACAAACTCCTACTATGAGGAGCCATGGCAGTATATTCATATAATCTCCCTTTACAATCTGCTATTATATGTATATGCCGTAAACTAGAAGGGCTTGTCATTTAATTTTCATCTTATTTGCGTTAAAATAGGTAAGTATGAATCATGGTCAATTGACCATTTATATAGGAGGTTTACATAGTGGATTTTACGAAGTCAGAGCTTCTACATGAAGAAGCGCAAAAACATATAGTCGGTGGTGTTAATTCACCTTCACGTGCGTATAAGGCTGTTGGTGGAGGAGCACCGGTTTACATGGATCGAGCAAAAGGAGCATATTTTTGGGATGTGGACGGTAATAAATATATCGATTATCTTGCAGCATATGGTCCAATTATTACGGGACATGCTCACCCGCATATTACAGAAGCTATTAAGAATGCAGCAGAAAATGGTGTCCTGTATGGAACACCAACACCTCTGGAAAATAAATTTGCTAAAATGCTAAAAAAAGCGATTCCTTCATTGGAAAAGGTACGTTTTACAAACTCTGGAACAGAAGCAGTAATGACAACTATCCGTGTAGCAAGAGCCTACACTGGGCGTACAAAAGTCATCAAATTTGCTGGTAGCTATCATGGTCACTTTGATGCTGTTCTTGTCCAAGCCGGATCAGGACCGTCCACATTAGGAACTCCTGACTCTGCTGGTATTCCATTATCTGTAGCACAAGATATGATTACTGTACCATTTAATGACATCGATGCTTATAAAGAAGCTTTAGATAAATGGGGAGACGATCTTGCTTGTGTACTAGTAGAGCCGATTGTTGGTAACTTCGGTATTGTTGAGCCTAAGGAAGGCTTCCTTCAAGCAGTAAACGACTTAACCCATGAGGTTGGAGCACTAGTTATTTATGATGAAGTTATTACTGCTTTCCGCTTTACTTATGGAAGCTCTCAGCAAATCTATGGTATTGAACCGGACATGACCGCTATGGGTAAAATCATAGGTGGCGGGTTACCAATTGGTGCTTATGGTGGTCGTAAGGATATAATGGAACAGGTTGCTCCACTTGGCCCAGCATATCAAGCAGGAACAATGGCTGGTAATCCTGCATCCATGTCAGCAGGTATCGCTTGTCTAGAGGTTTTACAACAAGAGGGCGTTTACGAAAGACTAGATGAACTTGGAGAACGACTTGAAAATGGAATACTTGCAAAAGCAGACAAGTATAATATCGCCATTTCTATTAACCGATTAAAAGGCGCTTTAACTGTTTACTTTGGTAGCACGAATGAAGTAACTAACTATGCCGAAGCTGAGGCAAGCGATAGTGAAGCCTTTGCGAAGTTCTTTAAGCTAATGCTTAAGCAAGGCATAAATTTAGCGCCATCCAAATACGAAGCCTGGTTCCTGACTACTGAACATACTGAAGCAGATATAGATGAAACAATTGATGCTGTTGGAAATGCTTTTAAAGAAATGAGTACAAATTAATTTTTATATTCATTAAGGCAAACTAAAAATCGCCTACAAATTCTAGTTATTTGTAGGCGATTTTTATATTACTTTTGCTCAGATTGTTCTATCTCACGTTTGTGTGCCAAGTAAATTCTCTTGGAGATTAAGGTTTGAATAATAACGATAATACCTCCAACTGTCCAATATAACGGTAAAGCAGAGAAGGTGTTTAATGATATTACACCAATCATAATTGGTGACATTAATCCGATTATAGCCATTTGTTTTTTCATTTTTGGATCAAGACCAATTTGTGATACCTTATATTGAATAAAATAGACAATCACCGCTATTGCTATCATCAACATATCTCTTTCTCCTAGATTGAACCAAAGAAAGGTATGTGTCGCTATTTCTGGTGTTTGCCGGATTGCATAATAAAATCCAATTAGAAACGGAAACTGTATAAGTACCGGTAAACAACCACCAAATGATGCTAAAGGATTAAAATTATGCTTTTGATATAGTTGCATCATTTCTGCTTGCATCTTACGCTGAGACTCAGGATCTTTTTTATCCTTATATTTCTTCTGGATTTCGTCCATTTCTGGCTTAAGTTCTTTCATCTTATCTTGCATAATCAGATTATTCTTCGTTTGTTTAATCATAAATGGCATGACGACTAATCGAATAGCAATTGTGATTATGATGATGGATAAGCCATAATTATCATTAAAAAACTCTGCAATAAATTTAATAAGTGCGGAGAAATTATCAACGAATACTTCATGAAACCAGCCTGATGAATTAGCTGAATTACTACCTGAGCATCCTGCCAAAAAGACGGTTAATAAGATAAATACTCCGATGATATTTGTTTTCTTAAGGAAAGTGAATACAGACTTTTTTTGCATAGTAATCCTCCTTGTAATGTGAGTCGTAGTAGGTTTGTTGAGGATTTCGTTGCATCTTCTTCTTCATCTGGAAGTTCAATTCTTTTCGTGACTATAGCACGCCAGTTCCGCCTTGTTATAATTTCATTAGTAGCATTTTGATTTATCTTTAATTGTACTTTACTTCGTTTTATGCCATGTATGTCTATAGATGTATCACGATATAACTGATTTGCAACGACAGAAATGAATTGAAACGCACATAGAACAGATAACAGCACACTCAAATAAAAATACATCGGTGAAAAATCACTAAAAAGCTCTATTAAAAAGTCCAAAATCATCTGTATTCACCTCCAATCTCTATCCTTTTCTACGTAACTAATCTTAATTCTGTTTCATCTTCTTTACAAAAGGAAATTTTTTCCTTTATATCAATCGTTTAAATGCTGAACTTGGTATAAATCATAGTAACTTCCCTTTTTCTCCATCAATTCCGAGTGTGATCCTATTTCAGTTATTTTTCCATTTTCAATTACTACAATTCTGTCGGCATGAGTTATAGTTGCTAAACGATGTGCAACTATAAATGTTGTTCGATCAGATGCTAATTTTTCAACAGCTTCTTGAATCATATGTTCACTCTCTAAATCTAAAGCAGATGTAGCTTCATCAAATATTAATATAGGCGGATTCTTTAAGAATACACGGGCAATAGCAATGCGCTGTTTTTGACCACCAGAAAGTTTGACACCTCTCTCACCTACTAGAGTAGCATAGCCCTCGGGCAATTCTTGAATAAAATCATGTGCATTTGCAGCCTTAGCTGCTTGAATAACCTCTTCATCTGTTGCATTTGGATTTCCCATCCGTATATTCTCTGCTACTGAATCACTAAATAATATATTATCCTGTAAAACCATTCCAATGTTATCGCGAAGTGAACGTGCTACAAAATCACGAAGATCGATTCCATCTATTTTAATCGCACCATCAGTCACATCATAGAGACGTGGGATCAAACTAATTAAAGTTGATTTCCCACCTCCACTCATACCAACAAAAGCAATTGTTTCTCCCTGTTTAACCCGAAGATTAATCCCTTTAAGAACTTCGGAATCTTCCTCGGCATATTTAAACGATACATTTTCAAAATCAATAGCACCATTTAATCGTCCAGCTTTTATAGCATTTGGCTTATCCACTATTTCATACGGCTCATTCATTAATTCAAAGACACGATCAATTGAAGCAATAGATTGTATGAGAATAGTTGAAGAGTTAATTAATCTTCGCAAAGGACTGTAAACTCTTTCTAGATAACCAACAAAGGCTACCATGGTACCAAGAGTTAAATTATCTGTAATAACCTGGTAACCTGCAAAAGTTATAACTAATAAAGGTGCCAAATCGGTAATTGTATTCGTGACTGCAAACGTTTTTGCATTCCAAGTCGTATGTTCTAGTGCCTTGTTTAAAAAGCTCTTGTTTCGAACATTAAATTGCTCTTGCTCATAATCCTCTAATGCAAAGCTCCTAGTGACAGGTACGCCTTGAACTCGCTCATGCAAATGCCCTTGTACTTCAGCCAGTGCCTGAGAGCGCTGGCGTGTTAACTCTCTTAAGCGACTAAAGAAAAACTTTATGGAGAAACCGAACAACGGGAATAAAATGATTGCTACAATGGTTAACCAGATATCCATAGTTAGCATGATGCCAATCGCAATTAATATTGTTATTAAATCTAGCCATACATTCATTAATCCTGTCATCACAAAATTCTTTGTTTGTTCGACATCATTTATTACCCGGGAAATAATTTCGCCAGTTTTTGTCGATGCATAATAACGAAGACTCAGATTCTGCAAGTGTCCAAAAAGCTTATCTCGTATATCGTAAAGTATCTTATTCCCTACCCATTGGGCAAGATATTGCCGAATATACTCAATCGGTGGACGTAACACTAGAAAAATAAAGAAGGAACCACCCATTATCCAAAATAAGTGACTTAGTTTTTCATTTGTATTCCAACCATTATGTCCGATTATGTCATCAATCACATATTTTAGAATTAAAGGTATCAATAATGGTATTCCAAATTTTAGGATTCCGATTAATATCGTCCAAAGTATTTTCCATTTATATGGTTTTACAAATTCCATATACTGCTTAATACTGCTCATTTTCATCAACTTTCTCTTCATATTTAGTAAACAAGCTAAAAAAGTAGAAAAGCCTTGCTACATTTGGTGTAACAAGGTTACTGGTGATGCAATTTACCAACGATACGTCAAAAATCGTTCATACCATTGATCAATAAAGCCGGGTGAGAATGGCCCCTTTCTTTGGTGAACCCAGCGTTGTAAATCATTAATATTATTATAAAGAATACGATCTAGCACTCCAGGATAATTCATTTGATTACGATGCATTTGATACTCATCTTCATCTAATAAATCAAAGGTCATATCTGGATATACTTTTAAATCTAGGTCATAGTCAATATATTTAATAGCATCATCTTCATAGACAAATGGTGAACTTATATTACAGTAATAATGAATTCCATCGTCACGTAGCATTCCAATTATATTAAACCAATGCTTTGAATGAAAATAACAAATAGCCGGCTCTCTTGTAACCCATGTGCGACCATCACTCTCCAGCACTAAAGTCCTATCATTTGCCCCGATAATAACCTGTTCGGTCCCCTTTAACACAATACTACTTTCCCATACACGGTGTAGGTGACCATTATGCTTATAGCTTTGTATTTGTATTTTTGATCCAGCCCTCGGAGCAGTCATGATAATCCCTTCCCATCTTACTGATTAGAAAAACTTGCATTCGCTCATCTCTTAACGAATAGGTTAGTTTTTCTTATGCCGGCGGAAAGTTGCTATACTTTCCTAACTGCCAAACAAGGATGTCCTTACCTTTTTTTGTTACTATTATATAGGTAAAGAAATAAAAGATAAAGCCAAAGGGCTTTTACAGGAAAGGTAGTTTTCTTTTCCAAAAAATATCCTGTAGTACGTGTTTCAAGCAAAAAGAGCTTCCGGGAGAGTGGAAGCTCTTTTTGTAGATTCGAGGGTAGTTAGATTATTTTTTGTTAGCTTGAGATTGTTGATTTTGCTTTTTAACTTCTTGTACATCTGTTTCAGAAGCAAACTCTGTACCGTATTTTCCTTGTTGTGCTGCTGCGTTCTGCTGTTGTACTTTTTGAACATTAGTTCCTGAAGCAGATTGGTTAGGATTTTTAGCCATCTATATCACCTCCGCAGTTTTAATTTCTCCAGTTCTCTATTTGTTATCCAAGATAATTTACTTCCATATTTTTTCTTTTTATGAAAACTGTACTTGCGGAGAGGATTATTTTAAAGATACTGCATCATTTTTTGATGTGATACCGGAAATGGATAAGAACTTAACTCTTCTACTGGTACAAAGCACAAACTATGATTAGTCCCATCCTCTACAATTAATTGTGCAGGATGAACCTCAAGTTCCCACGTTATATGGGAAAAGACATGTTTTAATTGTCCCTGCTTTTTCCCCATTTTAATTCGCAATCCGTATTGGTTATAAAACCATTCCTCAACAGGACTACCGTTTAATTCTTTTACAGGAATCATTGGAAATTGCCAAAGATTAGCTAAAAGTCCATCCTTTGAACGTTTTTCAATTGCCACTTCTCCATTTTCATTTCGTATTTGCAAAACATGATAAGAGATTGTTTTGTTCTTCTTTGCTTTTGCTTTTACAGGTAGTTGATCTTCGATTCCAAGTGCAAAAGCTTGGCAATGTTCTTGAACAGGACAAAATAGACAGGAGGGCGATTTTGGCGTGCATACTGTTGCACCTAAGTCCATAATTGCTTGGTTAAATGATGATGGATCTTCATGGGAAATAACTTCATGTATGATTTGTTCAAAAAGTTTTTTTGTCTTCTGCTGAGCGATATCATCATCTATATTTAAAAGTCGAGAAAAGACACGCATTACATTCCCATCAACTGCTGGCACTGGTTTATTAAATGCTATGGATAAAATTGCACCTTTTGTGTAAGATCCTATCCCCTTTAATTGTTCTAGGTCCTTAGGATTATCAGGAACTTGTCCATTATATTGCTCCACCACCTCACGTACAGCATGCTGTAAATTTCTAGCTCTAGAATAATAACCAAGTCCTTCCCATGCTTTTAATACTTCCTGTTCCTCAGCAGCAGCTAAGTCATACACTGTCGGAAATTTTTCCAAAAAGTTATGGAAATATGGAATAACTGTATCTACTTTCGTTTGTTGAAGCATAATCTCAGAAACCCAGACTTTGTATGGATCCTGGTCTTTCCTCCATGGCAAATCTCGTTTATTAGCTTCATACCAGGACAGTAAATCCTGTTGAAAGCCCAAAATATTAAAATTATGTAACGTTCTATCTTGAACTGTCATATTAACACTTCCTTTATGGTACACTAAAGAAACACTACCAATACTTTGTTCATACATTTTTTTAAGTGAATCTTTTCAGATTTAATGTTGTAGAGAAAATTAAAACCTCATATTGCTATAAAAACGATTCATATAAAACAGACTATATCACATTTTAATTGTACAAGGAGGAATCTGCTTCATGGATACTGGAACCCACATTGTTATGGGGGTTGCATTGGCAGGCCTATCCACACTTGATCCTGTCGTCAGCAATGATCCTGTACTATTTCACGCTATATTTGCCGGCACAATTCTTGGTTCACATGCACCAGATTTTGATACGGTGTTAAAATTACGTAATAACGCTACCTATATAAGACACCATCGAGGTGTAACGCATTCTGTTCCTGCTGTTATCTTCTGGGGGGTTCTTATTGCAAGTATAATTCATCTATTTGTACCACAAATCAATTTCTTTCATTTATGGCTGTGGACTGCTTTAGCAGTTGTTATCCATGTCTTTGTTGATATTTTTAATGCGTATGGAACGCAGGCATATCGCCCATTTACAAATCGATGGATTGCCCATGGCTTTATAAACACCTTTGATCCATATATTTTCACCTTGCATTTAGCAGGTATAGTTGCTTGGATTATAGGTGCAAATCCCGGGTACACTTGGCTCATCGTATACGCAGTGATTGTATTATATTACCTCAAACGGTATATGGATAAAAAAGAAATTGTAAGAACGATACGAACATATTTTCCAAATACAATAGAAGTTGCAACTTCGCCGACGGTTAAGCAAAACTATTGGCGAATAGCCATTACAACATCAACTCATTTTTATGTTGGAACAGTGGAGAATGGTCACATTGAAATTATTGACGAGTTCGAAAAGATTCCATTACCAGATTGGCCGATTATCAATATAGCGAAACAAGACAAAAACATTTCAGCATTTTTATCCTTTTCCCCGGTGTATCGTTGGGAAGTAAGTGAATTTAATGATTACACAGAGGTACGCTTTATTGATTTACGTTACCGGTCCAAGTCATACTATCCTTTTGTGGCGGTTGTAAAAATAAACCAGGATTTAGAAATAATTAGTTCCTATACTGGCTGGATTTTCTCTGAACACAAGCTACAGAACAAACTATATGTTGGAGATAGTCCTATTTAAGCTTTATTAGAAAAGAGGTGCTAATCTTATCGATTAGTACCTCTAATCTTATTAGCCTAATAGCTTTTTCCCTAATAATGAAATGGGAATTGCTTCTTCTTTTTCATATACTTCATCCAATAGATTAACTCGGTGCCCCCATGCAAAAACACCTTCCATATAATTTATTTTGAAGCTATGTCCTAAGTCATTACGCATTTCGTATATGCTCCCTGGTAAAAAGTCTTCTGGGTTTAATGTATATGCTAATGCTACTTGCATTTTACGTTCGTACACAGCTAATTCACTAATATTTCCTAATTGTTCTGCCTTTTGTGCTTTCTCCTTAAGCTTCCCGATTTCCGCATATAGCTGTTCAACAGACAAATCACTGTAACGATAGTTCATATTGTTCTTCCCCTTTCAACTCTCTTTACATTTTATCAATTCTTTAGGACAATTGAAATGGTAATCACTTCAAAATACTTTCTAAAAAGGTGGTAATTCATCATGCCTTCAGTTGCAATAACTGGTGCAGGAACTGGGCTTGGGAAGGCCTTAGCATTTCAATATGCTAAAAATGGCTATAAGGTATATTTATTGGGTAGAAGAAATGCTCCATTACAGATTGTCCAACATGGAATACTTCAAAATGGTGGTGAGGCTGAGGTTGTACTCTGTGACGTAAGAGAAATTGCTTCCGTTCAAATTGCATTCCAACGAATTGAGAAGCTCGATGTTTTTATTAATAATGCTGGAATAGGTATTTTTGGTCCTGTAATGGATTACTCTGTTGATGATATAGATGCTATATTAGATACGAATGTAAAAGGAACCGTACTGACTGTACAAGCTGCCCTTCCTCTTATACGAGAAAGTAAAGGAAGAATCTTAACGATTATTTCCACTGCGGGATTGCGTGGGAAGGTAGATGAATCCTTATACTGTGCAAGTAAGTTCGCGGTTCGTGGCTTTACAGAAGCTCTTCAAGAAGAATGGAACGATGAGGACTTCACGATAACTGCGGTATATATGGGCGGAATGAATACTCCATTTTGGAATAAATCTAAACATGTTAAGGATCCCTCTAACCTTAAAGCTCCAGAGATAGTTGCTGAGCAAATTTTTGCAGAGGATGATGGGCGGAAGGAAATTATAATTGACCGATAGACGGGTCCTTTAAAAGCATCAAAATATAATCAATACTCAAAACAAGGACTTGCCTAAAGTGACAAGTCCTTTACTATACTCTATCTTCTATTTCATCAATAAATTGATTTATTAATTCCATATGAAATCCTTTCCGATACAAGCCTTCTTTCACTTTCATCTTTAATTCATAACCAAATTTCTTACCTTCATATTTACGTAAAAGCTTATCGCCTTGATAAACTAATGCTTCCCATTCATCCGTATCGTTTGCCTGATTTCTTAGTTGCATGATGACATCGCTTATTACAGGCTGTTCAAAGCCCTTTTGGATCAAGGTCATTTGCAGCTGTTGGAGCTGCTTTTTATAGGATTCCTTTTTACTTGTACCTATTTTTTTATTTACCCATTTCATTGCTTTTTCAAATTGTGTATCATAGGTGTAAAGAGCTATAGCCTCATCAGCTATAACAGCAGAAACGCCTTTATCCATTAGTTCTCGTTTAACCAAAAGTGGCCCTTTGGATGAAGTATTGATCCGTGTTAGCGTAAAAGCCTCAGCAAATTGCTGATCATTCAAAAGTCCTTCCTTCGTTAAGCGTTCCATAATTACTGCTATATGCTCTTCTTCTACTTCTTTTTGCTTTAGATAGTCGTACATTTCTTTACGAGAACGCATCCGGTAGCTTAAATAGTTTATGGCCAGAAGATACGATTTCTGAATAGTATCCTGCTTAATAAGTTGTTCTATTGTAGCTTCATCTAATTCAAGACCTTTACGAAGTCCAAACTCCACCAGGATAGCTTCATCAACACTGAATCCATAGGCATCGCTATCACCTTCAACTAGATAAACATTATATCGCTGTTTACTTTTTTTCTGTGTTGTAATACGGCTAATTTTCGCTGGCAACTTCTTCACCTCTTTTACTCATCATAACATGATAAAAAGAAAAAAGTTCGAAAAAGTGAGGGATCCTTATGAATTATCTATTAACTGGTGGAACTGGATTTGTCGGAAAACATCTCGTACAAAAACTAGTACAAAATGGCCACCAAGTATATATCTTAACCCGTACACCTGAAAAATTCCCCAATAAGCAAAATATCACTTACATCGGTTTTGAAAATTCTCTTCTTCTCCCGCCCATTCACGGTATCATTAATCTTGCTGGGGAAAGCCTGTATGGATACTGGACGAAAGAGAAGAAACAAAGAATAAAATCGAGTCGTATCAAAATAACACAAAAACTAATTGACATAATGAATAATATGAAAGAAAAGCCAAACGTTTTTATTAGTGGTTCGGCTGTAGGCTTTTATGGTGTATCGGAAGAAAAGATTTTCACGGAAGCAACCAAAAAGCCAGGAAAGGATTTTTTAGCAGATGTCGTTGTCAATTGGGAAGAGACTGCCTTCCAGGCGAAACAGCTAGGAATCAGAACTGTTTACGCAAGGTTTGGAGTAATCCTTGGAAAGGATGGAGGTACCTTTCCATTAATGACTTTACCAACTAAATTATTTTTTGGAGGTAGAATTGGTAGTGGAGAGCAATGGACGTCATGGGTTCATATAGAAGATGTCGTTCAGATGCTGTTATTTGCTCTACATAATGATCAGTTATCTGGGGCTTACAATATAACTGCACCTTATCCAGTTCGTAATAAAGAGTTTAATCAGGTCCTAGCCAAAAGCCTTCATCGTCCATACTGGTTCCCAACACCAAATATATTCGTACGAATTGCCACTGGTGAAATGAGTCAACTTGTTTTGAATGGGCAGTATGTCTTACCAAAAAAAGCATTGGATTATGGCTATTCCTTTGCTTATCCTTCACTCGAGTTGGCATTAAAAGACCTATGTTAATATCTGTTAAAAAAATTCACAAATTTTGTCGAGATTTTTGTTAAAAAAGTTGTTCCCTTTTGGATTAAATCATAGTATTATATGTATTGTTATAAATGAAAGTCAAAATATAATAGGGAAGGCAAATGGTGCGCCACCAGTTAATCTGGTTCTAGTGGGTTCGATTCCCACCCCGAATTTTTGTTGATCTTAATAAAAATTCGCGGGTGGGGTCCTAAACTAGATTCCTTTTCTTAGAACACCCTCCTGCTTAAATAAGGAGGGTTTTTCTATGCTAAAAAGACGTGAGTTGTGTGAGGTCCCGGTATTATTTGAGTTGATGTCACACCCTGAAGTCTTTCCTTTCGTTAGACATAAAGCAGCAACTAGTGATGAATTCTACTTTATCACCAAGAAAACTATAGAAGCAGAAGAATCTGGGAGATTAATATCAAGAACAATAGTTGACGAATACCAACAACCAATAGGGACAATTAATTTATTTGATATAGAAAATAATTATGGCTTTTTAGCAACATGGATTGGCCAGCCTTATTTTGGAAAAGGATATAATCGACTGGCAAAGGAACAGTTTTTCGACGAGTTATTTTTAGAATATGGTATCGAGACCATCTTCATGAAAGTAAGAAAAACCAACATCCGCTCCACTAAAGCCGTCCTTAAACTTCCTTACGTTGCCTTAGCCAACACTATTTATCCAGATATTTATACAAAAGTAAATGATAGAGAAGAAATTTATGATATTTTTGCAATTTCACAAGAGCATTATCTTTCCTATAGACAATTTGCAATTATCGACGCAAATGCAGATGGTGAGGTTGTTTAAATTTGTATAAAAATTCCTAAGTTGGTTATCCTAAGCATTAAAAAGCGAGGGATGACCATGCCTAAGGAAAAGCGTGAAATAAGGGATAAATATTTAAACAAAACCCAAGAAGTACTATATCAAAAAGAGTTTAAACGTGCTGACCGTGCAAGACATCAAGGAGATCGAGGCTAACCGCTTCGGTCTTTTTTTATTGTCTATAAAAAAACTAGATAATTTTAATTGAGCAACTTACCACCTCCTACTTCATGTTATTCACATAGTATTGTTGATATCTATTCACATACGCTTGTTGATAATGTGGATAATCAATATATATTCCTTTCCTTTAGTAAACAACTTGTGGACAAAGCTGTTGATAAAGTACGTTTCACTTCAAAATACTTTTCATTGACAGATTTGTTCCATCTGTTATACTATAAATATAACAGATGGAACAAAAGGAGTGTGCTGCAATGTGCTTATAAACCTTGACTTTGAAGCAAATGAGCCTATTTATCAGCAATTAACTAACCAAATAATTGATGGAATTGCACGAAAGGAGTTAAAGCCTGGTGAAGGCTTACCGTCTGTTCGATCCCTTGCAGCTGATATCGGTATCAATCTTCATACAGTGAATAAGGCTTACCAGCAATTAAAACAAGAAGGTTTTATCCTCATTCACCGTCAAAAAGGGGTCGTTATTAATCCAGATGGAGTGCCCAAGGCTGACGAGTCCTACCGTGCACAACTACAAAAAAAATTACGACCAATCATTGCTGAGTCAATTTGTCGTGATGTAGATGAACTCGAGTTTTTAGAGCTCTGCCAATCGATTTATAACTCATACAAGGGAGGGACTACCTCATGAACAATATCATTTTACTAACAGTATTGTTACCAATATTTATCTCGACTATCTTTATTCCGTACTGGACTAGGAGAACTGAAAGCTTTGGAATCACTATTCCTGAAGAGATTTATTATACGGATAGGTTAAAAAAAATGCGCAAGCAATTTGTGATTTTTTCCGCAGTTGCAAGCGTAATACTTACCTTATTATTTTTTATCGTCATTTCCATAAATGATATAAACGATGAAATATTTGCCATTTATTTCAGCTCTCTTATTGGGCTATATCTAATCGCTCATTTTTCCATTTATTATTATTTTCACCGCAAGATGAAAAAATTAAAGCAACAAGAGAAGTGGGGAAGTGATAAACCGCAGCAGGTATTTATAGACACTGAGTTTAGAAGACAACGACTAAATCATTCTAATCTTTGGTTTGTTATCCCTTTTCTTATTTCATTTGCTACCATTGCCGTATCATTCAAGTTTTACGATAATATTCCAAACCAGTTTCCTGTGCAATATAATTTTTCTGGTGAAGTAACGAATTGGGTTACAAAATCGCCACGAACAGTACTGGCTCTACCAATTATCCAGCTATATTTAATTCTATTATTTATGCTTTTGAATACAATGATTGCGAAAGCAAAGCAACAAATCCATGCTGAAAGACCAGTGGAATCCATGCAGCAAAATATAATTTTTAGAAGAAGATGGTCCATATTCTTGATAGGGACTGGAATCGGAACTTCCTTACTTCTAACATTAACCCAATTTTTTATTGTTTTCTCAATAAACCCAACGGTTATATCGTACATTTCAATAATCTTTACTTTTATACTAGTTGTCTGGGCTATAATTTTGTCGATCACAACAGGGCAAGGTGGTAGCCGAGTGAAAATCGCAAAAGGCAATAGTGGGGAAATCATCAATCGAGATGACGATAAGCATTGGAAATTAGGGGTTATCTATTTTAATCCAAATGACCCAGCAATATTCTTAGAGAAACGTTTTGGGGTCGGCTGGACAATTAATTTAGCAAGACCTCTTGCTTGGATTATATTTATCGTTCTAATTGGAACGTTAATTGCAATTCCTTATTTATTAGGAGTTTAAAATGAAAGGAGATACCATTAAATGGAGGCTATAAATTGGGCTTTACTTGCACCCTTACTAATTATTGAATTCCTTTTGCTAATTGTTGCAATCGTTGACCTGATAAAGGTTAAAGAGACGAATGGACCTAAATGGATGTGGGCTTTAATTATAATAGTGATAAGCATTATTGGTCCGGTCCTTTACTTTATTTTTGGAAGGAGACAGCGCTAATGGTTGCTTTACTAACGGTAGAAAAACTAACAAAAAAATATGGTACAAAAACGATCGTTGATCAGATAAGCTTTAAATTTGGTCACCACAAATGTGTAGCTTTAATCGGACCAAACGGGGCTGGTAAGACGACTACACTCCGTACCTTGGCTGGTCTTCTGAAACCTACCGAAGGAATTATTCAATTTGAATCACAAGCCAAAAATCAGGATATCCGTTCGTGGATTGGTTATTTACCACAGTATCCATCCTTCCATTCTTGGATGACTGGAAAAGAGTTTTTAACCTATAGTGGAAGACTAGCAAAGCTCCCTAAAATAGAAGCAGCTCAAAGAGCTATAGAGCTATTAAAGGTAGTTGGAATTTCTGAAGAGGCCAGTAATGAGCGTATTTCAAGGTATTCCGGTGGAATGAAACAGCGACTTGGCATAGCTCAAGCAATTATTCATAAACCAAAATTATTAATACTTGATGAGCCTGTTGCCTCTTTAGATCCAATTGGTAGAAGAGAAGTGCTTGTTCTAATGGAGCAGTTAAAACAAGTAATGACCATCCTTTTCTCCACACATATTTTAAATGATGCGGAAGAAGTTAGTGATGAACTCTTACTATTAAACAAGGGGAAAATAATTGAGTCTGGCTCACTTCAGGACTTACAAAAAAAGTATCAAACAACTGTAATAAAGTTAGAAATAGACGATAGTGTAGATATTTATCAGGAAAAAATTAATGCGCTTGAATCCGTAGCTAATACAAAGATAGAGCGGGGTGCTCTATTTATTTCTACTGTAGATTTGAAGATAGCACGCGAACAAATTTTAACTCTAGCAGCGAAGGAACACTGGCCAATAACAACGTTTTCAATTAATCGCGCTTCATTAGAGGATATGTTTATGAGGGTGGTGAATAACTAATGCAATGGTCTACATTATTTCAAAAGGAATTACTAGAGAATTGGAGAAACAAAAAATGGATTTGGGTTCCGCTTGTTATTATTTTAGTATCTATCATGGACCCAATAACGAATTATTTCCTGCCGCAAATAATTGAATCAGTAGGCGGTATGCCTGATGGAACAGTATTTGAACTACCTGATTTTTCACCCTCTGAGGTGATTATGATGAGTCTATCACAGCTTAGTAGCTTAGGCGTATTAGTTATTGTCTTACTTTCCATGGGAACAATTAGTGGAGAACGGAAAAGTGGTGTATCGGAACTAATTTTAGTGAAACCCGTTTCCTATAGTAATTATATTACATCAAAGTGGCTGTCTCTACTTTTACTTGTCTGGCTATCTCTTTTCCTAGGCTTATTAATGAGCTGGTACTATACAAATATTCTATATGGGACCTTATCCTTCGTCGATTTCACTAAAGTATTTTTCTTCTATGGAATATGGCTTACATTAGTTGTATCACTCAGTATTTTTTATAATTCAATTTTTAAATCCTCCGGTTTAGTAGCATTTTTTACGATATTGACCATTATGATCATGAGCATTATTACGAAAATTTTTCACCATGTTCTGGACTGGAGCCCGAATAATCTATCAATCTACATCCAGGAAATGCTAACTACAGAAAAAATTAACGGCGATCTTTGGGCGACTTCAGGTGTTGCGTTGGCTATTTCAGTGCTGTTGGTACTCGTCTCAATACAAATGTTTAAACGAAAAGAAATGGCAGGTTAATAATAAGCAGACTGGAAAGGCTATCCAGTCTGCTTATTTTAATTACGCTTCTCAATGGTAACTCTTCGAACAAATATAAAGGAGAATAAGTATAGTACTACACCTACTCCGAGGAGCTCAATAAAGAATACCATATCTAATTGTTTTGAAACACTGATGATAAATTCAAAAATCCACCCTTTTGCAATCCCAATGAGGAAAACGATAGCTAGAGTTCCAGCTACAATTCCACCACCAGCAAGACCATATTTATAAAATAATAAGCCCATAATAAACATAAATGCAAGGAGGAAAAACATTAAGCTAGTATCGATAAGAACACGGTTTAACCAGTTGTCTTCTACTAACATTGCTGGGTGTAGAAATTTAAAGTTATCGAGCACAGTACTTTTCGTAAGGAAAAGTACAATCTCCTGAATCGTATTAGCCACCAACGCTTTTACAAGAGCTACACCAAGAAAAAATATGCCTAAACTAATAAATAAATTTTTACGAGTTGCTCCTATTTTTATTGCAAATGGAATCGTTTCCTTTACAGTCAAAAATCCTAGGATGATGCAGTAGATGTAAATAGCGAATGGAAATCCAAATGTAAAAGCTCCATCTTCAATTCCGAGAAGATAGTATGAAAAAGCTAATGATACAATTAAAACAAGTAATAGAATTGACCAAAAAATGAGTAGGGAGTGACGAATATCAGTGATATAAAAATAGAGTAAACCCTTTATTTGTTTATTCATGACTATGCCCCCTTCCTTTCTGTTAAATAAATCATAAGATCTTGAATAGGTACACCTTCAACCGTAAGACCCGATACCTTTGCCTCTTCCATATTTCCAAAAACATATGCGGTCATCATACCTGCAAGTTGCTTCGTAGTTATTACCTCTTTATTTTGAATGAAGGCTTTCACCTGCTCGAGAGACCCTGATACTGCATAAGACCTTTTTCGTAATACATCAGCATCCTCTTGCAGGGCTAATTTTCCTTCTTGTAAAATGATAACCTCTTCAAACATTAAGCTAACCTCATCAATAAGATGTGTAGAAAATATAATCGTTCGTGGCTCCTCTTCAAACTCTTCTAATAAGATATTATAAAACTTCTTCCGTGCTGCGGCATCAAGACCAATGTATGGCTCATCAAAAACCGTAATTGGCGCCTTACTAGCGAGTCCGACAATAATTCCAAGTGCAGATTCCATCCCTTTGGATAATGTTTTCACCTTTGCCTTTGGATTAAGATTGTATTCCTTCACTAACGTATCTGCTAGTTTTTGATCCCAGGATGGATAGAAATAAGAATTAATTTTTAAGATGTTTTTTATGGTTAAATCTTTTTTAAAATTATTCCCCTCTTTGATTAAACAAACTGACTCTGTCAATGATTGATTGTCAAAAGGATTTTCTCCGTCTATTAAAATTTCACCATCACTAGCTAAAATCTGTCCTGCTAAGATCTCCATAAAGGTTGTTTTACCTGCACCATTCCGCCCTAGCAACCCATATATCTTCGGCTCATCAAGTTGAAAGGTTAGGCTATTTAATGCTAATTTTTCCCCATACTTCTTCGTTATATTTTTTACTTCAATCTTCATCCCCTTGTTCTCCCTCCATCATACTTATTAGCTCTGCTTGGCTAATGTGTAACTTTTTAGCTTCTTCCTTTAATGGCAAAATATAGCTTTCATAAAAGGTCTGCTTACGCTTATCTATAATAATTTCTTTTGCATCTTCTGTGACAAACATTCCGACACCCCTTCGTTTAAACAAAATATTCTCAGCCACTAGCTCATTTATCCCCTTTGCTGCGGTAGCCGGATTTATTTTATAAAAGGATGCAAATTCATTTGTAGAAGGTACTCGTTCCCCGGCTTTTATCGAGTCATTGATGATGGAATCTTCGATATGCTCTTTAATTTGGAGGTAAATTGGCTTGTTTTCATCCAATTGGTTTTTCATTTTTCTTCTCCTCGTTATATGGTTCATTACTTATGTAACTAACCATATAACAATAGAACCTTTTTGTCAACAATAATTTGCAAATTTTCTTAACAAATTTCAACAGGTGCCAGGAATCACAATACTGTGGCCCTGGCACCTGTCGTTTAGTTGGCATCCTGCAAGATTCCTTGCAGTGGTGATTTTTGAGGATAAATAAAGTAGTTTTTTCCTTCTGTATATATAACTAAATCACCAAATGCTGCAGTGGAATATATATGTGTGTTTAATTCGATTAGTTTTTCGATAACGCGATTGACGGGGTGACCAAAACGATTAAATTTACTGTAGGAGATAATGGCTACACTTGGATCCACTTCTTCTAGAAACTTACTGGAGCTACTTGTTTTAGATCCATGATGAGCAATCTTAATTATTTCTGCTCGTACATCATATTTTTGGGCGATTTTCTTTTCTTGTCTATCCTCAATATCTCCTAGAAACAAAAAATCCACGTCATTATAGCTAAGCTTAAGTGCAATCGAGGATTGATTATTACTCTTTCGTTTTCCATATCCATTTAAAATGCGAAAATCTAGTAGTGGATCAATGGAGATATGTTTGCCTACTTTGGCAATTGTCATTGGTATTTCCTGCCTTCGAACCTCATTCATGTAGCTAGCATAAGCCCTTGTTACATGTAGCTTCCCTGAATCTAAAATATGTTCCACCTCAAATGTATTCAAAACAGCTGGGAGCCCACCGATATGGTCTCGGTCTGGGTGAGTAGCTATAACAAGATGAAGCTTATCAACGCCAAGTCCTTTCAAATACTGAACTACTATTTTCCCTGCTCTTGGTGGTCCGGCGTCAATTAAGATATTCTTACCATTCGGAGTTTTAATAAATATGCTGTCACCCTGCCCTACATTGATAAAATGGACATCCATTTTTTTGGCAAGCTGTTTAGCATAGGTAGGTGACTTGTCTACCGCCGCAAAAACAAGGAAAAACAGCATTATGAGTGCAAATAATCTTTTGTATTGCAGCATGACGAATACATCCTTTTTATTTAATTCTTTATTATACTTTCACGCTTTCGAAAGAATTATTGTTTATTTTACTTTTCCCCTATTTAACAAGATAATAAGGCTAGATAGATTATTCACTAAGCTAGGGAGGGGAAACTTTTGAAAAATGAAAAAGAAAAAATGGTGAATGGTGAACTATATAATCCAGCTGACCCAGTATTAGTTGCGGACAGAATTAATGCTCGTAGGCTAACGAGATTATATAACCAGACCGTTGAAACAGAACTCGAGAAAAGAACAGAAATATTAAAAGACCTATTTGGATCAACTGGAAGTGAAATATATGTAGAGCCATCATTTCGTTGCGACTACGGCTACAATATTCATGTTGGGGAAAACTTCTATGCTAATTTTAATTGTGTATTTTTAGATGTATGTAAAATTAGTATAGGTGATAACTGTTTTATTGCACCAGGTGTTCACATTTATACGGCAACTCATCCACTCAATGCAAAAGAAAGAACCTCAGGAGTAGAATTTGGTAAGGCTGTTAGTATTGGTGGCAACGTCTGGATTGGTGGGGGTTCTATTATTAATCCAGGGGTTACGATAGGTAATAACGTTGTCATTGGTTCTGGAGCTGTTGTGACGAAGGATGTACCAGATAATGTAGTGGTTGGTGGAAACCCTGCAAAAATAATAAAACAGATTGAAAACTAAAATAAATATTAAAGGTAAAGGAATAACACCTCATTAAGAGAGACGTTATTCCTTCCCACAGAAACATATCTATTGAAGATTATTCATATTATCAGATACTTCTTTAGGCACCTTAAAGCTAAATGTTTGTTTTTTAATTTGAAAGTCGATATACGGAACATCCTGAAAAACCATTATCTTAGCGACTTCCTTTAGTTCTTTTTCTTTATCATTGGACCCGCCAAGTTTTTTCGTTTCACTATTAAATAAAATGAATCTCTTTTCAATGCTAGAATTTGAAGGTGCTTTTTCTAGTTTCCACTTATTTATCTGAAGTGCCTGAACAAATTCTTCTTTGCCCTCGTAATCCGTAATGGTTGCTATCACTTCCGAATTATTTTCTCCTAACACTTCAATTTTTTGTGTTTCTTCTAAGCTAGTGTTCCAGTCATTACGATTATCCTCACTCTTTCAGCCAAGTATAATAATAAGAAAACAGATTGCTAACACTAGCAAAACTTTTTTCAGCCTCATTTTATTCTCCTTTAAACATTTGATTATTTTTCTTTACAAATTGTTTATTATTCATCTTTATGTAAGAAGGTTAGTAATACCAACAATTGGTTTCATTCTAACATAGCTTATTCTATGGAGAGAAATAAAGGAAAATATCCGAAAAAAAACGCATTGGAAACTATTCCAATGCGTCACAACATTTTTACTTATTCAGATGCCATATTTACTACTATTTCGCCATCTTTCACTGACACGTGAATTTTGTCTACATTCTCTTCTTCAAGTAAAAGATCTGTTAACGGATCTTCTATTTTATCTTGGATTACTCGGCGTAATGGTCGAGCACCAAATTTAGGATCATAGCCAAGTTTTACAAGTGATTTCTTCGCATCACTAGTTATCGTAATTTCCATATTATTTTCTTTAATCGTGTTCTTCAATTCACCAAGCATTAAGTCAACAATATCCATTAAATTATCTTCACTTAATTCATTGAACTCCACTATAGAATCGAAACGGTTTAAGAACTCTGGTTTAAAATAAGCACTTAAATTTTCTAATGTTGATACAGACTCATGTTTGTCTTTATTAAAGCCAACCGTGATTGGTTTAAAACCTGTTCCAGCATTACTTGTCATGATAATAACAGTATCCTTAAAGCTTACCTTTCTGCCTTGGGAATCTGTTAAATGACCATCCTCCATGATTTGGAGGAAAATATTTTGCACATCAGGATGAGCTTTTTCAATTTCATCTAGCAAGATAATAGAGTATGGACTACGACGAACACGTTCTGTTAATTGACCTGCTTCGTCATGGCCAATATATCCTGGAGGTGCACCGATGATTTTAGACACAGAATGTTTCTCCATGTACTCACTCATATCAAGACGAATTAACACTTCACGCGAACCGAATAACTCTTCGGCTAATGCTTTCGTTAGTTCTGTTTTCCCAACACCAGTAGGGCCAATAAATAAGAAGGAACCGATTGGACGATATTTAGATTTTAGGCCTGCTCGACTGCGTCGAATTGCCTTAGCAACTTTATCTACTGCTTTATCCTGACCAATTACTTTTTTACGAAGATTTTCACCAATATTTTTCATTTTCTCTTGTTCATCAGCTTGTAGCTTCGTTACAGGAATACCCGTTTTCTCTTCAACAATCAATTGTATATCAGAGACATCCACATCTATTACCTGTTCTTCACCTTTTGCCTTTTCCAGCTGCTTTTGTAATTGTATTTCTTGGTAACGAAGATTTGCTGCACGTTCATAATCCTCTTGTTCTGCAGCAGCTTCTTTTTCCTTCACAATTTCATCAATACGCTTTTGAATGGAGACAGAATCGTTTTGTGAATTAGTTAGGTTTAATCGTGAACCAACCTCATCCATTAAATCAATTGCCTTGTCTGGTAAAAAGCGATCCTGAATATAACGTGCAGAAAGTGTAACAAATGCACGGATTGCTTCATCCGAATAGCGAACTTCATGGAATTTTTCAAAACGTTCTTTTAAACCATTTAGTATTTGAATTGCTTCTTCAATAGTTGGTTCCTTTACCATAATTGGTTGGAATCGACGTTCAAGAGCAGCATCTTTTTCTATTTGACGATACTCTTTTAGGGTTGTTGCACCAATTATTTGTAACTCACCGCGGGCTAAGGCAGGCTTTAAAATATTACCTGCATCCATCTGAGAACCTTCTGCAGTTCCTGCACCTACTAAAAGATGGACTTCATCCACAAATAAAATGGTATCCTTTCGTTGATGCAATTCTTTTATTAATTGTTTCATACGTTGTTCAAATTGACCGCGAATGCCAGTATTAGCAACTAGTGAAGCTACATCTAAAAGATATATTTCTTTATTCATTAATTTTGCTGGTACGGCACCCTCAGCAATTTTTAATGCTAGTCCTTCCGCAATTGCTGTTTTACCAACTCCAGGCTCACCAATTAATACGGGATTATTTTTTGTTCTTCTATTTAAGGTCTCAATTACTCGCTTAACCTCTTGATCACGACCAATGACTGGATCAATTTCGCCAGCACGAGCTGCGTCTGTTAAGTTTTTACCGAGCTGATCTAGTAATCCATTACGTTTCTTCGCTTTTTGTTTGGTTTGTGTAGCAGTGTTAGAATTTGCATTTGCGAAACCGTTATCCTGGAAAAAATTTGGTGCAAATGCATCATTTTCTCCATCAAAGAACGGATTTTGGAAAAATCCATTTGCATTCATCATATTTTCTTGGATTTCACGGAAACATGAATTGCAAAGGTGCATCTGCATTTTTTCATCATTAAATTGCATTGCCATGTTAATATTCGCTTCATTTACACCACATTTTTGACATTTCATATTCCATTCCTCCTATTTCATCGTTAACCATTTTAGTAAGATCAATTTGACTTTGACTATCTTTGACCTTATGCCTACATTATACTCTGACCTTTTTTGACTTTCAAGTATTTTGTTATGTTTTTTAGAAATTTATTTTTAGATTGATATGATGGTAGATTTTATAGTGGGTTGGTATCTTGAACTACAATTATTTCGCAGGTTTGAATTTTATATATCGTGTACATTTTGGAGGTTTATATTTTGGTTTATTGAGCATATTATCGTCTCGTTGGGGTTCATACTTTTGACTATTGGGTACATGCTCATCTCGTGAGGCTCATAATCTTTAACTACTAAGCACGAAGAAAAAGACAGCAAGTGCGCTGTCTTCACATCTATTAATTGGACTTAACATTCCTATCTGCTTCTAACTGCCGTAATTCCACTCGTCTAATTTTCCCAGATACTGTTTTGGGAAGCTCTTCGATGAACTCGATCACACGAGGATATTTATAAGGGGCAGTTAAATTTTTTACATGCTCCTGTAATTCCTTCACTAGTTCGTCGGGATCTATTAATATATTTTTCTTTAGCACAACAAATGCCTTAACAATACTTCCCCTAATTTCGTCTGGACTAGCAATAACTGCACACTCTGCCACAAAAGGATGTTTAACTAAGGCATCCTCTACCTCAAAAGGACCGATAGTGTATCCTGAGCTAATGATTATATCATCACTTCGTCCCTCAAACCAAAAATATCCATCTTCATCTTTTCTTGCTCGATCTCCAGTAATATAAAAATCACCACGTCGAGAACGATTAGTACGGTCCGGATCCTTATAATATTCGAGGAATAATGCAGGACTATTTAATCGAACAGCAATGTCACCAACCTCGTTTACTCCCACCGGTTCCCCAAATTCATCAACAATTTCCACATCATTACCAGGGGTTGGTTTACCCATCGAACCTGGCTTCACCTTCATATCCTTCATAACACCCAACAATAACGTATTTTCAGTTTGACCATAGCCATCACGAACGGTAACATGAAAATATTTTTGGAACGTGTTAATTACCTCTACATTTAATGGTTCACCTGCTGAAACTGCACTATTTAAATGTGGAAGGTGATATTTATCTAGGTTATCCACCTTTGCCATCATACGATATTCCGTTGGTGTACAGCAAAGAACATTTATTTCATGTCTTTCTAACAGAGACAAATATTTTTCAGCATGAAACTTTCCGTTATATATAAAACCAGTTGCACCCATACCAAGGACAGACAAGAAAGGACTCCAAATCCACTTTTGCCAACCAGGTCCTGCAGTAGCCCAGACCTTATCCCCTTCTTTTACACAGAGCCAATTTTCTGGTGCTGTTTTCAGATGTGCGAATCCCCAACCATGTGTATGTACAACCCCCTTCGGATTACCAGTCGTACCTGAGGTATAGGAAATAAAAGCAATATCGTCCCGAGTCGTTTCTTCCATATTAAGTTCCATAGAAGCGTCTTCCATCAGTCCATCAAGATACTTCCAGCCATCTACAGATTCTCCAACTACAAATTTAACTAATGAATTATATTCAGAAAGCCCCTTGTATTGCTCTGTAAAGGGATAGTAGCTTACAACACCATTTATTTCACCGTGGCTTATACGGTATTGGAGATCCTGTGTTTTTAGCATTTCAGAACTTGGCACAATGATGATTCCATTCTTAAGTGCTGCCAAGTATACCTCGTATGCTTCAATCATTCTAGGGATCATGACAAGTAGTTTATCGCCTTTTTTCAGACCATTACTTTTAAAAACATTCCCTATTTTATTCATATTTTCTATGAGTTTACCATAAGAAATTTCCCGTATATCTCCACGTTCATTTTCCCAAATTAATGCTTTTCTGTTCGGTTGACTAGCATATTTTTCAACTTCCATTGCGATGTTATAATCCTCTGGTGCTATTAATTCCTCTCTATTCATACAATCACTCCCCTATTATAATTGTAGGGTTTATTATATCAATAATTCTGAAATGTTTAAATATTATTCAGCGAAAAATAAAAAAGAGACAGATTGTCTCTGTCTCAGTTCTACCTTAAAATCCGTATATTCCTTTAGGAACCTTATCTTTTATCACAAATTCGTCCAGACTCTTAAATGTATAGCCATTCTTTTTTAAATCCTGAAGCATTTTTTCCATTGCCATCGCATTATCCTCTGAAACTGCATGCAGTAGAATTATTGCACCAGGGTGCACCTGTTCCATGACTTGGTCATAGGCATACTGCCAGCCCTTTTGTGCATTTGTATTCCAATCAATTATAGCTAATGACCAGAATACATGAATGTACCCTAGTTCATTTGCCCATTCTAATGTTTGTTGATTGAACATCCCCTTGGGTGGTCGAACATACTTTATATCATCTTGACTAGATACCTTCCGAACAGCTTCCTCCAGCGTTTCTAATTCTCTCTTCATGACCTCTTTGGTAAGAATGGTAAAATCGGGATGGTGATACGAGTGGTTTCCGATTATATGTCCTTCATCAACCATTCGCTTAATTAACTCTGGTTGACTATTTACATAATGGCCGGTCACAAAAAACGTTGCAGGGACTTTTTCTTTTTTTAAAACATCCAATATCCCTTCCGTATAGCCCTGTTCATAGCCATTATCAAAGGTTAAGTAAAGTGTCTTTTCACCCGAGTCGTCTACATAATATGCGCCATACTCTTTCAAGATTTCTCCATATCTTCCAACGTCAGGAATCTCATGATCTTTATTTTTTTTATACCCCCAACCATACCCTGCAGCTTCTGTCCCATGAATATTAACGAAAAAAAAGGCAAGAAAAAACACAAAGGCAGTTGGTCGTAAACGATTTATTCTAAACATAATACCCCACCTATTTTTTTCTTACCTTTTGCTAAATGAACTATTTTTATACAGGTTAATACTTCTATGCCTATTACAGGAACAATGCAGCCATCCATCCAAATAAGAATAGTGGAATATTAAAATGAGTAAATGTAGGTACACAGGTGTCCCAAATATGATTATGTTTTCCATCTGCATTTAGTCCTGATGTTGGCCCAAGGGTACTATCTGATGCAGGTGATCCTGCATCACCTAACGCTCCCGCTGTCCCTATTAATGCAGCTGTTGCAATCGGACTAAAACCTGCTGACAAACAAATAGGAACGAATAATGCTGCAATAATTGGAATGGTTCCAAACGATGAGCCGATTCCCATCGTAATTAGTAAACCAACTAGCAGTAAGACAAATGCGATTAGTGCTTTATTATTCCCTAAATATCCAGACGATGCTTCTACTAATGCATCCACTGCACCTGTATCTTTTAAAATAGTCCCATATCCAGATGCAACCAACATAACAAATGCAATAGAACCCATCATACCTACACCATCAGATATTATTTTATCTCCTTTTGAAAATGGAACCACGAAGAAAAGAAACATCAATCCTAAACCAATTAGAGCACCGATTATTAAGCTACCAGAAATTATCTGTGCGATAAGTGCCCCTACAATAGCGAAAACTGTCAGCAAATGCTTCAAATTAAATGAAATATCAGCTGATTGCTTCTCATTATATAACGTTGCATCTTGACCATTAGAAGTATATTCTTTATCCTTACGATACGTTATAAATAAAGCGATGAGTAAACCAACAATCATCCCTAGCCCTGGAATTATCATCGACTTAGCTACTTCTCCCATTGTTATAGTGGCACCATTTTGCACCAATCCATCGTATATGATCCTGTGAAATATAAGTCCAAAACCTGCTGGAATCAAAATATAAGGAGCCTGCAATCCAAATGTTAAGGCAACTGCCACACCTCTTCTATCTACCTGCATCCTATCAAATAATGTTAATAAAGGCGGTATTAATATAGGAATAAAGGCAATATGAACCGGCACAACGTTTTGTGACAAGGATGCGACACCAGCTATAACTAATAAGAGCGTAGTTTTCTTTCCACTCATAATCCGAATTAAATATTTTACTAATATGTTTGTTATGCCTGTATAACTAATCGCAACAGCAAAAGCACCAAGTAATACATAGCTTAGCGCTGTGTTAGCTTGACCACCCATGCCACTAACTAGCATCTCAACAGCTTCTACTATATTTAGCCCTGACATTACCCCAGCAACTATTGCCGCGATAATGATAGATAAAATAACATTAACTCGTAATAAACTTAGAATAACCATTAATAACACTGAAACAACAACGACCCACTCCATATTTTCTTCCCCCTGCATTCCGTTTGCTTTATCACTTTAGTATGATAAAGCAATAAAGCAATTTTATCAACCTCTTATTGTAGAAAAACGGATAGACTTATTTCTAATAGAACGAATACTGTAATCAAAAAGGCTCCGCACGTATGAATGCAGAGCTTTTCCTTCAACTAACTTATCTAACCTCATAAGAAAAAGAAATATGGTCTTGAATCGGAATCCAAGCACCGATACCTTGTTTGGTTACATTTTTTATCACTAATGTAGTTTTAGTCCCTTTCAACTGAATGTAAACCTCTCCAAATGTTACTTTTCCTTTTTCGTTAACTGCAGGAGCAAACGCGTGTAATAATCCGTATTTTTGTGGTTGAACCCCATAGGAATTTTCCTTTTTTGTTCCATTTCCAATGGTTGTATTATAGGATAGGGGGAGCTTTGTTTTTTGCTTTGCTGCCATAATTATCATTTGCTTTACATCGTCTGGATTCGCTATTTTGTTGGTTAGGGCACCTTTTATATTTTTCTGTTCTTGTTGAATATAGTTAATTTTTTGTACTTCTCCACCACCAATATTATTTAGCTCATTAACATTAATTTTTTGATATTCCCAGTTAATATTGGTATCGTCTGATTCATAATTTAGTGGCCATCTTCCTAAAAAAACCATGCCACGATATCCAAAGGCAATTGGAGATGGATTTAAAGTTGTTTCATTGAGCATTTTAATTAAATTTGGATTGGAAATCTTTACTTTTGAGGTATCTATTAATTCTTGTGAAAGCTCACTAGGCTCGATAACCTCTTCATCCTCGGTAGAATTAGGGAAGGTATTTTCCTTTGCAATATCTAATACATGGCTAGGAATATCGAATTTATTCGTTTTTGCCTCTTTTTCCTTAGCAACAGCAGGTAAAGGAAATTGTAATGCAATGAAAATCGTAATTAATGCTATGATGTATTTATTATTCATCTGCCCATTCCTCTCTTTTTGCCTTAGTTTTTTCGAGCACAAATTTTTTATACATAAATAATAGAAAAGTCGGCATGGGCGTACTACACATCACTTAATCTGTTCATTTATTTTATCATCAGGGGGAACAAGCATGATATTAGATCGTTTTCGCTTTTGGATTTTAACATTACTTGTTACAATATCAGGAATGTCACAGGGTATGCTAATGCCACTATTAGCCATCATTCTTGAACAGGCTGGTATCTCATCTTCTATAAATGGGTTACATGCCACAGGTCTCTATATCGGTGTCTTACTCGCTTCGCCATTTATGGAAAAACCGATGCACAAGTATGGCTTTAAACCAATAATCGTAATAGGTGGACTAGTTGTTATCGTCTCTCTTGCCATTTTCCCTATATGGGAATCACTTTGGTTTTGGTTTATTCTCCGCGTTACAATCGGTATAGGCGATAATATGTTACATTTTGGAACACAGACATGGATAACAACTACTGCAGATAAAAACTCTCGTGGTAGAAGCATTTCCATTTACGGCATGTCGTTTGGACTCGGATTTGCAATTGGTCCATTGTTAACACGACTAATAGAATTCCATGAATCCCTACCCTTTATTGTTTCAGCTGCACTTAGTACATTAGTATGGTTACTAATGTTATTCGTTCGAAACAAATGGCCAAAAAATACTGTGGATACAATCTCTACCACAAAGGATAGCTCTATGAGACGATTTATCCAAACGACCAAAATAGCGTGGATTGCCCTTTTACCACCACTTGCCTATGGCTTTTTAGAAGCAACATTGCATGCTACCTTTCCTATTTATGGACTGCGAATTGGTCATAATGTTGACGTGCTCTCACTAATTATTCCATGTTTTGCCGCTGGAAGTTTAGTTTCCCAGCTGCCATTAGGAATTCTTAGTGACAAATATGGCAGAAGACATATTTTACTCGTTATTATTTCTTTAGGTCTATGCTGTTTTTTCGCTGCAGCATTGCTTGAGACATCTTCTGTCTCCTTATTTATCTTATTTTCCTTAGCAGGGGTTTTCGTTGGATCACTTTATTCATTGGGAATATCCTATATGACAGACTTGTTACCAACAGCATTACTACCTGCTGGTAATCTTTTATGCAGTATTGCCTTTAGTGTAGGAAGTCTAGGTGGACCTTATCTAGGCGGACTATTTATCGAGCTTTTTCCTGGAGTTTCATTCTTTTATGTAATAGCTTTTGTATTAGCGATAATAGTAGCCTTAATGCTATTTAAAGGGGATAAGAATGCAGAGATGCTTCCCCTTTAACTTCTTGGTTTTGGAAATGTAAAACAGGAGACCTCATCAGATCTCCTGTTTTACATATTTATTAAACCTTTTTTCCAATCGTTCCTGCAAAAATGCAATTCCAATCCCTATCGGCCAATAAATTAGTGCCACCATAATGTACATTGTCATCGCATCAAAGGTACGTCCAGCTACGATTTGTGCCTTTTGAAAAAGTTCTGGTACAGTAATAATGGCTGCAAGTGATGTTGACAGCATTATACTCAAGAAAACATTCGCCAATGGTGGTATAGCTATTCGAATCGCCTGTGGGAGAATAATAATCCTAAGTGCCTGCCAGTATCCGATGTTCAGTGCTTTAGCTGCTTCCCACTGGCCTTTATCCACACTACTTAATGCTGCTCGATAAATCTCAGCAATATAAGCCGCACTATTTAAACCAAAAGCAATAGAAGCAGCTAGAAACGCAGTAAGCTTAATTCCAATAATCGGTAAGCCATAATAGATAAGAAACAAAAACACAATAATCGGTGTACTTCTCATAAATGAAATATACAGCCGTGATGGCCATCTTAGAACAAGCTTAGCTGATCCTCTTGCCAAAGCTATGAAAAATCCTAATAACAAACCAACTAACATTCCAATGACTGCTAATAAAATTGTTACAGGAACACCCTGCAATAAGAATGGTAAGCTCTCCCACGCTAATTCTGTATCAAACAAATTGTTTAATTGTACGCGATCTATTTCAAACATACGATCACCTTAGTCAATACCCTCAATTTCAATTACTTCTTCTTCAGGTTCCTTCGAGACGTCTAATCCCCCGAAGAACTCACCAGATATTTTCGTTAAGGTACCATCCTCTTTCATATCGGCTATTACTTCATCTATCTTCTCTAAAAGCACTTTAGCCTCTTTTGAAACGACTACATTATTTGTTGTTGGATGAAAGCGAAGGTCCGGATGTAGCGTAATATTGAACTCAGGAAATGCAGTAATCGCAAGCTTTTGTAAATAGTAATCATTTATTACTACGTCTGTTCGCCCATTATGAACATCACGAAGATAAGCATCATTCGTCACATTACCATATGTAACAACCTCAGCATCAAATTTTCTAGCAATATCACTATAAACTGTAGTTGCCGCACCTCCAGCTTTTTTCCCTTTTAAATCTTCTAATGTATGAATTCCTGATAAATCATCTGCCCTTACAATCATCGTTGCAAATGAATATTTAATCGGTTCAGAAAAACCAAATTTATCTCGACTTGCCTCACGTGGACCTGCTTGGATCATATCAACACGTCCACTCTGCAATGCAGAAAGCATCGCATCAAAAGCCATCGTCTCGAATTTAACGTCAACCCCTAAACGTTTACCAATTTCACGAGCAACTTCTACATCATATCCAGTCAGCTCCTCTGATCCTTCTGGATAATAAGATGCTGGAAATAATGTCCCAGCTGTCCCTACAACAATCTCGCCAGATTCTTGGATTGATGCCCAAATTTTATCTTCTGTTTTTTCTTCCGTATCGTTCCCACATGCTGATAAGAGCAGAAAAATACTAGATAAGATGGTTAACCAAATAATTTTTTTCACAATAACTCCCCCTTTTTAACCTGTTACATATTTTCAACAATTCTGATTGTAACAGTATATATTATTCATAGCAATATAATTACTCACAGAGAAAAAGCTGTATTCGCATTATTATTAGATGAAATGTAACAATATGTAGGTTAGACTGAAAAATTGACATTACTAGTATTCATGTTAAACTATAATAAATATTACATTATAATAATTATAATTTAGGTAGGGATATATCATCTTAGGAGGGGAAAATATTGCATTTACTTTCAAGACATAAATTAGATGAACGTTCATTTACAAAATCCAAGGTAGCATCTTGGGAAAAAGTATTTTCTAATCTAGAATTAATTGCTGCTTTCATAAGTGGGGCAATCATACTAATTACATGGCTTTCAAAAGAGCATCTTTCGGATACCACGTGGGTTATATTACATCTATTTGCATTTGCTATTGGCGGATATGCAAAAGCAAAAGAAGGAATTACCGAAACAGTAAAAAATAAAGAACTAAATGTAGAATTGCTTATGATTTTCGCTGCTATCGGTTCTACTATTATTGGTTATTGGACAGAAGGAGCCATACTGATATTTATTTTCGCTTTGTCTGGTGCACTAGAGACATATACAACAAATAAGAGCAATAAAGAAATTTCTGCACTTCTAAAATTACAGCCGGAAACAGCTACTGTGATTAAAAATGGTTCAGAACAAATAGTTCCAGTAGAAGAATTAGTAATAGGAAATAAAATTCTCGTGCGTGCCGGGGAGAGAATCCCTGCTGATGGGATGATAATAAAGGGCACTACATCAATAGATGAAAGTGCGATTACCGGTGAATCGATACCAGTTTTAAAAGAAAGAAACGAACAAGTCCTAGCTGGGACAGTTTCGATCGATGGGACCATCACAATTGAAATTACAAAACAAGCCAATGATACCATGTTCCAGAAGATTATTAATCTAGTCCAATCCGCACAAGAAGAAAAATCCCCTTCTCAACAATTTATAGATAAGTTCGAAGGGACATATGTAAAGTTTGTTCTTGTTGTGTTTTTGATTATGCTATTCTTACCTTACCTTTTATTTGATTGGTCCTTAGAAGACAGTATTTATCGAGCAATCATTCTTCTAGTGGTTGCATCACCCTGTGCATTGGTTGCTTCGATTATGCCAGCAACTTTATCTGCTATTTCAAATGGTGCTAGGATTGGTGTGCTATTTAAAGGCGGCATACACATAGAAAATCTTAGTCAGATCAAGGCTATTGCATTTGACAAAACAGGTACCTTAACAACTGGAAAACTAGCCGTAACAGATTATTACATTACACCTGATATGGATCAAAATACTATCATTGGAATTACTGGTGAAATTGAAAATGGGTCTTCACATCCGGTTGCCAATGCTATCTCCTCTTTCAGTATAAATAATAGTTTGAAAGGAGATTGGGAAATTTCGAATATAAAGACCGTTAGCGGTAATGGTGTAGAAGCATGTGTAGATGGTCAGCTATGGAAGATTGGCAAAGCTAATTATGTAGGCATTGAGCTGGCAGAAGCCTTTCATGGCGGAATAATGAAGAAGCACCAAAGTGAAGGAAAAACCATTGTTTTCGTAAAAGCAAATGAAAAAATAGTAGCACTATATGCCTTAAAGGACTCTATACGAGAAGATGCTAAAGAATTAATTCATAATCTAAGTAAGCTTGGTGTAGAAACAGTTATGTTAACAGGGGATAATGAATTAACTGCTAAAGAAATCGCTAAGGAATCTGGTATTACACATTATATTGCTAATTGCCTCCCCGAAGAAAAAGTAACACATATAAAAAAACTTAAAGAAACTTATGAGAATGTAGCAATGGTTGGTGATGGAATAAATGATGCTCCAGCACTAGCTACAGCTAATCTCGGTATTGCAATGGGAGAAGGAACTGATGTCGCACTAGAAACTGCTGACGTTGTTCTTATGAAAAGTGATCTAGTCAAGATTACTAAAGCTATAAAGCTTTCTAGTAGAATGAACCAAATCATCAAACAAAATGTATTCTTCTCCATTAGTGTTATTGCTATCTTGATTCTATCCAACTACTTTCAAGCCTTGGATTTACCACTTGGAGTATTAGGTCACGAAGGTAGTACTATCCTTGTAATCCTAAATGGGTTACGGCTATTAAAATAAGCTCCTTTGGGGGTTATCCCCTAGGAGCTTTATTACATTTTGATAAGTGTTGCGTTTATAATTCCACCAACAATTACAATAAATGCTGATATATAAAACCATATCATCAACGATATTACTGCCCCTAAACTACCATACATGGTTGAATAATGCGCTAGATTGGCTACATAATAGGAGAAAACATAGGAAGTTAATTGCCATGCTATGGTAGAAAAAAGCGAACCCCAAAATACATCTTTAAAACGTACTTTCGCATTTGGGGCAAAGCGATATAGAAAAAGAAATACGATAAAAAACACAATTGATGTAAATACCCATCTGAGCATTTCCCACACTGTTACAAAGTCGTCGGATAAACCAAAAAACGAGAATAAATAAATCCCGATCATTTTTCCTAGGACAGGAAGCAAAATAGCAAGAAACAATATACCAACCATTGCAATCGTAAATACTACTGCTATAAACCTAGAAAAAATAAATGAACGATTCTCTTCAACCTCGTAAGCACTATTTAATACCCTCATAATTGCATTAATCCCATTTGAAGCTACCCATAATGTACCAATTATTCCTATCGACAACAGATGACCATTTTGTTGCTCAACCAATTGCTGGACGTTTTCCTCAATCAATTGCATCGAATCTCGTGGAGCCACTGATGATAGCATTAAGGTCAAGATATCAGTATTTATAGGAAGATACCCAAGCAATGTCACCAATACAACTAGTAAGGGGAAAAGAGATAATAGAAAAAAATAAGCTAACTGTGCAGATAATCCAAATGCTTGTTCCTCGTATATTCGCCCAATTAGCTTTTTTAAGAAAGCTTTTGCCTTTTGCAAGCCATCCCCTCCCAACTAACATTATCCCTCTATTCTTTTTGGTTTTGACAATTTTTCTAATGAGTTTTCAACTTGTTCAAGTGCATTCATAGCATTTTGCGCTTGGTAACTGAAGCTTTCACTAAATTCTTCTACCGCAATTCTTGCATTACGAATCCCTTGTGTTGGATTATGAATAAAGTTAGATGACTTATCTCTAATTATTCTTAATTTATGCTTTGAATAATTTCTAGTCTCCCAGTCACATAGCGCTACAACTCCACCCACTGCTGCACCAATAACCATACTAGTGATTAATCTTCTCTTTCCCATCTGTTCGTTCGCTCCTTTTTATTAGATGTTATGGTTGTCCCGAATATACGAAAGTAAATGCCCACATCCTTTTGAAACTAACTCATAAGTATAGTCAAAATCTCCCGTATAATAAGGATCTGGAATATTTTCTTCCTTCGCTTCTGGTACGAATTCCATCAATTTTGCTATCCTGACATGACCATCGTCCGAATTAATTTGATATAGGTCTTTTATATTTTGGTCATCCATCGCAATAATATAATCAAAATCATCCCAATCCTGTTTTGACACCTGTCTCGCTTTCAAGCCAGCATAGTTTATATGATATTTATCTAAAATTTTTCTTGTTCCCTCATGAGGTGGTTCTCCAACATGCCAGTTCCCAATTCCACCAGAATCTACTTTAATTGCATTGGATAAATTATTCCTATTTACAAGGTCACGAAATATCGCCTCTGCCATTGGCGAACGGCAAATATTTCCTAGACAAACAAATAATACATGAATCATCTATTATTCCACCTTTCAACTCCTATTATAATCCTATAATTACCATTGTTTAAATGAAAAGTATGAAAAATAGAATCTATTGTCTTTATCTGTCAAACAAGTCATTTTCTAAGAAATCTTTTATACATATGATATAGATAAAAGAATTATTAAAAAGGGAGGGATAAATGATGCAGGCTGTAATAAATAATATTAGTAATTTTGTATGGGGACCACCAATGTTGATTCTGATTGTAGGGACAGGTATCTATTTAACTCTACGTCTAGGATTTCTACAAATTCGCACCCTTCCATATGCACTACGACTCGCTTTTAGCCCTAAACGTCAGGATAAAAAGTCAAAAGGAGATATTAGTCACTATCAAGCACTTACTACTGCAATGGCGGCAACAATCGGTACAGGAAATATTGTTGGAGTTGCAACGGCTGTTGTACTAGGGGGGCCAGGAGCAGTTTTTTGGATGTGGATTACTGCATTATTCGGTATGGCAACAAAGTATGCTGAGGCTATACTTGCTGTCAAATACCGAGTAGAAAATAGTAAGGGTGAAATGTCTGGTGGTCCGATGTATTACTTAGAAAGAGGGTTAAATGCCAAATGGTTAGGAATATTATTTGCTCTATTTGGTGCTGTCGCAGCATTTGGTATTGGAAATATGGTCCAATCCAACTCCGTATCCGATGCTTTGGAGAGCTCATTTAATATTCCAACATGGGCAACTGGAATTGCTCTCACTATATTAGCTGGCTTAGTTATCATTGGTGGAATTAAAAGTATCGGAAAGGTGACAGCATTCTTTGTACCAATAATGGCATTATTTTATGTCATCGGTGGTCTTATCATTATCTTCATGAATCTTTCAATTGTTCCAGATGCTATTGCTCTTATATTTACAGATGCCTTTTCCGCTAGTGCTGTAGGTGGTGGAATTCTCGGTACTGTTATCCGTTATGGAGTTGCACGTGGAGTTTTCTCAAATGAAGCAGGTTTAGGCTCAGCACCAATAGCGGCAGCAGCTGCAAAAACGGACTACCCTGGCAGACAGGCCTTAGTATCCATGACACAAGTATTTATCGATACTATTATTGTGTGTTCTATCACAGGAATAACCATTGTTATGGCTGGCTTAGCTGATAGCGGCCTTGAGGGTGGCCCATTAACCATGGCTTCCTTTGAACTTTTCCTAGGAGAAACTGGAGCACATATCGTTACAATTGGTATCGTGTTATTCGCTTTCTCAACGATTGTCGGCTGGTCTTATTATGGAGAAAAATGCTTTGCTTATCTATTTAATAACGATAAAGTAGTTCCAATATATCGTGTACTCTTCGTTCTAGCTGTTCTCTATGGTTCTATCGAAACACTTGACTTAGTCTGGGGAATCTCTGATGTCATGAACGCATTAATGGCAGTGCCTAACTTAATCGGAATTCTAGGATTAACGGGTGTGGTCGTATACGAAACCAAGAAATTCCTAGAGGTTGCCAAAAAGGAAAAAGAGCAAGAACGAATAAGTAATACGTAATAAATATAAAGGAAGAATTTAGAAAAGCATTCGTCAACCTGCTTGTTGGCGGATGCCTTTTAAGTTTCAAAGTACACTAATAAATTCTCACTTTAACTAATCCTCAAGTAATATCCCTGCTATTCTTAAAGCCTCACATGCCTCATCAAGAATTAATTCATTCTCCGCTTCAATGGTATGTAAGTGTACACCTTCTGTAAGCTGGGAAAGAAGCGATGCACCTGTGTTATTCAGTTCATCAAGAAAAGTATTAACATCTTTTCTATTTTTCAGCATCAATGATCCTGTGATATCGCCATAAATAGGATGTTCTACCATGACATTTCGTATTACAACTCCATGATCAACTAATATATACAGCTCCTCTGCTGTCTGTTCGGCTGTGTGCTTTACTACTATTACTCTAGAAGCATGCTGTTCATAATTATTTTCCCGCAAGTAAATATATCCTCTGGCAGTCGCTATAATTGGCTCACCTGTTGCTTTTAATAGAGAAATATCCTGAACAATGACCTGACGACTTACATTGGTTCGCTCTGATATCTCCTTTCCAGTTAGGGGCTCACTTTCTTCCTTTAACCACGATAGTATTAGTTTCCGCCTATTTTCCCCTAAAATCTTATTCGTTTCCCCACTCATTCTCTATTAACCTCCACATCAAAATTTTATCAGGAATAGTGCTAAATGTTATTTCTATTATAGCTAACTTTCTTAGACAAAGCATTTGAGGAGATAAAAAAATCAATTGCAAATTAGAGCTATTTGTGTAAATATATGTGTAAAGACATATGTAAACATTATTTTGTATTAGTATGGGGTTTACAACTTGTGGAGGAGATAAGAAATGGAGAAAAGAAAATCAAATTGGTTTTGGGGAATAGTTATTAGTTTCACCATCCTATTAGCCTATATCGTACCATACACTATTCTTTCCAAAGTACACGCCTGGAATGGTAGCTTCCTATACTGGACTATAACAGGCATTATTATCATCATAGCGAATTTATTTATCACTAGAGGCTGGAGGGATTAGCTTGAATACTAGTCTTGTTATTTGGGGAATTGTTATTTATACCATTGTTGCTTCTCTGATTGCGATTTTATCAAGAAAAGGGAATCTACCTGGGATGTCGGGCTATTTTATAGGAAATCGTAAAATGAACGGAATTCTGTCCGCACTTAGCTATAGTGCTACAACCTATAGTGCATTTATGATGGTAGGACTTGCAGGGCTAACCTATCAAGGGGGTGTAGGGGCATTAGGCTTTGAAATTGTTTATTTTACAGGGGTTTCACTCATTTTGATCTTCGGGCCAAGATTTTGGTTAATAGGAAAGAAAAATGGCTATGTTACACCTTCAGAAATGGTTGGAGATCGTTATAAGAGCAAGGCTGTTGCGGCTGTAATTGCACTCGTTAGCTGCTTGTTTTTAATTCCGTATAGTGCAGTTCAGCTTGCAGGAGTCGGCTACCTACTCCAAGGAATGACCAATAATTCTATTCCATTTACTGTTGGAGTTATTATTGCTGTTATCTTAGCATTGTTCTTTTCCTATACTGCTGGTATCCGCTCTGTTGTTTGGACTGATTCATTACAGGCAATATTTATGATTATTACCTCAACACTAGTAGTCATTCTAATTGTTCATTCATTAGGAGGGTTTACTCAATTCTTTGCGAATATTCAAGCTACAAAGCCTGAGTCTCTATCGGTTCCAGGAAATGGCTACTTTAGCTTCATTACATTTCTTAGCTTAACCATACCATGGTTCTTCTTTAGCATATCAAATCCACAGGTTAGCCAACGGATGTTTATGCCAAACTCCTTTAAGGGGTTACGTCAGATGCTAATTGGGTTTCTAATATTTGGACTCATTTATACGTTAGTTTCCGTTTTATGGGGATTCTCAGCTTTACAGCTTTATCCTGATTTAGACAATGCAGACCTAGCAACGCCTAGCTTATTATCTTCTAGTGTCGTCCCACCACTATTAGGTGTTATCGTTATGGTAGGTATCCTAGCAGCAGCTGTATCAACCATTGACTCTATTATGTTAACCTTATCTTCCATGTTTGCTCGGGACGTATATGGAAATATGAAAAGTCGACCAGATGATAGCAAACAATTAAAGGTAGGAAAGATAGTCATTCCAGTAATTGCTATCCTGGCATATGCCTTTGCCGAATTAGAATTAAATTTGATAGCTGTATTATCCGTAGCAGCTTCCTCTGGATTAATTGTCGCCGTTCCTGCAACAATAGGAGCTTTTTTCTGGAAAAGAGGTACTGCACCTGCTGTCCTTTCAAGTGTATTAGTCAGTGCGTTCTTAGTATTGTTCTTGGAAGCGACTGGCACTAAACCATTCGGACTTGGATCAGGGATTTGGGGGCTTCTCGTATCAACACTCTTATTTGTAGGGGTTAGTCTCTTCACCAAGGCTCCAAAGGAAAAAGCAGAGGAATTTATTTCTATAATGAAAAATTATCATCGAAAAGTTAGCACGAACAAAAATGGATGAAAAATATTAATAATATAAATACGCCAAAAGAGCCTGTAAGTATATCTCACAGGCTCTTTATTAGATTATATACCGAAGTAGAATCAGAATTTGTCGCTATATATTAGAAAACTAATTCGCTAAAGGCGCAATACAAGCTTCATCATTGTTCTTAGCAGTATTAACATAGTTTGAAACATTATAAGCTGCAAATTTTTCTGGTTCTAGGTTAAAGAGAAATTCATGTGCTTTATTAGGTTCCATCACTTCTGGTGCAATCCATTCATCCTCCTTATTCTTCGGAAGGATAATTGGCATTCGATGATGTATCTCCTTCATAAAAGGATTTGCTTCACGTGTTAATATCGTGCAAGTAAACAAGTCCTTTCCATCATGGCTCCACCTATCCCACAAACCTGCAAAAGTAAAAAGCTTTCGGTCCGTTAAGTGGATGCGCTTAGGTTGTTTCGTATCCCCTATTCGTTGCCATTCATAAAAGCTATCAGCTACTATTAAACAACGCTTACGCTTCATAAGATTTTTAAAGCTAGGCTTTTGATGTGCAGATTCACTTCTGGCATTAATCATTTTATAGCCAATCCTGTCATCTGTTGCGAATGAAGGAACAAGCCCCCAGCGTAAATATCCTGCTCGCTTCGCTTTTCCATCGTTAATAATAGCTAACACTTTTTGACCTGGAGCAATATTAAAGCTAGGCTGATAATCATCAATCTCTTGTTGAATTCCATACTCCTCTAAAATTTCTAGCTCATCTGCTAAAAGCGTGTACCTCCCACACATGAAAATACCTCCTTCAACATAGCTATTAGAAAACACTTAAATCCCACTGAGAGGCAATATGCTTCAATAGCTTTATACCTGCTATACTGTTCCCTCTATCTTCTAATGCCGGTCCATAAACTCCAATTCCACAACCTTCTATAAAAGGAAGGTATCTTTCTCTTACCCTTGGTGGTGCTACCGCCATGATTCCACCAGAGACCCCACTTTTTGCAGGGATTCCAACATAGGTAGCAAATTTTCCTGATGCATCATACATACCACAGGTTAGCATTAAGGCTTTTACAATTCGAGCTATTTGTCGTGGAATGATTTCTCCCTCACCAAAGGGATCCCTTCCATCATTGGCAAGTATTAAACCAATCCTTGCTAAGTCATCAACCGTTATTTCAATGGAGCATTGCTTAAAATAAGTCTCTAATGTTAATTCAAGATTAGACTCCAAAAATCCTGTCTCCACTAAATAATAACCAATTGCCCTATTTCTAGCCGAAGACTCCTCCTCTGATTCAAATACAGCCTGATTTATAGTAGGGCGATAGCCAATCATTTTTTCCAATAGCTTTAAAATCGGTTCTAGTTTTTCCATTGCCGTCTTACCATTTAACATTGATGTAACGGTTAATGCACCTGCATTCACAAAAGGATTTAACGGTTTATCAATGCTTTTCATTTCCAAGTGCATGATAGAATTAAATGCCTCCCCGGTCGGTTCAACGTCAACCCGGTCAAGAACATAACCAATCCCCTTTTCCATACAGGCCACCATAAAACTAATTACTTTAGAAATGCTTTGGATTGTAAACGGAATATCCGTATCACCTGATTTAACAATCATGCCATTCTTTCCATGAATAGAAATTCCAAGATGGTTTGGATTTGCTTTTGCCAAAATTGGAATATAGGATGCTACTTGTCCCTCTTTTGTATGCTTTCGATAAAAATCAACCCAATCATCTACATATCCTTGCAACCAGTCTTTGTCTGCCTTTGTGCTCCAATTCACAGTACCCTGAACCATCTATTTCACCTCAAAAAACTATTCGACAAAAATCATCTGCTAACAGTAGTATGTATCGTAATTCTCTATATATCAACTAAATTAACTAACATTTTCCGTTACAAAAAAACAGCGGGCTGGAACTATAAGCCTCACTGCTCTTAGAATAGATAAAACTAGTGTGTGTGAATTACAATATCCTCATTAGAGGCATCCTCATTACTAAGCACATCGTTCAGTGGTAATGCGGATTGAACAATTCCTTGAAGCTTTGCAGCTAATTCAGCACTTTTTAATGATATAAATTGTTCTGGTAAAATCGGTTTATGAATAGTCATGTAGATGGTTGTACCCTTTACACGTCCATTCTCTTCCTCTAGCATTTTATAAGTTCCATTTATTGTAACAGGCACAATCGGCACTTTAGCTTTAGTTGCTAGACGTAAACTACCTGGTTTAAATTCATTAAGCTTCGTCCCTCTACTTCGGGTACCTTCAGGAAAAATAACAATGGAATGACCATTTTTCAAATTTTCAATCCCTTGATTAATAGCGTTCATTGATTGACGCCGATCAGATCGGTCAATAAACACACACTGAAGCAGCTCCATCCAGGTACTAATAATTGGTAGTTTTTTTATCTCTTTTTTAGCAATGAATCCAACCGGTCTTCCAAGATGTCCTAAAATGGCTAATATATCAAATAACCCTTGATGGTTTGCTACATATAGAACTGGCCCATCAGGAATATTTTCTCTTCCTGTAACATGAACATTTGTGCCTGTTTTCTGAATTACCTTTTGAGAAACACGCATCGGTGTCTCAAAAATTTTTCTAAGAGTTTCATCTGTGCTAGGTTGTTGAATGAATCGCTTCGCTTGTTTTAAATTGAATAGACTTCCAATAACTAATATAATGGCATATGTATAAATCCAAAACGTAAATAACATCGCTGTCCCCTCCATTGTTCATTATACTAAGAACCTAGCAATGTTAAAAGTTTTGAGTGAACTAAAAGTTTGCCCAAGGAACTGTAATTAAATTCCCCAAATAAAGCTGAGAAAGAAAATCCCTTTTATTCTTAGACATATTTTTCACCATATTTTTCCTCTTCTATTACAATCGGAAAAAAATGTAAAGCAATTGAAACTTGAGTTTGTCTCCAGAATATCTTATTTTAGTATAGTAGCTATTTTTATATAAAACATTAGAAAGCCAATAATTGCTAATAATGTTAAATATATTGCAGATAATAAATTTATCTGACCTTATAACACCCATAAATTTATTGTCGAATAAGAAAGTTATAATACACAAACATTATTCGTCATCACTGGAGGATTTTATTATGTTTTCAAATGCAGAAATTGGAATTGATCTTGGAACTGCTAATATACTTATTTATTCCAAAAACAAAGGAATTATTTTAAACGAGCCATCTGTCGTAGCCATAGACATAAACACAAAACAGGTAGTTGCTGTCGGTGCTGATGCGAAAGAGATGATAGGTAAGACCCCAAGAAACATTGTCCCTATCCGACCATTAAAAGACGGTGTTATTGCCGATTATGATATTACTGCACAAATGCTAAAGGCTTTTCTTAAAAAGGTAAGTAAAACACTAGGCATGTCAATGCGTAAACCAAATGTAGTTGTATGCACACCATCTGGAAGCACAACTGTTGAACGAAGAGCAATCCATAATGCCGTGACAAGCTATGGTGCAAAACAGGTTCATTTGATTGAAGAACCAGTAGCAGCAGCTATTGGTGCTGATTTGCCAGTGGATGAACCAATCGCTAACGTTATTGTTGATATCGGCGGAGGTACCGCAGAGATTGGGATAATTTCTCTAGGTGGAGTAGTTTCCTCAAGCTCGGTTCGTGTTGGTGGAGACAAGATGGACGACGAAATTATTCAATACATCCGTAAAAAATATAATATTTTAATTGGTGAACGTACTGCAGAAAATGTAAAAATTGAAATTGGTTATGCACATCCAAATCATAAAGAAGAGTTTGTTGATGTACGTGGTCGCGATATGGTAACAGGTTTACCAAAAACCGTAACCATTTCATCAAAAGAAGTATACCAAGCTATTAAAGAGTCCTTAGAGCAAATACTACAGGCTATTCATGTTACGCTTGAAAATTGCCCACCAGAACTAAGCGGTGATATTGTTGATCGTGGAATTGTTATTACTGGTGGAGGTTCCTTATTAAAGGGTATGCAAGAATGGCTTGCAACCGAGCTATCCGTTCCAGTTCATATTGCACCAACCCCACTTGAATCAGTTGCAATTGGTACAGGTAAAGCAATTAAAATGATAGCAAAGCTCGAGAAAGCTGCAAAATAAAACGGGAGTTCTCTCCTGTTTTATTTTTTTATGATTACTAAAATTTTATTATACAATTTTCCCACTATATTTCCGTAGCTTGGTGTTGTTTTTTAATATCAGTATTGTAATCCCCAACATTTAATTTATGATTACAATTTTGAATGACGACGAAAACGAAAGCTAGTCTTCCTTTAAATTGAAAAAATTCCTCTAACACTATTTACAAATTTTTCAGAATACATTAAACTGAAACTAACGAGTCGTGTAAAACGCTTACAAATCAATGTGACATGACTGTTTATACAATTCTATTAGTATCAAAATAACTGCCTAGCTTGTTCACAGTTCATCTCCTGACCTGTTTCAACAAGCCTAAAGCCAGTTCATCATGATACAGCTTCCTTGCTGTGTTCATTTTGAGATTGGCTTTTTTTGTTTGTTAAAATGTAACATCACATGGAAAAATTAGAAAGGAGTGAAGTCGTGACGGGAGCTTTAAGTAAAATAAGAGTACTTGACTTATCCCGTGTTCTTGCAGGACCTTACTGCACGATGATCCTAGGTGATCTAGGTGCTGAAGTGGTAAAAGTAGAAGCACCCGGTGGAAGTGATGAGACACGATTCTGGGGGCCACCTTTTCAGAATGGTATAAGTGCCTATTATTTGTGTGCTAATCGTAATAAGAAAAATATCACACTTAACTTAAAGTCCACAGAGGGAATTGATACAATTAAGAGCTTAATTCAGGAGTCTGACGTCATTATTCATAATTTTAAAACGGGAACCATGGAGCGTTTTGGAATTGATTACGAATCATTAGAAAAACTAAACCCTGGTATCGTGTACTGCTCCATTACTGGCTTTGGTGAAACTGGCCCGTATAAAGAGTTACCTGGCTATGATTTTATCATTCAAGCCATGAGTGGGCTAATGAGTATTACTGGTGATGAACATTCCGGTCCCCAAAAGGTAGGGGTCGCAATTACAGATATTTTGACTGGAATGTATGCAGCAATCGGTATCCAAGCAGCATTGCTTGAACGAGAAAAGTCAGGACGAGGTCAAAAACTGGATATTTCTCTATATGACTCTGCTGTGAGCGCATTAGTCAATATTGGAAGTAATTATTTAATGGCTCAAAAAGTCCCATCTCGACTTGGTAATCAGCATGCCAATATTGTTCCCTACCAAACCTTTGAAACAATGGATGGACATATGGTGATTGCAATTGGAAATGACAATCAATTCAAAGCTTTTTGTACGATTCTAGGAAAAGAACAATATAGTGAAGATGAGCGTTTTAAGACAAATCCAAAGCGTGTAGAAAATCGGGATACGATTGTTCCACTAATCCAAAAAGTTTTACTGACAAAACCAACTAGCTACTGGCTAGACAGATGCCATGAACACAATATTCCATGTGGACCAATTCAAAATTTACAAGACGTTACGGATGACCCTCAATTACACGCACGGGAAATGTTTTGGGAAATGGAACACCCAACTGCTGGCGTTATAAAGATGATTGGAAGTCCGTTAAAACTATCTCGAACTCCAGTTACATTAAGACATCATCCCCCAAACCCTGGAGAGCATAATGTTGAACTATTAGATTCTCTTAAAGTGAATAGGGAGAAGTGAATAAAATGGCTCCAAATAATAAATTGACTGATTCTGAACAAGTGGTTGAATTTATGAACAATCTGGAACATCCTTTTAAAGAGGAAATTATTGCAGTAAGAAAAATAATTTTAGCAACGAACAACAGAATCACCGAAAAAATAAAATGGAACGCACCAAGCTTCTGTGTGAATGGTGATGATAAGATAACATTCAATCTTCGTGGAAAAGGATTTTTTCGATTAATATTTCATTGTGGGGCAAAAGTAAAGGAAGTCCCAAATAGGCAACCCCTCATTAACGATGAAGGCGGTTTATTAGAATGGGCCAGTTCGGATAGAGCAATATTGAAATTTACTGACATGAATGATGTGATATCGAAAGAAATTTATTTGAAAGAAATTATTAATAAATGGATTGATGCAACAGAAAGTTATCCAAATTAAATAGGAGTGATACAAATGAATTTTAACTTTTCAGAAGAACAAAACTTGTTACGTCAAACGGTAAGAAGTTTCGTAGATAAAGAGATTATGCCATATATCGCAGAATGGGATCGCCAAGGTCAATTTGACCCAACTATTTATAACAAACTTGCAGACTTAGGATTTATGGGAGTTTGCATTCCTGAAGAATATGGTGGAAGTGGAATGGATTATAACTCTTTAGCGATTGTGTGTGAAGAGCTTGAACGTGGGGATACAGCATTTCGAACTGCTGTTTCGGTTCATACCGGATTAAATTCTATGACTCTATTACAATGGGGAACAGAAGAACAAAAACAAAAGTATCTGACACCTCAAGCAAAAGGAGAAAAAATCGGCGCCTTCGGTTTAACTGAGCCGGGAGCTGGTTCTGATGTAGCTTCTCTTCAATCGACTGCAGTGCGAGATGGGGATTATTATATTTTAAATGGGCAAAAAACATGGATTTCACTTTGTGATGTTGCTGATCACTTCCTAGTTTTTGCTTATACAGATAAATCGAAAAAGCATCACGGTATTTCTGCATTCATTGTGGAAAGAACCTGGGAGGGGTTCTCCTCTAAAGCAATTAAGGGGAAGCATGGTATTCGTTCTGGGAATACTGGGGAGCTTTTCTTCGATAATGTAAAAGTACCTACTGAAAACTTACTAGGGGAAGAAGGTGAAGGCTTTAAGATTGCCATGTCAGCTCTTGACAATGGTAGATTCACCGTTGCGGCTGGTGCAGTTGGGCAAATAATGGCTTGCCTTGAATCAAGTGTGAAATACTGCCATGAACGTGAAACATTTGGAAAACCAATCGGTAAGCATCAGTTAGTACAGCAAATGATTGCAAAGATGGAAGCAGGTCTACAGATGAGTCGACTCCTTGTCTATCGTGCTGGCGAACTGAAAAACGAAGGAAAACGGAATACAAGAGAAACCTCTCTAGCAAAGTGGCAAGCATGTGATTTTGCTAATCAAGCAGCAGATGATGCAATGCAAATTCATGGTGCATACGGTTATTCCGACGAATATCCGGTTGAGCGCTATCTTCGTAATTCTAAAGCACCGGTTATTTATGAAGGAACTAGAGAAATTCATACCATTATGCAGGCAGAGTATGTCCTTGGTTACCGTAAAGATAAACCATTAAATAAAACATTACCAGCCTGGAACCCAGATAAAGAATTAGTGTAAAGTTACCTGTAATTATCGCACCTGTAAATTGATAGAACGATACGGGTGCGATATGCTTATTTATAGAAATAAAATACTCTTTAGGGAGGATGAAAATATGATTTCCACATTAACAAAAAGTATTTATATTAATGGGGTTTGGCGTGAGGTAGATGAGGAAAAAACACAAACTGTGTATAATCCTGCTACATTAGAACCAATAACAGCGGTTGCTTATGGAGGACAGGAGGAAACAAGAGAAGCAATTGAAGCTGCTGCTAATGCCTTTCCACAATGGAGCGAAATGACCGGAAGACAGCGTTCTCGCATTCTATATAAAGCTGCTGAGCTGATGCGTAAAGATGCAAAACGACTAGGAGAAATCCTTACTTCTGAGCAGGGTAAACCTCTTAATGAAGCTATTGGTGAGGTAAAAGGTGCGGCTGGCTTTTTACTTTGGTATGCAGAGGAGGCTTCTCGTGGATATGGTGAATGGATCCCTTCTTCCGTTAAATCAAAACGCATGTTAGTTATACCAAAACCCATTGGTGTTGTAGGCGCCATTACACCATGGAACTTTCCCTCATCCATGATTACTCGTAAGTTAGGTCCCGCTCTAGCAGCAGGGTGTACGGCTGTATTAAAGCCTTCACCTGAAACACCGTTATCTGCAATTGAAATCGTTAAAATATTTGAAGAAGCCGGCATGCCTCCTGGAGTCGTGAATCTTGTAACAGGGGATGCACAGGAAATTGGAAAAGAAATGCTAACGAATAAAGAAGTGAAACTTATTACATTTACTGGTTCGACTGCTGTCGGAAAATACTTAATGCGTGAAGCCGCTGACCAGGTAAAAAAAGTATCGCTGGAGCTTGGTGGTCACGCACCAATCATTGCCTTTGAAGATGCCGATCTGGAAAAAGCAACTTCCCTATCTTTAGCAAGTAAATTTCGTAACAATGGGCAAACCTGTATTTGTGCTAACCGCCTTTATGTACATGAATCCATTGCTGATAAATTTACGGCTCTATTAAAAGAAAAGCTGGAAAAAATGAAGGTTGGAAATGGCATGGATGAAGGGGTTGAACTAGGCCCGCTAATTAGTGAACAGGCACGTGAAAAGGTTGAGGCCCATCTTCTCGATGCACTTGAAAAAGGGGCCGAAATTGTGTCTGGTGGAAACAAATGGGAAGGTGAATTAAAAGGTTACTTCTGCCCTCCTACCATTGTTAAAAACGCAACAGATGATATGATTGTAATGAATCAAGAAACATTTGGACCGTTATTCCCAATCCAAACATTTACTGATGAAGACGAAGTAATTCAAAAAGCAAACAATACAGATTATGGTTTAGCTGCTTATATTTTTACAGAGAACACTGCCCGGACATTACGAGTTGCGGAAAAACTAGACTATGGTATGGTTGGTGTAAATGATGTCTTCCCTTCCGTTCCAGAGGCACCATTTGGTGGAATTAAACAGTCTGGTAGTGGTGGTAAAGAAGGTGGTCATCACGGAATGGATGAATTTTTAGAGAGAAAATTGGTCTCGATTGCAATTGACTAAGCATAGAAAAAATCGGTATTAGCTTTTTGCTAGTACCGATTTTTTCTCTTAATTAGGACAATTCCATCCATATTCTTCTTCAAAGCTACAGACAAGCCCTCCATTAGTGCTTCCATCTGGTTTTACATGGTAGTAATGAATTTCTTCTCCCTTCTTATCAAGGTATAACAAGGTGTAGCTTTCTACTTTTTTATTTTCATTCCATTCTACGAATAATTGGGCTTGAATGATGCCATTTTCCATGCCATGAATATCTGCACCATTCTGGAATCCTTGGTCATCATAGGCATACCCTCCAATTGTTCCAAAATCATATCGCCAAAACTTCGTTCCATCATTAGTTGATTTCCCAGTAATAAATTCGCTACCGAACAAGGTTTTCACTTCATTTTCTGATAGTAAAATATTTAGTTTTTTCTTAAATTCTTCCATATGCTTTATTTGATCATTACTTTCCTTAAACGTTGGGTTTACTAAATAAGAGTTCATGATAGAATCACCCCTTATTTGTAGGCTATAGCCCCTTTGTTCTGTAACGTTTAATAATACCCTTGAAGTAGAATATGTTGTTGTACTTCCGTTGGACAATTCTAATTCAACTTCAAATAGCCCTTCCCCAAGTTCAGAATCATAAAAACTAAAATTGAATGTATCACCTCGTTTTATTTCAGAACTATCAGCATTTGCCGCACCTTGTGACCGCACCATTCTCCCGTCCTGATAGATTTTTAAATATATGTGACTTATATTAAAACCAGTTTGATTCTCGATACGAATCGTAATTTCATCCTCTTCTTCATTTGCAATGGGAGCATCACCAGTTACTTCAGGTGCCGGTTCTGTTTGATTGTTTCCTGCTAGGTTGAGGTTGCTATAATTCAATAGTGGTAAAGCGATGATAATGATTAATCCTAAAACAACAGCAGTTGCGATATAATGCTTCCATTGAAAGGCTGTTTTTTGGGGGAATGGTTCTTCCATTTTTCGATTGATTTTAGTGAGAATTTCCTGTTGCTCATGGTTAGAAAGCTTTATTCTATTGTTCAATCCTTTTAACCCTTGATTCATTTCATCATATGGTCTCATGACTAAAATTCTCCTTTCCCAGTTCTTTTCGCAGTGCTTTAATTGCTCGAAATAAAGTAACCTTTACCTTTTTTTCCGTCCAGCCTAGAATTTCAGCTGTTTCACTTATCGAAAATTCCTTAATCTTTCTAAGTACGATAACATCCCGATAAGATAATTTCAGTTTACTAAGTGATAAGTATAGTTCTTTTTCCGTCTCATTTAAAATGGCCATTTCCTCTGGACTTGGTTCATTTGCATTCAATAAGGAAAATGAATCCAATAAAGATGCAATTGGCTTCTTCTTCCTGATATCATCAATAGTCACATTTCTAGCAATTCGAAAAAGCCAGCCTCTGACATTGTCGCCCTTGAACGAATTAATATTTCTGTATGCACGAAGAAAGGTATCCTGTAAGATATCCTTTGCTAGCTCATGGTCACTGACTAAAAAATATATATAATTATAAATATCATTACTATAAGCTAGGTACCAATCGCTTATACGCTGTTTCCCGACATGTTGGTCCATAACCTCATTTCCTCTCCATTAATTTAGTGCCTTCACTTAATCAACGAATCTAAATTTAAAAAGTTACATATAAAAAAATAAACGCCGATTATAGCGTTTATTTCTTCTATTTTTATATCCTGACTAACCAAATGCCACATCCAAAATCATCATTAAAACAAAGCCAATCATTAAACTCATCGAAGCCAGGTCCTTATTTCCTTTTTCCTGCGAGCTCGGAATAACTTCTTCAGCGACAACAAATATCATCGCGCCAGCAGCAAAGCTTAAAGCATAAGGCAATAACGGCTCAATAAAGGCTACTGCAAATGCACCGATTACTGCTGCTATTGGTTCTACCATTCCCGAAAATTGTCCATAAAGGAAGCTCTTTCCTCGAGACATTCCCTCACCTCGTAATGGCATAGATACAGCGACACCCTCTGGGAAGTTCTGTATACCAATTCCAATGGCCAATGTTATTGCACCTGCCAATGATGCCTCGGTTCCACCATTTGCTAAAGCCCCAAATGCTATACCTACCGCTAGACCCTCTGGAATATTATGCAATGTGATAGCCAATACCAAAAGCGTACTCCTTTTTCTTTCGAAATGACGCCGTCCCTCCGCCTTTCCAATTGGTGTATTTGGATGAAGATGAGGAAGAATTTTATCGATTCCCCATAAAAATACACCACCTAATAAAAATCCAAAAGCAGCTGGAAACCATGCCGCAATCGCATTATCCTTTGACATTTCGATGGAAGGAGCAAGCAATGACCAGTAGCTTGCTGCTATCATAACCCCACCAGCAAACCCAAGCATACTGTCCAGGAGACGTTGATTTAAATTCTTTGTCGCAAATACTACTGCAGCCCCAAGTGCTGTCATTCCCCAAGTAAAAAGTGTTGCAAATAATGCTTGCGTTATTGGGCTAAACTGTTCAAAAAACTCTACCATATTAAAAGAACTCCTTAGTAAGTAACCTGTATTATGATTAAAATGTTTCCTTTAGTAAACATTTTAATCCCAGACCATAAAATAGTCAATTATAATAAATTAGAACATCAATACTAGTTTCATACAAAAAAACAATTTCATGCTCACAAGCTACTAAAAGTTCCTTAGATTTTATTTCATGATGAAAGTGTTTTCCTCACAAATTCGTCAAACCTCTCTTCTTCCTCAGAGAATGGATTGTGATTACTTTCTTCAAATATGGTTAATGAAGAATTTACGATTGATTCGGCAATTTCAATTCCGAATTTCATTGGGCATTGTGCGTCATATTTACCCGTATAAATAAAGCTTGGAATTTGGATCTGTTTAATTTCTTCACGAATATCAAAAGTAGGGTATTCTACTTTTCTGAAGTAGTCAAGCCGTGGTCCAACAGTCCTGCCACTATTTGGTTTCTTGTATGCCGCTAACATTTTCTCCTCAGAATAAAAGGACATTAAATCCCATTCATATCCTAATTTTCTACGAACCTCAAGAGGAGTATTGGGGTTATTAAGTTTATCCATTATTTCTACGATACGCTTAAAATTAGGATTTTTACTACAATAAATCGAGTCTGGATCTTGTCCGTATTTATAGCTTGCTGCCGCCCCTCCAGCAACTATTTTCGTCAATCTGGAAGGACGATTAATCGCATACTTTAAAGCGAGCATACCACCTGCAGAATGTCCCGCGAAGCCCCATTTGGAAATACTAAGGGCTTCTCTAATCGCTTCTAGGTCTAGCACAGCAGCATCCATACTGTATTCACTTTCATCACTTGCTTCTGAAGAGTTACCAGCACCCTTCAGGTTAATTAAATACACTTTATAATACTTGGTGAAGGGATTGGCAAAGGTATTCCCACGCTCATTGAAGGCACTATAATGATGTGTAACAGCAAGTGGCTCTCCTTCCCCTTTTTCAAATAACTCAAAAGTCCCTCTATCTGTCTCTATTAATCTTTTCTCCCACATTTGTTACTCCCCCTTTGATAGTTCTTGTATGTAATCATTAATAATTGGTATATCTGGTGGACTTATGTTTTTAGGAAGGTCGTCAAAACGAAAAAACCGTAAATCGTCCACTTCATTTTCATCCTTAACAAGCTCGCCTTTATAATCAATACACAAATATGCAGCTACAACATTGTATACCTCATCACCATGGGGGTATTTATAGTAGAACGCTTCCCCTGAGTATATGTTAATGAGTTCTAAGTCCTTTGCTGTTAATCCCGTTTCTTCTCTTAACTCTCTTCTTGCCACTTCTTCCAGTGATTCACCCAGCTCCATGGAACCTCCAGCTAATCCCCAGCAATGATTGTCCTTTCGCAGTTGAAGTAATATTCTATTTCGATTGTCAATTAGCAACACACAGGCACCTACCATGATAATTGGGCGTGAACCTACGATCTTTCTTAAATCCTTTATGTATCCCATTTAGATTCCCCTTTTAAGTTCACAGTAATTGGAAGTTACAATTGTTAGATTGTAATATGGTTAACAACTTCTTCAATTTGAATGGTTATTTTTCGTAACTTTTTTATCTTACTCCAATTTATCTCTTATTTTGTTTAGTCTTTCACCTGATTTTTACAATGATTTTGAGTAATATTCCTTTCGTCGATGTAAAGAAGGCATCGTTGGAAATGAATTAATGGAATCATTTATTTTCATGACTGTTACCACCTTTTAGATTATCTATCAATTATTATAACAAAAATTCCAAAATCTCTATAAAATAAAAACGCATAGTAGCAATTACTATGCGTCGTGTATCTCAATATTTTGCTTTGACTATTTCGAATCAACTGGATGTATTGCCTCAAACAATAGCTGGTCTAGTTCCTTGGTGTATTCTTGAACTTGTTCATTCGACCAGTTGAATACTTTTGCCAAATAAGAAATTACTTGTTCCTTATGTTCTTTCACCCAATTTATATTAAAAAACAATGCTCCAGTACGTCTGATGAAGAAGTCGACTGGTTTATATACTAATTCATACTCAATTCCGTAACGAAGCATAGCAACTACTACTGGGCTCATATTTTCAGATTGGACATTTTCTTTTTCACGCTGGTATATGTCAAAAATGATATCAACGTTTGAACCATATCTTTTAACTAGACCTTTAGCAAGGTTTTCATCGATTCCAAGCTGTATACCTTTAGATACCTTTTGATTTACGAACCTTTCAAAACCTGTAGAACCGCCTACATCACCTCCAGAAATACGTAATTCCTTCGTTTGTGTTCCTGGAAATGCTCTTCCTTCTTCTTGCTGAAGTTGTTTTCCAACTAAATCAACAATACTCTCGGCCATTTTTCGATATCCCGTTAACTTTCCACCAGCAATAGAAATAAAACCTGAATCAGATATAAAAATCTCATCTCTTCTAGATATTTCTGAAGGGTTCTTACCTTCTTCGTGAATTAATGGTCGTAAACCAGCCCAACTTGATTCTACATCTTCTGACTTAATTTTAACGTTAGGAAACATATAGTCAATTGCCTTTAAGACGTAATCTCTATCCTCTACAGTCATTGTTGGGTGTGCAATCTCTCCTTTATAGACAGTATCGGTAGTACCTACATAGGTTTTTCCCTCTCGTGGAATAGCAAATACCATTCGTCCATCAGGAGTATCAAAATATATCGCTTGTCTTAATGGGAATCGTTTCCCATCAAATACAAGATGAATCCCTTTTGTAAGCTGTAGTGTCTTACCTTTTTTTGAATGATCGATTTCCCGTAACGTATCCACCCACGGTCCAGCAGCATTAACAATCTTCTTCGCGTAAATCTTTTGAGTGGAACCATCTATTTGATCTTCTACTTCCACACCTGTTACCTTTTTATTCTCATAAATTAAATTCGTAACTTTCATATAGTTTATTGCATGTGCACCTTTTTCAACTGCCTTTTTCATGACCTCGATAGTTAAACGTGCATCATCTGTTTTATACTCGACATAATATCCTGCACCTTTAAGATTTTTAAAATTCAACAGCGGTTCTCGTCTCATCGCTTCGTCTGGTGTAAGCATCTTTCTTCTTTCGCTCTTCTTAACACCTGCAAGAAAATCGTACACTCGTAAACCTATATTTGTGGTAAACGGACCAAATGTACCTCCTTTATAGAATGGAAGCATCATCCATTCTGGAGTAGTCACATGTGGGCCGTTTTCATAAACAATTGCTCGTTCCTTACCAGTCTCTGAAACGACACCAATTTCAAATTGTTTTAAATACCGAAGACCTCCATGAACAAGCTTTGTCGACCTACTAGAAGTACCTGCAGCAAAATCTTGCATCTCTACTAACGCTACCTTCATACCTCTTGTTACAGCATCCAGTGCAATACCAGCACCAGTAATTCCTCCACCAATGATAAGTAAATCAAGGGATTCATTACTAATTTTAGTCTTTAAATCATCTCGTTCTAAGCTTGAAAACATATTATTCACTCCTTTTTAATAACCAATCGGTTCACTATTGGATAGGTAAATAATTCGTCGAAAATAAATAGAGAGACCACAAATTACCCTATACTATAGAGCACTGTGGTCTCTCAAGGAAATCTGTCCAAGCTTAACATGCCTTTATTGAAACGTTTAACCACTACTTTATGATTGACATTTTTGTGATATCTTATGCGGTAGGATACTCCCTATGGTGTGGTGGGAGAATTTGATATCATCTCAACATCTAAGCATTAATCGTAATGACATCCGTTATTTAAATGCTCTGGTTGCTGCGACAGCTTTTTTCCATCCATTATATAGATTGTCTCGTTTTTCTTCGGTTAGATTAGGTGTGAAAGTACGATCAATATTCCATTGTTTTGCAATTTCATTTTTGTCCTTCCAATAACCAACAGCTAGACCAGCTAAATATGCTGCACCTAGAGCAGTTGTCTCATTGATTACAGGACGGTCAACCTGAACACCTAATATATCACTTTGGAATTGCATTAAGAAGTTATTTTTAACGGCACCACCATCTACTCGAAGTGACTTAACATCGATACCTGAATCTGCAACCATTACATCTACAAGGTCTTTGGACTGATAAGCTAGAGACTCAAGAGTAGCCCGAATAAAATGCTCTTTTGTTGTTCCACGAGTTAGTCCGAATACAGCCCCACGTGCTTCACTATCCCAGTATGGAGTACCTAAACCAACAAAGGCTGGAACAACATACACTCCATCGGTTGAGTCTACTCTAGTAGCATAGTCTTCACTTTCTGGTGCATTATCAATTAATTTCAAGCCATCACGTAGCCATTGAATTGCGGATCCAGAAACGAAGATGCTTCCTTCTAAGGCGTATTCTACCTTTCCATCAACACCCCAAGCAATTGTTGTTAAGAGACCATTCTGGGATTTCACACCTTCTTCTCCAGTGTTCATTAACAGAAATCCACCAGTTCCATAGGTGTTCTTTACCATTCCTTTATCAAAGCAAGCTTGCCCAAATAATGCTGCTTGTTGATCACCAGCTATACCTGCAATAGGTACTTCTTCACCGAAGAAATGATAATCAACTGTGTTTCCATATACTTCTGATGACTGTCTAACCTCTGGTAACATGCTCTTTGGTACGGTTAATATTTCGAGCAGCTCATCATCCCATTTTAAATCATAAATATTAAACATTAGGGTACGAGATGCATTCGAATAATCCGTTACATGGACTTTTCCTCCAGATAATTTGTAAACTAACCAGCTATCAATAGTACCAAACTGAAGCTCTCCATTATCCGCTTTTTCTCTAGCACCTTCGACATTATCTAATATCCATTTCACCTTTGTACCAGAGAAATAAGGATCTAGAAGCAATCCTGTTTTTTCTTTGAATAAATCATTATATCCTTTTTCTCTTAGCTCTTGAACGATTCCTTCTGTTTGACGAGATTGCCATACTATTGCTCTATAAATGGGTTTTCCAGTATTTCTATCCCAAACAACTGTTGTTTCCCTTTGGTTCGTTATTCCGATACCAGCAACTTGGTCAGGTGTTATATCTGCCTTTCTAAAAACATCAGCAATACAAGATAGGACAGAAGTCCAAATTTCATTTGCGTCATGTTCTACCCAGCCTGGCTTTGGAAAGAATTGTTCAAATTCCTTTTGTGCGGTTTCAATAATCTCTCCTTCACGATTAAATAATATTGCACGTGAACTAGTTGTTCCTTGGTCTAAGGATAAAATATAATTACTCAAAACAGTCTCCTCCTTATTATTTCACCATTTCTAAAAACTCTTTCATTAATTATGTGCTTTTTTAATTTCTATTGATGCAGCTGCTACTAAAATAATAGCAACAACAGCACTAAACATCCAAAATCCTGCAGAATATACGCCGTCAAATATTGCTTTATAGAAGAACCCTCCATAAATACCACCCAATATTGGGCCAATTACTGGAATCCAAGCATATCCCCAATTCGAGCTTCCCTTTCCAGGGATAGGAAGTAAAGCGTGTGCAATTCTTGGCCCTAAATCACGAGCTGGATTAATCGCATATCCAGTAGGACCACCTAAGGACATACCAATTGCTACAATTAATAGACCTACAATAGCAGGGTTTAACCCTTCAGTAAACTCATTGATTCCGATAAATAACAATCCAAAGACTAGAACAAACGTACCAATCATTTCAGTTACAAGATTTGATAGTGGACTACTTACTGCTGGATCTGTAGAGAACACAGCTAGTTTAAGCCCTGGATCTTTCGTTTCTTTCCAATGTGGTAAAAATGCAAAATAGACTACTGCGGCACCAATGAATGCTCCTATCATTTGACCAGAAATAAACATTGGTACTTTAGACCATGGAAAATCTCCAATCGATGCAAAAGCTAATGTTACAGCAGGGTTTAGATGCGCACCAGAAATACTACCAGCGGCATATACCCCCATTGTTACAGCTAGACCCCAGCCTAATGTGACTAGTACCCAGCCGCCACCTTCGCCTTTTGACTTATTTAAAATATTAGTAGCAACCACTCCACCACCGAAAATGATAAGGATCATGGTACCAATAAGTTCTGCTACAAATTCTGACATGTAAAATCCCCCATTCTATAATTGGAAACGTATTCAACAAGTTGTATACATGTTGACAATACAAAAAGCCCACACTTAGTTTGTATACTCCATAACAGAATATACGAATAAGTGTGGGCTCGATGTCTCCGTCACATGAATTAACTTGTACTGTTATTCTACTCCTCCATGAAACCGTTGTCAACGAATTATTTTTTAATAATTTTAGTTTCCAACGTTTTAAATTGGAGGTGCTTACTGCTTTAGCTCCGCTTCCTAAGACATATAGAACATTTTGCTCGGACCTATTAAAGCCAGATACCCCCGTTTATTCCCACTTATGGATAATTTTCCATCAAATGATAAAAGAATCCCTTCAAAGTAATCTTTCTCTTTGAAGGGATTCAAATAAATATGCTAAATCTAAGTCTTATTTAACAGCTTTTTCAGCTGCTTCTTTTACTTCCTCAAGCGTTTTTCCCATCCCTGATTCAACTGATGCAACAAACGCACCCTCTAGGATAGGAGCATTTGCAATTTCAATGTTTTCGTGCTCTGACAATTCAATAGCTAATTCTGCATTCATCATTGCACTTCCAATATCGTAAAATAAAAGGACACCTTTTTCACTATAAGCATTTTCAATTGCTTGCAAGATCTTCTCTACACTGGTACCTATTCCATGATCTTCAGTGCCACCAGCTGGCTCTACTACTACATTTGGAACCATTTGATTAATAATATCTTTAATTCCCTTAGCCACTTTAGAACTATGTGAAATTAATACAATTCCTACATGTGACATTGTTATACACCTTCCTTTATTACATCTGAAAGTGCAGAAAAAATGTAATAGGAAGAAACTGATCCTGGATCTAGATGGCCTACCGAGCGCTCACCTAAATATGCAGCACGTCCTTTTTTAGCTTCTATTGCTTTCGTGGCTTCCATAGCATTTTTTGCAGTTGTTTCGATAGTGACCGCTTCAAAATCACTATCCTTTTGTAATTGCTCAACAATTGGCTCCCAAACATCTACAAGTGTTTTTTCCCCTGTGCTAGCTTTTCCACGCATCTTAATTCCATTTAGCGCTTCGGATACCGCATTAACAAATAGAGAATAATCTATCTTCTCTCTACCTTTAAGCGATGTAGACATCTTTAAGAATGCTGTACCATATAATGGTCCAGATGCACCACCAACTTTTGATAATAGGGTCATAGACACATCCTTTAAAACGTCAGACACTGTAGAATAATCAGTTGCCTTAATTTTTGTCACTACTTCATTAAACCCACGTGCCATATTGATACCATGATCCCCATCCCCAATTGCTCTGTCCAACGCGGATAAAAAATCTTTATTTGTCTGTATTTTTTCGTTGGATTTTTCCATCCAGGTGATAACATGATTGACTTGCAGTTCCATTCAAACTACTCCTCTCTATCGGCGAAATGCTGGAGCTTTTGATTCAGCATCTAAAAGGGATTTTAACTCTTCGTCTACTTTTAATAACGTTACGGAACAACCTGCCATTTCCAGAGATGTCATATACTCTCCGACAAATGTATCATATATCTTAATTCCTTTTTCAGTAAGAATATTATTTACTTCCTTATTTACAATATAGAGTTCCATTTCGGGAGTAGCACCTAATCCATTGATCATAACAGCAACCTCGTCACCACTTTTTAAATTCATATCATCAAGAACTTTCTCCATTAGTTCTGTAGCAATGTCATGTGCTGTTGTAACTTCTGTTCGCTTTATTCCTGGTTCTCCATGAATTCCGATTCCAACTTCCATTTCATTATCTTTTAGTTCAAAGCTAGGCTTCCCTGCTGCCGGTACTATACATGGAGTTAGTGCCATACCAATGGAACGAACATTGGCGACCACTTTTTCAGCTACCGCTTTTACTTCCTCCAATGAGGCACCTTGCGTAGCTTTTGCTCCAACAATTTTATGAACGAATACTGTACCAGCAATTCCTCGGCGTCCTGTTGTAAAGGAGCTATCCTCAACAGCGACATCATCATTAACAACAACCTGCTGTACATTAATTCCTTCCGCTTCAGCCAATTCAGCAGCCATCTCGAAGTTCATCACGTCACCAGTATAGTTTTTGATGATGAGTAACACACCTTCTCCACTATCAACTGCTTTAATAGCCTCTAAAACTTGATCAGGGGTAGGGGAAGTAAATACCTCTCCAGCGACAGCTGCATCTAGCATACCTTTGCCGACATAACCAGCATGTGCAGGCTCATGACCACTGCCACCGCCACTAACTAAACCAACCTTATTGGAAACTGGTGCATCTTCACGAACAACTACCGTGGTATTAGGCAATAATTTCACATCATTAGGATATGCAGCTACAAATCCTTCTAACATATCCTTTACTACAAAATTAGGGTCATTAATAATCTTTTTCATTATTATTCCTCCTCAGGATTATTGAATGTTCACACCAACATTCAATTGAAAAATAACCCTACCGCTTATCTCTATTTTAGTGCATCGATTTTATTAATTCTAGAAATTGACACTATCTATCCTAACCAAAACGCATCGTAAAATACGATGCGTCTTGGTTAGGATTTCGTACAAAATCTAATTAAATCTTATTCATTTTTTCTAAATTGATTATATACTGCTTATGTAAATCCTTTAAAGCAGACACAATCGCGTTCCCAGCTTTTCCCATATAATGTAACTTGACTGCATCTACAGGCGAATCAATTCCATCCTGCAAACTATAGCCCCTTAATAATTGCTGAACAAAATCACGTCCATGTTCAGTTGCCAATGTACAGCTTGCTGCTACAATGACACCGTACTTTCGATCAATTTCTGCTGTAATAGTAAGGGTTTCATACATATTTTGTGCTGCCATTCCAGATGGCAATCTCGCATGACCTGCAATGAAAACGGTATTCAAATTATTCCACCACCCCTTGCACGAATCCACGAAATCCAAGCTCTCTTGAGATATTTTCGGCAGTTTCTTTTGTTTTCATTTTTATGTTGGTTAAATTTTCTCCTTCAAAATATGTCGACAACCCACTAACTGTTAAAGCAGCAATTACATGATTACGGTAGTCAAATATCGGATAAGAAATACCTGTAGTATTCTCATCCTGTTCTCCAACACTGTAGGAATAACCCTTTTTTTGAATCTCTACTAACTCTTTTTTAAATCTTTCACTGTTAATTTTCCCTTCTAATTCTGCGTCATGTAATATCTCTTCTTGCTTATCCTTAGGTAAATAAGCCAACAGTAATTTCGGACCGGAACCCATATATAATGGTGCATTCTTACCTATTCTTGTATATAGACGGATTGCTTTATTACTTTCAACCTTCTCAACATATGTTGCTTCATCGTGATTTACTACAACAAGGTGAACAGCTTCCTGTATGGAACTTGCTAATTCTTCCATATAGGAATAGGCAATCCTTCTAACCTCTAGCCGATCAGAAACTAGTTGGCCTAATTCCAATAGCTTTAATCCTAACCGATAGCGGGTATCATGCTCACTTTCTTTTTCTTTGTAAACATAGTTCATCGATTCTAATGTGGTTAGTAATCGATAAGCTGTTGGTTTTGGAAGATTAGCCCTTTCAGAAATTTCCTTTAAGGATAATTCATAATTATTTTCATCAAATAGATTTAATAAATGAAGTGCCTTTTTTACACTCTGATTCATTTTGATTCTCCTTGCTGTGCAACTAGAAAAAGGGCCCTCTGCCTAGACAGAGGGTTACACCTTGTTAACTTCTTACCTTTGCTTCTTCCTTCATTTCCATTTCCTTGATTACGACTCCACGCTTCGCCATTTCCTGGATATAAACATCTCCAGGTACGATTTGTTCAGGAGGATATACACCTTTTTTATCGATTGTTCCATTACCAATCATTTGAGCGACAACAGATATGGTATTTGCTGTGGCTCTAGCCATAGCGGTTACCTGATGTTTTCTGTCTTTAAAAGTAGCCATTTCATATTGGTAAGTTGCTTCACTTCCATCTTTTATACCGGAAACGACAACTCTTAATAGAACCGCATCATCTTTTTCCCCTAACTCGACAATCGGGTCTAAAACCTTTAAAAATACCTCTCGCGGTTTAATCTTTTGTCCATTTAGTTCTATTTCATAATCATTTCGGGTTAAATTTAAATCCACTAATAATTTAAATTTCTCCGCATGACCTGGGTAACGGATTGTTTTATACTCCAGTGTTTCTAGATGCGGATAAGAAAGCGATAGTGTTGATGTACCACCTGAAGTATGGAAAGCTTCTAATGGACCAAATTTTTCAAAATGTAGTCGTTCCACTTCAGATAATGATGGAATTTCCTGCTTAATACCGTTTCGAATGATTAATGATGGATCTGTATAATGGTCAAATAATCCTTCCATTGAAAATACATGATAATATTCTAGTGGTGGCTCAGGCTTAACAGGAATTCCTCCTACATATAGCTTGATAGATTTTACTTCATCTAGTTTACTAGCTCCATAGCCTGAAAGAATGTTTATCATACCAGGTGCTACACCCAGATCAGGAATTAGAGTTACCTTTGCAACTTCTGCATCCTCATGCATTTCAATAACTTTGTCTGTTATATGACCGATATGGCCACCAAGATCAACTGAGTTTACTCCGACTTGAATTGCTGTTTTCGCTACAATCTCATTAAAGGAGTAAAATAACGCATTTATAATGACATCATATTGGCGCATAAATTCAGCTAACTCCTTTTCGTTAGATGCATCTACTTGAAAAGCAGTTAGTTTTGAGGAATCTAATTGATCAACTACCTTCTGTGCACGCTCTAAATCAATATCAGCTAATCCAATAGAGGTTACCCCTTCACTTGCTGCGAGGTCCCTAGCAGCTTCTTTTCCCATTAATCCTGATCCTAGTACTCCTACTTTCATCTAATCACTCCTTATATATATTTCGTATATTTCTCCGTTTTGCAGGCTATACCTTTTTTAGCTCCATGTCGTGCTGTACCCTATACATAAATCCTGTTTTACTCTACATCAATCTGAGCACGCTGTAATTTTCCACTATAATCTACATAAACAGATTTCCATTCTGTGAATACGTCTAATGCTTGGACTCCAGAATCACGATGTCCGTTACCAGTTCCCTTTGTTCCACCAAATGGTAAATGAATCTCTGCACCAGTTGTTCCTGCATTAACATAAACTATTCCAGTATCTAAATCACGTTGTGCTTGGAACACTCGATTAACATCTGTTGTAAAGATGGAGCTAGATAGCCCAAATGTGACACTATTATTTACCTCAATAGCTTCTTCAAAGCTTTTTACTGGAATTAAAGAAACTACTGGACCGAAAATCTCTTCCTGAGCAATACGCATGGAATCCTTTGCATCTGTAAATAATGTAGGTGCAAAGAAGTTACCATTTGCATATTCCTCATCAGTCAATTCATATCCGCCAGCTAGAAGCTTAGCTCCTTCATCTTTTCCGATTTCGATATATTTCTTAATCTTTTCAATTCCAGCCTTGTTGATAATTGGACCAACCTTAATGGTAGAATCTAAGCCATTTCCAATCGTCAACTTTTCCATTGCTACTAGTAAACGTCCTTCAAGTGCTTCCTTAACTTCCTCATGAACAATAACGCGACTACAAGCTGTACAACGTTGGCCACTTGTTCCAAAAGCACTCCATAAGATCCCTTCTACAGCTAAGTCGAGATCTGCATCATCCATTACGATTACAGCATTCTTGCCCCCCATTTCTAGGGAGACTTTCTTTAATTGACGACCACATTCGGAAGCTATATTACGCCCAGTCTCATTAGATCCGGTGAAGGATATTACCCGTATATCATCATGATGCACCATCGCATCTCCAACCTCTGAGCCACTACCGAATACGACGTTAATAACTCCCTTAGGCAGACCCGCATCCTCGAATACCTTCGCAAGCTCATAGGCCATAATTGGGGTTTCTGTTGCTGGCTTCCATACAACTGCATTTCCAGCGACAATAGCTGGGAAGGACTTCCAGGTTGCAATAGCAATAGGGAAGTTCCAAGGGGTAATTATTCCCACTACACCTATTGGGGCACGTACACTCATCGCAAACTTATCCTTTAGCTCGGAAGGAGTTGTTTGTCCAAAGAGGCGTCTACCCTCTGCTGCCATATAAAATGCCATGTCAATACCTTCTTGAACCTCCCCACGAGCCTCCTCCAAAACCTTACCATTTTCCATCGTCAGGAGCTGTGCGAGTTCCTCTTTTCTTTCTTTCAAAAGATATCCAACTCGATATAATACTTCCGCACGCTGTGGTGCTGGAATAAGTGCCCATTCTTTTTGTGCTTTCTTCGCCGCTTCAACTGCAGCATCTACACTTGATGCATCTGATAAAGGAACATCTAAAATCGCTTCACCTGTAGCTGGGTTAATTACTGGAGTCATTCTCTCTACCTCAACCCACTCACCGTTGATATAATTTGCTAGTTTCTTAGTTTTAACTTCTACCATTGTAGTGCCTCCTTTTATTTCCTAGGGGAAGTTCCCCGGATTGATGTGATTGTGGAAGAAACGGAAATTTGTTCAATATCAGTCAAAATTTCAATGACCGTTGGTAAACCAAGCTTTAATGCTTGATTCATTGCATTTTTGAACTCTTCTACAGTTTGCACAGTATATCCGCTTGCTCCGATACCATTTGCTAAATGTGAAAACGAAACCTCTCCTAAATTAGTTCCAATTACTCTACGAGGATAATGAATTTCTTGATGCATTCGTATGGTGCCATAGCTATTGTTATTAAAGACCAGAGCAATGATAGGGATTTTTTCACGAACAGCGGTTTCTAGCTCCTGAAAGGTCATCATAAAGCCTCCATCACCGGAAAGAGAAACAACTGTTCTATCGGGTGAACCAAGCTTTGCTCCAATTGCTGCAGGCATTCCATATCCCATAGCACCTGATGTAGGTCCAATATAGGTTTGTTTTTGCTTGAACGGATAAAAAGCATGAAGCCAGCCAGCAAAATTACCAGCATCATTAGTAATAATTGAGTTGATAGGAAGCATCTCCGCCATCATGCTTATAATATGCTTATTAATAACATCCTTCTCTGTAGCAGCAATACTACTAACCGCAAGAAATCGTCTATTGCTCGCCTCAGCCCATTCCTCCCATGAAGAAAGAACCTTTATCGAATTTACAGCTTCTAAAGCTTCCTTCATGTCAGCAATAATAGCTAGGTTAGGAGAATATACCTTTCCGATTACCTCCTGTTCAATATCAATGTGAATTAGCTTTTGCTTGCTTGTTAATAAGGAATAATCTTGTGTTGTAACCTCAGAAAGCCTAGTTCCTAAGGCGAGAATAAGATCCGATTCTCTCACCGTATCAAGAATTTGTTTCGGTGTTCCAAGCCCTAAATGCCCTGCATATAGAGGATGATGGTTAGGAAAGACATCATGGCGCCTGAATGCTGCCATTACAGGTAGCTGATATTTTTCAGCGAATGTAAGAAGCCCTTCCTCCGCTTGTGACAACTTCACCCCACCACCCGCTATAATAAGTGGTTTTCTCGCATTATTTAACAGCTCCTGAAAAGCAGTTATTTCACTTTTAGCTGGTGCAGGTCTTGGAACTTCTATTCTTGGTCCAAAATGCATATCTGCTTCTGCAGGCAATACATCTTCTGGTAAAGAGACTACTACTGGACCTGGTCTACCAGATTTTGCAATTCGAAATGCTCTACTAACTAGTTCAGGCATTCGTTCGGGATCTTTGACCTCTACTGTCCATTTTGTTATTGGTTTAAAAAACTGATCCAAATCTACCTCTTGAAACCCTTCTCGACCACGAAATTTACTATGTACCTGACCCAAAAATACAACCATAGGCGTGGAATCTTGATAGGCAGTATGAACACCAATTGATAGATTAGCTGCCCCTACCCCACGAGTAGCAAGTACTACCCCGGGTTTAAAAGATGCCTTTGCATATCCCTCCGCCATAAAGGCTGCTCCACCTTCGTGTCTAGCAGATACTACACGAATAGAAGGTTCATCATATAATGCATCGAGTAACGGCAGATAGCTTTCTCCAGGAACACAAAAAACGTTGTCTATCATTTCTCGCTTTATGCATTCAACAATTGCTTGTGCTGCTGTCATGATAGCTTTGGCTTCTATTTTCACGATCGTTTCACGCCCTTATTCATAAATTCCTTTAATCTTATTATCACTTCATCTATACGCACTAACTCAACAGATAATGAAATTCGAATATAACCTTCACCAGATGGCCCAAATGCAGAACCAGGTGTCACGATTATTCCCGCCTCTTCAAGTAGCTTCTCAGCAAATTCTGCTGATGTGTAACCTACTGGTATCTTTGGCCAAATAAAAATAGAACCCTTTGGTTGTTCAACGATAAATCCTGCTTCAATAAGTCCTTGATACATTCTTTCCATTCTTTCCTTAAAGACTAGACTATGCTGTTTTACTTCAGTTAAATCACTTCTTAAAGCATGTGCAGCAGCCTTTTGTATGGGGAGAAATTGACTCGTATCTATATTGCTTTTGTAGGTATGCAGAGCCTTAATTAAATCCCTATTTCCAACTACGTATCCAATTCTCCAGCCTGTCATATTAAAGCTTTTTGATAATGAGCCAAATTCAACTGCGACCTCTTTAGCATTTGGCACCTGTAAAATACTAGGGGCTTTATACTCATCAAATGTAATTAAGTCATATGCTGCATCGTGAGCAATTGCAATTTTGTTTTTGACTCCAAATGTAATCGCTTCCATAAAGGTCTTTAATTCAACTGTTGCGGCAGTTGGATTACTAGGGTAATTCAAAAATAACAGCTTGGCATCCTCTTTTTCCTGTCGCGACAATTTCTCAAACATAGGTAAATAGCCATTTTGTGAGTCCAACGGAAGATACGTGCACTTACCACCTGCTAAATGTACCGCTGTTTGATAAACTGGATAGCCTGGGTCTGGAATAATAACTGAATCGCCTGGATTAATGGCTGCTTGAATGAAATTCGCTATCCCCTCTTTTGAACCGATTAAGGCTAATATTTCTGTGTCTGGATCTAACTTCACGCCATAATGATTGAAATAAAAATACGCCACTGCCTCACGAAATTCCTTCGTTCCATCATAGGGAGAATATCGATGATTTGCTGGTTGCTGTACTTCTTCACAGAACTTCTCGATAATAAATTTTGGGGTTGGTAAGTCGGGAGCTCCAATCCCTAGATCAATTACATCAACACCCTTAGCTATTAGTTCTTCTTTCTTCTTTTGAAAACGTGAAAATAAGTATGGCGGTAAATCTCTTACCTTATTTGACACATACATGGCTCATCCTCCGTTTCAATATGTGAAATGCCATTTCACATATCTGATATTAGTATAATAATATTAATCCAAATTTTCAATTATTATTAAGAAATTAAATTTTTCTGTTAAAATAATAATTGAAAACGTTTTCTATATAACTATTCGAGGTGAATTTTAATGAATGTAAGTAGGGAATTCGCTATATCCTTAGATAATCAGGATCCTCTCAAGCATTTTCGCGAGGAATTTTATGTACCAGATAACCAAATATATTTTGACGGAAATTCACTTGGTCTTCTATCCAAGCGATCGGAAAAGGCCGTACATACGCTATTAGAGTCTTGGAAAAAATATGCAATTGATGGGTGGACATCAGCTGAGTATCCATGGTTTTATCTTTCAGAGGAAATAGGAAGGCAATTTGCACCACTCGTAGGTGCAAAGCCAAATGAATTAATTAATACGGGATCGACTACCACGAACCTTCATCAATTAGTGGCAAGCTTCTACAAACCACAAGGGAAGAGAACCAAAATACTTGCTGACGAATTGAAATTTCCATCTGATATTTACGCATTAAGAAGTCAGCTTCAATTAAAAGGCCTCTCTCCCGATGAACATCTCATTCAGGTCAAAAGTAGTGATGGTCATACATTGAAAACGGAAGATATTATTAATGCAATGACAGATGAAATAGCACTTATCGTCTTACCAAGTGTATTGTATCGAAGCGGGCAACTATTAGAACTGGATACAATAACGAAGGCAGCAAATGAACGAGGAATTGTAATCGGTTTTGATTTATGTCACTCTATTGGTTCCATTCCGCATGAACTGTCACATTGGGGTGTTGATTTTGCTTTTTGGTGTACGTATAAACATCTAAATGGTGGACCCGGAAGTGTTGCAGGACTCTATGTGAACGAGAAACACTTAGGAAGGGAGCCTGGTCTAGCTGGGTGGTTTAGTTCTCATAAAGAAAAACAGTTTGATTTAGAAAATATTCTAACGCCAGCTCTGACAGCTGGTGCTTATCAAATTGGCACCCCTCACGTTCTAAGCCTTGCTCCACTTATCGGATCTTTAGAAATTTTTTCAGAAGCAGGGATACATGCTATTCGGGAAAAGTCATTACGCATGACCGACTTTCTTATAGATCTTATTGAAGTGGAATTAGAAGACTTCCAATTTCAAATAGCCTCACCAATAGCTCATCATGCTCGTGGGGGACATCTTTATTTAACACACGAATATGCAGCTAGTATTTGTAAGGCATTGAAGACAGAAGGGGTCATCCCAGACTTCCGAAGCCCAAATGGGATTCGCCTTGCACCAGTAGCGTTATACAACACGTATGAGGAGATTTATAGAGCTGTACACATTCTTAAGCGAATCATGATAGAAGAACATTACAAAAAATTTCAAAACAAAAGAGGAGTTATTGCTTAATGAAAAAATGGCATGATATTACCCAACCATTAGCAAATAACATGGCACATTGGCCAGGAGATACACCTTTTTCATTTTCTATTTCAGCAACGAAGGAACAGACTGGCTCTGCAAACGTTGGTAAAATTATAACCAGTGTGCATATGGGAACACATGTCGATGCACCTTATCACTTTGACAATAATGGCAAGACCATTGAACAGATTCCGATTAGTACTTATGTTGGACCGGCACTAGTAATAGATGTTAGTAGATTTAGTTCAATTAATTCAACCGTATTAGAGGAATTTAATCTTGGAGGAATAAAAAGGGTGTTGCTTCGTACCTCTTTGCCAAATAATCCTTCATACTTTCCCAAGGAGCTACCTTACCTAGATCCAGAAATTGCTCCTTATTTGGCTGCAAAGGGCGTAATCTTACTTGGCGTTGATATGCCCTCTGTCGATCCAATTACTAGTAAATCGTTGGATACGCACCATGCCTTACATCACCATGGTATTCATATTTTAGAAAACATCATGCTGGATGAGGTTGCGCCGGGAAATTATGAATTAATAGCCCTTCCATTAAGGATTATTGGGGCAGATGGTAGCCCAGTTAGAGCGATATTACGTTCCATGGAGGAGAATAGTTAAATGCAAAGTAGTTTTAATTGGGAATTTTTATCAGATGACAATGGAGCATATACGGACTTTAAAGAAAAAATGACCTACGGGGATTATTTACAGCTAGAAAGCTTACTAAATAGCCAAAAAAGGCTCTCTGACCATCATGATGAAATGTTATTTATCGTCATTCATCAAGTTAGTGAGCTTTGGCTAAAGCTGATGATACATGAAATTGAATCAGCAACAACAGCTATCAAACAAGATGAATTCCAAACCGCCTTTAAAATGCTTGCCCGGGTTTCCAAAATTCAATCACAAATCATTCAGGCATGGGATGTATTATCTACCCTAACCCCCTCTGAATACATGGAATTTCGAGGATATTTGGGTAATGCATCAGGGTTTCAGTCTTACCAATACCGGTTAATTGAATTTGTCTTAGGATATAAGACCCCACACATTTTAAAAATATATGAAAAAAAACCTGTATTACACCAGCGACTAAAAGCAGCATTTGAAGCACCAGGGCTTTATGATGTTTCAATACAGGCACTTGCAAAACAGGGATTTCCTATTAATCAGCTCGTTTTGAGTCGGGACTTTTCAAAAAAATATATACAGGATTCAACCGTTGCTGATGCATGGTTAGCAGTCTATCGAGATACAGAATCCTATTGGGACCTCTATCAATTAGCGGAAAAATTAGTCGATATTGAAGATTGGTTCCAGCAATGGCGATTTCGCCATATGAAAACTGTTGAACGAATAATCGGGCATAAGACTGGAACTGGCGGAACATCAGGTGTTGGATATCTTAAAAAAGTATTAGATCATTACTTCTTCCCTGAGCTATGGGAAATTCGAACAAAATTATAGAACGCTAAGAGGGGGGCTTAGCGTTCTAATATTAACTATTTATTTTTTCCGTTCCCATGGTTACCATTATTTATATGGTTTCCATTGTTTCCGTTAACGTTTTTACCCTTATTAGCATGCTTTTCTGCCTTTTCTTTGGCTTTCTCTACTTTCTGATTTGCTTTTACAGATTGCGTTGTTTGATTTTGTTCCTTCGCTACATTAGTTACTGCAGAATCCTTAACTGGTTTTTCAGTATTTTCAACTGCTGGCTTTTTGCTATCTTTTGTAAAATCTAAATCTTTATCTGTAACCGGAGCTTCAACCGTAGTAGTAGTTTCTAATGCTTCACCATTTTCGTCAACTGTGGGTTGTTCTTCGTTGATAGTTCCATTCTCATCTAATTCTTTATTATTTTCTTTAGCTGCTAGTTTATTAGCACGCTTCTCAATTTTTTTAGCTAATTTTGCAAAAGACTTTTCTATATTTTTCATAATAGCTGCTTGCGCTTTTGGATTTTCAATTTTTGCTAGCACGATAGACAAAGCATCAATATTATTAGCTAACTTCACTTTAATCTTTTCAGAATCAATGCTGGTATCTTGGTCTGATGTTTCCTCGTCAACCTTGTCCTCAGAAGAATGCTCTTCTTCCTTCTCTATATTGCTTTCCTCTACGGCAGATTCAGTATCTTCTGTACTTGTTTCTTCTTTATTTCCACTTATCTCTTCTTCTGCTTTTCCTTGACTATCTAGAGCTAGCTTCAATAGTTCCCCAGCCTCGTCATATTTCTCTTCCTTAATTAATTCATTAGCTTCTGCAATACGTTCAGAAGCATATTTTGCTAATAGCTCACTCTTTTTATACTCATCCATCGTTAAGGCAAGTTGGATTTTCTCTTGCATAACTTCTACAAAATAAAAGAAATCTCCAGGTATTAACCCTGCATCCTCTTTCACAATTTCATTCCCAGTTACATCTTTTGTTTTCCCTTCTGCAGCATTCCCATTACCGAGGGTTTCTGTAATTATTAGGCCATTATCATTACTTTCCTCTGCAAATACAGAAATCCCTGGTGTGATGATTGTAGTAACTAGTACAGTGCTCGCTAATAGACTTGTAAGCTTTGTAGAATTCTTCATTTCGTTACCCTCCGAATACTTAATTTTTTATTTCTCTAAAAATTTCGCAAGTCCACATCATAATATGTCTGTTTTTGTAAAAAAAATAAATACCCAACTTTATTACTACAAAAAGAAAAAGCCCCAAAAGGGACTTTATTCTAGCTGTCTTCTTCTATTCTAAATATCACTTTATATTTTTCTTCTTCGAATAAATCAGGAATTGAAACACGTTTTCCATGACCAAATATAACTTCCGAACCTGTCATGGCAACAATCATTGCCTTCGTATTGCTCTCGATATCAAGGAACACATCTCCAACTACAGGCTTTACATTATCATCATCACTGTCAGAAAGATAGGTAATCGATTCATCCTCAATCTGCTGATCCTCTGGTACTAAGCTTTTATCATAATATGCGATTTCTTGGCTAGCTTCTGCTCTGCCTGGAACCATCACCACATATTCATCATGCTTTACACCATTATCCCTAGTAGTAATAACATTTTCATCCTCTATACTAGCTACTTTTTCAATCGAGTTTAGTGAATATCGATCAAGAAAGTCTGGTGCTGGCTTTGTTATCAGGATGTAGTCACCAGGATTGGGTCTCCTAGACTCGTCTATTGTATAGCGTTTACCACTAAAGATAAAGGTATCATTATGCTTTGGTTTATAGTAGGTTATTTCATTTGCGCTCGTTAATACTTGTTTCATATCTTTTAAGCGGTATAAATGAATAGACTTTTTAAACATTGGTTTTACCCCATAAACCTTATGAAGTTCATTTTGATAAAAAACAAAGTATCCCTTTCTTACCTGAAATAGCTTCACAGAAATGCCTCCTAAGAAAATAGAATCACCATCTTTATCTTATGTATACAAACCACGAATTAAACATGGATTTATACATTACCGAACATTCTTATCCATATGCACAAAAGGTAAATCGGTATTCACTTCCCCTAAAACTTTCTTTTCCATAAACATTTTTCCTTCCAGCCACTTATTAAAATCAAATACGACTGGCTCACGATCCCCACCTATTGCAAACCATGCCTTTAATTCCTTCGGGAAATAAACAGATGTATGAATGGTTCCTGACCAATTCTTATATTGCTCGGAGAATACACCTTTATCAGAATCATTCATCATACGAAAAGCTTGATAAGCATCTGTTATATTTCGCTTATGCCCTTCCATAGCCTCCATTCGTTTAAATGAATCTGCTAGATGATGACGATTCTCATGGGTTAATATTTCAAAATGATTCGTACACATATTATCTTTCCTAACCTCAACACTTCGAGGTGTTGCTTCGACAATAAATGTCTCGCCGGACTGATCTACTATAATATAGCTAAAGGAATGTCGATGGGGAATTTCCTTTAACATTTCTACAGCATCTTGTACAGTAGCACAGTTTTCCAAAACCATTCTTCCAATCATATTGCATATAAATCCATCACCAGGCTTTTTCCGGTGCATAAAGTTGTACCCCATTGCTAAGCCCTTTTCATTCATACCATCCATTCTTCCAGTTATTCGTTGAGAAGGCCCAATAGTAGCATAACCTTGGTCGCTTGGCTGATAGACCATATATCTCCCTTCATATGTTTTGGGATGGTAATCATAGTTCCGAACCATATAATCCGTATCCGTAAAAATAGAACAACCGCTTCGCATATAATGTAACCGATAACCACCAAATTCCCTTAGTACATCTTGCATATTCCACTCGAGTGCATCTGCTAGACCTAACAGCTCTTCCCAAATTCCTGAAGCAAAAGGGAGGATAGCATTCTTCACCTCTTGCTCCTCAATGACAAAATGTGGTCTCCTAATTTTCCAAATTCTTGCCCTATTTTCAAGTGTTAAGGAGCCTTTTAACAATTTTCCTTGCATATAACCAAAATCATAATGTGAGCCACGGAATTGTATAACATCACTATATATTTTCTTCATCATAGTACTCATCCCTTTAACAAAAAGAAGGATAGTTGAAATACCTATCCTTGCTTTATCCTTTATTTTCTAATTCCTCAATTAATAGAGAAAGCTCCTCCCAACGTTCCATCTTAGCATCGAGCTCAGCTTGAACCTTTTGTTGGTCAGTGAATAAGGATTGAACCTTTTCCGCATCACTTCCAGCCTCTACAATCCCCGCTTCTATCGCATTCATTTTCTCCTCTAATGCGGTTATCTGATCCTCAATTTCATTCCATTCTTTCTGTTCCATGTACGAGAGCTTCTTTTTCTGTTGAGACTGTTTTGTGATAGGTACTGCTTTTTTCGTGCTTAGCTCCTGCTTTTGGGTTAGCTGATATTTCTCATAGTATTCACTATAATTCCCAAAAAATAATTGTATATTTCCTTCTCCTGTAAAAACAAAAAGCTTCTCAGCTACACGATCTAAAAAATAGCGGTCATGGGAAACTGTAATGACAACACCTGGAAAATTATCTAAATACGCTTCTAATACTGTTAATGTCTGAATATCCAAATCATTCGTCGGTTCATCAAGAAATAGAACATTTGGTTCTGTCATCAGTATCTTTAGCAAATATAAGCGTCTACGCTCTCCACCTGAAAGCTTCCGTATATAATTATATTGTTCTGGGCGGGTAAACAGGAAACGTTCTAGCATTTGCTCTGCAGTAATCACATCGCCATCCTTTGTGTGAATTACCTCAGCAACCTCTTTAATAAAGTCAACAACACGCATACTACCATCTAATTCTTCATCACCCTGTGTATAATAACCAATTTTAACAGTTTCACCAGTAATGACTTCACCACGATCTGGGGTAATACGCTTAGCCATCAAATTTAATAATGTCGTCTTCCCTGTACCATTAGGTCCAATGATTCCAATTCGATCTCCTGGAAGGATTAGATGGCTAAAATTATGAATTAACTTTCGCCCTTCCATCGACTTATGCACTTCAACTAACTCCAAGACATTTTTCCCTAATCGCTGCGAGCCTACCTGAAGTTCAATATTTTTATTTTCTGTATGAAAGTTTTTCTCCTTCAATTCATGCACACGGTCAATTCTTGCTTTTTGTTTTGTTGTCCTTGCTTTTACACCAGCCCTTAACCAAGCTAATTCCTTTTTCAATAAGTTCGCATGCTTTTGCTGATTACTTCTCTCTATTTCTTCACGCTCTGCTTTTTTCTCAAGAAAAACCTCATAATTACCCTCATAAACATAAAGGCTTCCCTTATCTAACTCATATATTTTGTTTGTCACTCGATTTAAAAAATAGCGATCATGTGTAACTAGTAATATTGACCCTTTAAAGGTTTGTAAGTACTTTTCCAACCATTCTACTGTTTCATTATCTAGATGGTTTGTAGGCTCATCAAGAATTAATAAGTCTGCTGGCTGGATTAAGGCCTTTGCTATTGCGACACGTTTTCTCTGCCCACCAGATAGCTCTGTAATTCGTTTATTAAATTCCGTAATTCCCAGCTTTGTTAAAATAGTCTTGGCCTGTGTATTAGCTTCCCACGCCTCTTCTTCATCCATTTTTTGTTGTAGCTTTAATAATATTTGCTGTAGCTGAGGATTATCAGGATCCTGCTGTAGCCTTTGTAAAGCTCCTTCGTATTCGCGCATGAGCTTCATGATCGTTGCATCACCATAATAAATTTGATCGATCACTGACAAAGTTGGATCTAAATCTGGATCCTGTGCTAAATATTCAATCTGATAATCCTTTGGAGCTTGGATTACTCCCGTATCAGGCGAATCTATTCCAGCAATTACCTTTAGAAAGCTTGATTTTCCTGTACCATTAACTCCGATCAATCCGATTCGTTCATTATCGGTAATCGTATTATTTATATCTTGAAATAAAATTTTATCCCCATAAGATTTGGATAAATTTTCGATTGTTAGCATATGTTTGCCCTTCCTTAACTTAAAAAAATCTAATACAAATGGATTTACTTAGACGCTCTTCGATTACGAATTACTTGTTTAACAAGTAAAACAAGCAATAATAATACCCAAGAAGTCACTAAATAAAAAATGAATCTACTTAAATTATTCATTTCATCATAGAAAAATATTAATCCTATCCATAGTACTGCCATAGCCAAAAATTGATATAAAAGTGGTTTCATTCTCGTCTCTCCTATATTTATCCTTATCTTAAGTTTACATGTCTGAGAACTATTTTACCATTTGTATGAAATAGAAGAAATGAATCCATGTAAATGAAGGATTACATTTTTTATCATACAGTAGATTATGAGTAAATTTTTGTACATACTATAGTTAATAAATTTGAGATAAAGGAGAAATCGAGGATGGTCTTGCAAAAGGGAAGAAAGAATTGTATTACCGATGTCGAAGGTGTGTTAGTTGGACATAAAACATTATATGAGAAAATAAATGATGAAGAAACTATCTGCACAGGTGTTACTGCAATCCTACCCCACCCTGGTAATCTATTCTATGAAAAGGTTCATGCTGCCTGCCATGTAATTAATGGATTTGGAAAAACTACTGGACTTATTCAGATTGAAGAACTTGGGCTTTTGGAGTCACCTATTATGCTGTCTAATACATTAAGTATAGGACCTGTTGTTGAAGGTACGGTTACCTACATGATGGAGCAAAATAAAGAAATTGGTGATGCAGCTGGAACATTAAATGTAGTAGTGGGCGAGTGTAATGACGGCTACTTAAATTCAATGCGCTTACAAGCAGTGAGACCGGAACATGCTATCGAAGCTATTAAAAATGCCAGTAATCGCCAAGTAGAGCAAGGTGCTATAGGTGCAGGTAAGGGAATGATTTGCTTTGGGTATAAAGGTGGAATAGGAACCGCCTCTAGAATTGTAACTTCTGCAAATGAGAAATATACGGTTGGCTGCCTTGTCCTTAGCAATTTTGGTAAAGGTGAGGATGCTCTATTCGCTAACTTTCCAAAGAAAAAAAACCCTAACAGTACCGATGGTTCTATCATGATGATTATTGCGACTGATGCTCCTGTTTACGATAGGCAGTTAAAGCGCCTTGCAAAACGAACTGCAGCTGGACTTGGTCGTGTCGGCAGCCATATGGATAATGGAAGTGGCGATATTGCTATTGCATTTTCCACGGCCAATCAATATTCGCACAATGCGAACTCTCATCTAGAGACAATCGCTTATTTACGTGACGACCATAAAGCCATGAGTCAGCTGTTTCAAGCAGTAGTAGAGGCGACCGAAGAAGCTATTATTAATTCATTAAAATACGCTGAAACGACTGTCGGTCAATTTGGAAGAGTAATTGAAAAGGCACCGCTTTAATTAGCGGTGCCCTGTAAGTAGTAAAACTGCCATCGAATCATTCACAAATTCATTCATTACTCTACGAAACCATTTACTTACTCTTTACCAAAAAGGATTTCGGTACATCCGCACGGAATAACATTAACTGGCCAGTTACAGGATGTAAGAAGGATAATACTTTTGCATGCAGACCAAGTCTTCCGATATCATTCGACTTCGCTCCATATTTCTTGTCACCAACTATAGGATGCCCAAGATCACTCATATGTACACGAATTTGATTTTTCCTTCCAGTATCTAGCTTCACTTCTAAAAGAGAGAATAATGAATTAGCCTGAACCCTGCGATAATGCGTAATAGCAAGCTGTCCATCGCCGTCTTGAATGGAATACATTTTATGTGTCTTACTTTCTTTTAATCTTGATTTAATTGTACCTTCAGTTTGCTTCACTTTTCCTTCTACCAGGGCGACATATGTCCTTTCCTTCACAAGTATCTTCCAGTTCTCTTGAAGCTTTCGTTTCACTTTCTCACTTTTGGCAAACATCATAACTCCAGAAGTTTCTTTATCTAGCCGATGGACAATAAAGACTCGGTTCCTGGGATTTTCTCTTTTCACATGATCCATTAATTGATGATATGCTGTTCTTCTTTTTTCTTTTTCTGTTGCCATAGAGAGTAGTCCCGCATCTTTATTAATAATGATTATTGCTTCATCCTCATAAAGTATGTTCAACCCAATAAATGTGTTTTCTTGAATAGCTGCCTTATTTTTTAACACACTTACTATTTGACCAGGAAGAAGAGGATAATTATGCTTTGTTTCGATATGATCATCCACCTTCACTTGTCCTCTAGTTAGCATTGATTTAATCGAATTTCGACTACGGTTATTCATTTGTTGTAATAAAAACGGTAAAAGCTCTCCGTGTTCCTTCACTTCAAATTTGACTGCATGGTTACGTTCAACATTACCATTTTTTCCAAAATGTGACATTTGATATCTCCTAATCTTCGTCTTTTACATCGATATCTTCAGGAATAGGCTCATTCAAATATTCCTGAATCATTAATCTATATTTTTCAACCTGTTCGAAATGCGTTGTAAATTGATTCTTATTTATTAAATACTGCTCCCCATCATGGATAGCTCGAATTCTACCTTGTAATACGAAAGCTCTAACCTTCGCCTCATTCATGGATAAATATTCAGCTAGTTCTGGGATTGTAATATACATCAGGAACACCATCCTTATATGAGATTTAATACAAGTTAGCAACAAACTTCTCTCATACGTTTACTTTCTTTATTTACTTTCATATATAGGTGAATTATACACTAATCCAATTATATGGAACAAAGTTTATATTCCGCTTAAATACAATCTCTACAAAAACCCTATAAGCCAACATCAGACCAATTAAAAAGCCTACCCGGATCGCTTTTTCTATTTGGAGCGTAATCCTCATGTCCAATAACATGGTACCTACTTTTTTTGATAGTCGGATAGCGTTTATATAAATACGCCAACAAATTAGAAAGGGATAAATATTGTTCTTTTGTAAATCCAATCAGCGAGGTATCTAATTGATTATATAATTTCTCAGAAACTATAGGTACCATTTCCTCCTTTGTTCCAATTCCCATGAGCTCAATTCCTATGGAATAATCATTCATACGATGGTCAAAGAAAGGTGCATTTGGAAGATCGTTTCTTCCGGCATGAAAAGCAACACGATTTTCTTGAACCAGTTGAAATACCTTACCTTTACGATCTATAACATAGTGTGCGGAGACACCATGTTCCATTAATAAGAGACGAATATCATTTATTTCATAAGGAGATTCTGGTTTTGACACAAGATTACTAATAGAGTGGATCATTATATGGGTAATCGGCGTCGTTCTTGGCGTAGAGTATCTACTCGGTAGTAAAACATGATGAACGTTAAAATCATGCTTAGCTATCATCTCATCAGCTACAATTTCTAGTTCCAAGAGAAATAACAAGACTATTACAAGTAAAAATGAGAAGCATCTCATAATCATAATCTCCTTTAATTATCCAAAATATATTCATTCCATACGATTAGCCTGACCACACTGATAGCTTACCCTTTGTGATTCCTGAGAAAAAAGCTTACAATGTCATGGAAAGGAGTTAACGACAACATGAATATAAACTATGACTTACCGGAAAATATACAGCACTTATTAACGGAAAATAAAAACCAAACCAATACATTTAAAGAACTTATTCGTCAAGGTGGGTATATGCCACCCAATATCGATTTATTAATAGATGCAATTACTGCTTTAAGCATGGGTAAAAATATTCTGCTCAAGGGTCCTACCGGAGCAGGCAAAACAAAGTTTGCAGAAACCTTATCCAATCTATTTAAACAGCCTATGTTTAGTGTGAACTGTTCTGTAGATTTAGATGCAGAAAGTCTCTTAGGTTTTAAAACGTTAACCTATCAGCAGGAAAAGCAAATCATCGAGTTTATTCCAGGGCCAGTGATTAACGCTATGACAACTGGAACCTTTCTTTATATTGATGAGGTCAATATGGCAAAACCAGAGACATTACCACTAATTAATGGTGTTCTTGATTATCGAAGAACAATCACAAATCCTTTTACAAATGAAGTGGTTACTGCAAAGGAAGGATTTGGTGTCATCGCGGCTATAAATGAGGGTTATATAGGTACTGTCCCACTAAATGAGGCATTAAAAAATCGTTTTATAGTATTAGAGATACCGTATATAGAAGGAGAGCAGCTAAAGAAATTAATACATTCCAGTACGAAGCTTACTAATGATGCAACGATTGATTTATTCGTTAGACTATCATCTGATTTAATACAAGCTGTCTCACAGGGGAAGCTGTCTGAGGATGCTGCCTCTATACGGGCTTTACTAGATGCCTGTGACCTAAGCGTGGTCATTCCACCTAAACGAGCAATCATACGGGCGATTGTAGATAAGCTAGATGAGGACAGAGAAAAAGAATTTGTCAAAAATTTAGCAGATACACTATTTTAAAAATTGCTATTCGAAAATCAGTAATGGATAAGTAAGACAATAGGAGGTTAAAACTTCCTCTCGATCAAGATAGGAGAATGTTACATGCACCGTTTTAATGATGCAAGGATAGACACAGATGTATTTCTACAATTACAGGATCTTGCTTCCGTTTTATCCGGTGATACCAATCTTAAATTTGAATATAATTATGGCTCCTTTATCGATTTAATTGATATGAAGCTTACTGCTAGCAGATTTTGGGATAATACGCCTGAGACCGTTAAAACATCTGGATTAAAAACAGATGTTTTTCTACGGGCTATTGGGACATTAAGGTACTCTACTATCCCTGAAATGAAGTCCTATGTAAATGAAATACAGGAAACAAGAATTCCAAAATTTGCTTATCAACTATTCGCCTTATTAGAGGATCTCCGTTTAGAAGAACTGATTAAACATGAACGACCCGGAACAAGGAAGGCATTTGCTGTTCGTAGAAGCACGTATCAACATTTTTTTGAAACACAGTTAAATGTGAATGCTACCAGAAGCTTTCCGTTGGACGAACTGTTCTGTTTAATTTATCTGCAATTGGTTTCAGAAACACCTGACCCTTCTTTTCCAAAGGCAAGGGTAGAACAACTGCAAAAATTAGAGGAAATAAAACCATATTTATATAATGTCTTTGAAGCACAAAATACTGCGGATATTACTAAGATTACGGAGCATATCGTTTTCAAAGCAACTGATTACGAAGACACCTTGAATGAATACTTTATCTTTCCAATTAGTCATATAGACCGTTATGAGAAAAACACCCTATTTGACGAGCTAACCCGTACAGACCCATTAGCTAATTGTGATTTTGAGGAAGTGGATCAGGAAAATAGTGAGTATTTTGACCAGGAATTTTCCACTTGGCATCGGGAAAATAAAAATGAAAATCGCAAGCAAAACTTCTTACAATTCGAATTAGAGCAAGGTACCAAAACAAGTATATTAGGGGGAGGCGCTCGTGAAACAGAGGATGGTGATCAAGCTGCTGCTGCGATTCAAGGTGCCTCAGGGCAGAGCAAACAGAACGATTACTCTCAAATGGAGGCATTAGAAAAAGAACCCTCCTCGCGTGGTGGAAATGGCACTGATGAGTATGGCGAAGAAAATAAAGCTGCAGTCAAGCTAGATAAAATGGCAATGCCACCTTCTCGTGAAGATATTGAAGCATATCAAGCATTTGTAAAGGATATTGCTCCCTATAAGCGTAAGCTTGCAAAAACAATAGAGAAGACGATTGAACATAAGAAAAATCAGCCAAGAAAGGATCTTGTTTTTGGTAGATTATCCAAGAAGCTTTTACCAATTGTAGTAGATGAGAATCCTAGAATTTTTTATAAAAAGAATACTGATTCCAACGAGTTAGATGCAGTATTTAGCTTACTAGTAGATTGTTCTGCTTCCATGCATAATAAAATGAAGGAAACTAAAAGAGGTATCGTTCTTTTTCATGAGGTTCTAAAACACTTGAAAATTCCCCACTCTATTGTAGGCTTTTGGGAGGATGCAAACGAGGTCAAAGAAGACTATCAACCAAATTATTTTCACCGGATTCATTCCTTTTCTGACTCGTTTTACCATCAGAATGGCCCAAAAATAATGCAACTAGAACCTGAAGAGGATAATCGCGATGGGTTTAGTATTCGCGTAATGGCGAAAGAGCTATTAGAACGGCGAGAAAAAAATAAATTCTTGTTAGTCTTTTCCGATGGAGAGCCGGCTGCTGCTAATTATGATCAAAACGGCATTGTTGATACTACCCTTGCCGTTTCTGAGGTACGAAAAAAAGGTATAGAAGTAATTGGTATGTTTTTAGCAAATGGGGAAATCGAAGAGAGAGAAGACCAAACCATGCAAAACATATACGGTAGAGAACGTCTCATGATCCCTAGTGTAGCTGAACTTCCTGCACATTTTGCCCCCTTGTTAAAAAAGTTATTATTGAAGACTATCTAAAATGTGAAAATCACAGGGCATATAAATAATGTCTTGTGATTTTTCTTTTTATTGTGCACAAACACCTATAGAAGCTTCTATGAATAGTATGTAGCAAATTTGTATTCATTAGGAGTGTAAAAGAATATGGTTTACTATCTTCGCTATATGGTTCAGCCGGAAAATGATTATTGGATATTTGCACAAGATTTCCCATCAATAGCTGAAAGAGTCTCTTCGGCACCTCCACCGATTATTCCTAATTATTGGCCTATTGCACAGTCTTACATGGCTCCCACTGTATCTCCAATGCAACAGATGAAGCAAGCGGCTCATTGTATTTCCCAAAGAGAGGTTGATTATCGAAATGATATGAGAAGCCTATGGGAGGAGCATGTTGCTTGGACGAGAATGGCAATCATTAGCATCACATTTGACCTTCCCGACCTGAATGAAGTTCTTACCCGACTTTTAAAAAATGCAACAGATATGGGGAATATGATTCGTCGATTATATGGTGACACAGTTGCAGCTACCTATGGAAATTTGATAAAGGAACATTTATTAATCGCAGCAGATCTTGTTAAAGCAGCAAAAGCCGGAAATACTACTGCCGCTCAAGAAGCAGAGAAAAAATGGTATAGAAATGCAGATGAAATCGCAAAATTCTTAAGTACTGTCAATCCTTTTTTAACAGAAAAAGCGGTTAAGGATATGTTTTACACGCATCTAGACTTAACAAAACAGGAAGCAATCTATATGATTAATAAAGACTATCAAAAGGACATACAAGTATATGATGCGATTGAAAAAGAAGCACGGCAAATGGCAGATGCTATATCGGATGCCATGATTCTTCACTATCCAGTTATGTTTTAGAAATGCCAGACATTCTTTTATGCTTTTCAAAATGCCTTCACACATTGCTTAATATATCTCCCAGCATGATAATAAGCTTCCTATTGCCTCTTCTAATTCTGCTTCTGGTATCCCAGCAAACCCTAATATTATCCGCGGTTGTTGTTCATCATGCTTTTCAATGGAATAGGTAGAGAGTGGATAAATCAAAATATTAGCATGCTCCGCTCTCTGAACTAGTTCTTCCTCATTCATCCCATTTCTCACTTCCATAATCACATGAAATCCCGATATATCGCTAACGATTTTAATTTTACTCTGAAACGCACGTAATATTTCTAGCGTTTTTTCCATTTTCCTTCGATAAACCTTTCGCATCCGATTCAAATGTTTTTCAAAGTCTCCCTCTTGCATAAATCGAGCTAAAATATGCTGGTCAATTCGCGATACAGTGCATTGGAAGAAGGAGAATTCTTCCTGATAACGCTCTAGTAGTTGTTTCGGAAGGACCATATAGCTTATTCGAATGGAAGGGATTAAAGATTTCGAAAATGTACCAAGATAAATAACCTTTCCACCTTGATCCATACTTTGTAGAGAGGGGATTGACTTTCCGCTATACCGAAATTCACTATCATAGTCGTCCTCTATAATATAGCGTTCCTCTTTACCACTAGCCCAGTTTAATAGTTTAATTCTTCTATTTGCCGAGAGCACCGAACCATATGGAAAGTGGTGGGATGGTGTCACATAAACAACATTAATTCCTGTTTTATCAAGAGAATCTAATATGACACCTCTATTGTCTACCTTTAAGGGTAAGACTGGATTGGAAAACTTTTTTAGAATATGCGAGATAACATGATAGCCTGGATCCTCCACACCATATACCATTTTATGCCCAAGCATTAATATAAGCTGCTGTAGTAATGTTTCGATTCCTGCACCGAGAAGGATGTCATCTGGAGAGCATTGTACTCCCCTTGCCTGATAAATATAATTAGCAATCTCTTTTCTAAGTTCATACTCCCCTTGTCGTTCCCCTAATAGAAGTAAGGATTGGTTTCCTCTATCCATAACATTTTTAGCATGCCTCCTCCATTTAGAAAATGGAAAATTCTCTGTATCGATGCGACTTGGGTGAAAATCGTATCGGAAGGAATGCTTTATTTCTTTATTATCTGTTTGTATTGGCTTAGCCGGTTGAATATATTCCAAATCCTCATATGCTAGTACAAAATATCCCTTTCTTGCTATTCCCTGTACATACCCTTCTGCAACTAACTGATCATATGCTTGCTCAACGGTGTTTTGGCTGATCTTTAGAAACTCAGCAAGTCTCCGCTTTGATGGGAGCTTTGTTTGAAATGGAATACGCCCCTTCATAATCTCCCGCTTTATATAGGTGTACAACTGCTCATATAAAGGTATTTTCTCTTCTCGATTTAAATGACAAGCCAACATATCCATCGCTACTCCCCCTATCTGGCATCATTAAGATTTATAAATCTGATACTTTTAGCCATGCCAATTACTATCTATAATAAAATAAAATTCCATATTGCAAAATCAATATGATTGGAGTGTTTCATATGGGAAAGCTATTAAGTAATAAACAAGAAAAACTACAAATGCCATTAGGTGGCGTTATTATGGACGTTGTTAACGCAGAACAAGCCAAAATAGCTGAAGCATCTGGTGCGGTAGCTGTTATGGCTCTTGAACGTGTTCCTTCTGACATCCGTGCAGCGGGTGGTGTTGCTAGAATGGCAGATCCACGTATCATTGAAGAGGTTATCGATGCAGTTAAAATCCCCGTTATGGCAAAAGCCCGGATAGGTCATATCGTAGAAGCAAAAGTACTAGAAGCAATCGGAATTGACTATATTGACGAAAGTGAAGTACTAACACCAGCTGACGAGGAATTCCACATTTTAAAAAGCGATTTTACGGTACCATTTGTTTGCGGATGTCGTGACCTTGGTGAAGCAGCAAGAAGAATTGGTGAGGGAGCGACCATGCTTCGAACCAAAGGGGAACCTGGTACAGGTAACATAGTTGAAGCTGTGAGACATATGCGAAAGGTGCAGGCACAGGTTCGCAAGCTTATCCATATGAATGAGGATGAGTTAATGACAGAAGCAAAAATATTAGGTGCACCATTTGAAATCTTAAAACAAATTAAAGAACATGGAAGCTTACCAGTCATGAATTATGCTGCAGGAGGGGTAGCAACCCCAGCAGATGCTGCCTTAATGATGGAGCTAGGTGCTGACGGTGTTTTTGTTGGTTCAGGTATCTTCAAATCGGAAAACCCTGAAAAATTCGCAAGGTCTATTGTTCAGGCGACGGCTAACTACAAGGATTATGATCTAATTGGTAAACTATCTAAAGAGCTAGGAAGTCCAATGAAAGGGATAGAAATTTCCAAGCTTAGCCAAGAGGATAGAATGCAAAATCGTGGTTGGTAATCGACCATAAGAAAAATAGCATACCAGACAGATGAATTTGTTGAATTCTCTAGCTGGCTGGTATGCTCTAGTTATTTCTTAAATTGTCGTTTCTTAGGTCAATGTATAATGAACCATCTTTTTGAAGCTCTATATAAAATACATCGCTTAAATCAATATTTGAAGCTGTTAATTGATTTCTTAGCCAATCTAGAGACAGACCAGCTTCTTGTAAGTTCTTCTGAACCACCTTCCCATCCACCACTACCTCCATTGGAATAAATTTTGGCTTTACCGTAAATAATTTCTGGTCCTGCCTCGTAACTGGCTGTTTTTCTTCCTTTAGCATAATACTAAGTTCTCCATGTGGCTCAAATACGGCAAATTCAACTTCCTGTGTTGAAAAAACATCCTTTTCCCGTAATAACATGCTTAAGTCATCCATATTTAAATGTAGCTTGCGTAATTCATTCTCTAATATTTTTCCCTCCTTTATTACCACTACAGGCTCTCCATCTAAAAGAACTCTTGCTCTTGCAGACTTCATACCAATATAACTGATGAGTATCGTTAATAATGACCACCAAATGATACTAGTTAACCCATTCAGAAAAACTGTATGTGTCTTACTGGCAATTTCGGCAGCAATAGAGCCCAGTGTAATACCAGTGATATAATTAAAGAAAGTTAACTGGCTAAGCTGTTTTCTCCCCATTAATCGTGCCATCAGTAGCAAGACAATAAAAGAGAATGTTGTACGCAGTAATATCTCGACAACATTTAATTCCTCAATCATTCCAATACCTCCCAATATCCTATCAAGCTTTATTCTTACCCTTTGAAACATAATCATGAATTTAGAAAGCTACATATTCATTGGTATAATTCACCCAAGATTCCATAGCTTCTTTCCCCTTCAAGTAGGCTGAAACTTTTCCTTTATAGAAACGTATTTTATTTATAACTTCTTTTAATCGGGGGTATTGAAATGAATTATTCATTCGATTCAGATTTGAATACGTTTGATTTCTTTCCGATATTTTTTACTATTATTTTCATTATTGTTATCGGAGCATTCTTGATGACTGCTGTTAAGGGAATATCCCAGTGGAGAAAAAACGAGAATTCTCCTACATTAACTGTATTTGCTACTAACAAGCAAACGAACCAATGTCACGCACATACCTCATTCAAACGACCACCATCATCACTCTAGCACCTCTTATTATGCAACATTTGAATTTGAGAGTGGAGATCGCCAAGAGTTTTACATCACAGCTAGGGATTATTCTCAAATTGCTAATTATGATCAGGGAAAACTCACCTTCCGAGGCACTCGATTTTTGGGTTTTGAGAGAGACAGAACTTAGGTTAATACCTGTTTCCAATGCTTAAATGAGCAGATTTACAAGTTCAAATAAAATGTTAAAATGATACGTGGAAGGAATCCATTTAAAGGAGAATAGAAAAATATGACACATTCACCTGAAATCATTATCACGGGTAACAGAATTTTTACAGGCACCTCAACAGAGCCTGTACCAGCAGCTATTCTAATCGCACAAAATAAGATTATTGATGTAGTAAATAAGGATGCCATTGACCAATATAAAAATACAAATTGTACCGTCTATGAATTTGGCGATAAACTCATCATGCCTGGCTTCCATGACTTTCATATTCATTTATTATTAGGAAGTATGTTGTCCAATAGTGTTAATCTAACGAATGCAAAGTCTGCTATAGAGGTAGCCCATTTAGTTCAAAAATATGCTGATGAGCATCCTGAAGTCCCTTTTATTCTTGGTAGTGGCTGGGATGATAATACTTGGATAGAAAAAGAGGAAGTACATAGAAGTTATCTAGATGAGGTAGTTTCTGATAGACCTGTACTGCTATATCAAGCAGAATTTCATAGTGCTTGGGTAAACAGTGCAATGCTTCAATTGGCAGATATTACTCGTGATACTGTCAACCCTGATTTTGGCGAGGTCATAAAAGACGAAAATGGTGAGCCAACAGGGTTATTATTAGAGCACGCTGTTGGTCTAGCAACTAAAGCTATGCCAATGGATTTAGCTTATAAAGAGCAATTACTTGAACAATTTTTAAAGGAAGCCAATCAATATGGTATTACATCGGCCCATGACCTTCTCAGGCTCCCTGAAATGAGCACGGAAGAAGCTGAGATATATGCAGATTTTGAACAAAGGAATAAACTGACTGCCAGGATTCACTTCGTTGCACCGTTAAATGGCAACATCGAAGAAGCAAAACGCCTACGAGCAGCATATCACTCCAACATGGTGCAGTTTACTGGTTTTAAACAATTTATCGATGGCGTGATAACTAGCTACACAGCTTATTTAGAAAAGCCTTACACAAATAAAACAGAAACCATTGGTGGAACAGTGTATCCCGAGGAACTAATAAAAAAATGGACGCTAGAAGCCGATAAGGAAAAATTCAGAGTTCGCTTCCATTGTATAGGTGATAAGGCGGTAAGACTTGCTTTAGACACATTTGAAGAGGCAGAGAAACAAAATGGGAAGAGAGATTCCAGACACTCCATTGAGCATATCGAAATGATTCTAGAGGAAGATATACCCCGATTTAATGAATTAGGAGTATTAGCTTCTATTCAACCAGAGCATATTAATGGTTCATCCTACGAAGTCTTCCAGGATCTAATTGGAGAAGAACGGATGCAGCGATATATGCTTCAGAAAACGCTTCAGGACAATGGTGCCACTTTGGTATACGGAAGTGACTATCCGGTAGTTGGCTTAAATCCTCTCTCTGCTATATATCGTGCTGTCACCCGCTTGGACGATGAACAAGTGATATGGCATCCAGATGAGACAATTACATTGGATGAGGCATTAAAGGCATATACTTATGCCCCTGCATACGGATCGTTTCGCGAACAGGAGCTAGGTACAATTGAAGCTGGTAAATTGGCGGACATCATTGTGTTAGATCGAGATTTATTTTCCATACCTGCAGAGGAAATAAAAGATGCCTCTGTTATTTTTACAATGGTTGATGGTCGTGTAGTATTTGAAAAATAAAGGTTTAACATTAACATAAGCGAAAAAAAGTCCACACTAAAGGATTGTGCGTACCAAAGGATAAAATTTCACTTTCACTGTTGAGGTGGTGCACCAAAAAGTGTGGACTCTTTACGCTATAATCCAATTCATGCCCTACTTAGATTAACGATTCATATACCAGTTGAAAATGTAGAAATAGGATTATAGATTCATAATACATTTCTTGCTAGAAAAACAACTCACGAAGTGGAAGGGACATAACTAAACAATGTTATTTAAAGACGAACAATTAATTGCTTGTCTGTCCCACCCCCTTTTTGTCCATTCTTATTTAAATCAAGGTGCATAATGGTAAAAGGGGATAATGTTTTTATTAACGTTTAGCATTCTCAATTATCCTTTTGAGTACGTTGATAGTTATTTCATATTCCTCTTCTGAAACCCCCTCAAATAATTGCATTCTAGTTTTTTGTTGTGTGGAAAAAATATCATGAAAAACTTCCTTTCCTTCTTTCGTCATTGAAATTAAAGTCTCTGGAGCATTCAATTCGATAACCCAATTTTGCCGAATAAAATGGGTAATAATTTCGTTAAGCATAGAATCATCAATAAAATGACTTAATAAATTTAGTAAATCCTCTTTTGAGATTCTGTCCCTTTCATATACTGTATTTAACACCTGCCAGTGAGATCTTGTTACGTTGTATTTTTCTAATTTTTGGTTAACCATAGCTGAAATCGATTTATCTGCTTCTCTTAACCAATAACCAATTGGTTTTCCACCTTTATGCATGATTATCCCTCCATCAATGGTTTAAATAAAACAATTTTATTTACTGCTACCGCTTAGTGTTAATTATAATGCTATTTACTCCTTTTAAAACCGTCTTGAGGTTGATTAAATCTGTACTAAGATACCATGAACTAATCTTTTACTTTACCGCATGTTCTCCACAACTACTTGAATAATAATTGCTAAAGTCACAGCTCTTAATATTGGTTTGATATAGACAGGATTTAACTTTTCAGCAAGCCGTACACCAATCTGTGCCCCTATAACGGATCCACAAAGTAAAGTAATCGTTAACCCCCAGATAATTTTCCCCGCAGAGATATACATGATAGCTGCACCTATACAGCTCGAAAACGTAGCAAGCCTCACATAGGCTACAGCCCGGATATAATCCACCTTCAAATATCCAAACAGATAAAACATCAGCGTCCCTTGACCAGGACCGAATAACCCATCATATATCCCAATACTATATAGACCAGGAATGCTTATTTTAGATGGTCTTAGTTCATTCTCACCAGTAAAATCCCGTTTTCCAATCAGTGATGTAACAAAAGCAAACAAGAGTAATATTACTGCGATGATGTATAGATAATCAGCAGAGATCAATGACGCTATATAGCCTCCACTCCATCCTCCTAGTAGACTAATCGGAATCATCCAATAGCATTCTTTCATATTTATTTTCTTTTGTCTTAACAAGTGAATAAAACTAGAAAAAGAACTAACCGTATTTGAAACCTTATTTGCTCCTATTGCAGAATGAACTGGAATACCTAAGACTAACATTGTTGGTAGACTAATTAATCCACCACCACCCGCTATAGTACCTAATGTAGTGGAAATAATACCTGTAAAAAAGATGATAATATACTCCATACTGAACACCCCCTGTATTCAGTATAGCTGTATTTTTCGATAAGAAATAATACTATATTTGTATATAAAATGATAACTAAAAATTATACATATGCACTACTATCTTCAAATTTAAAAAGCGCCTGGATATTTCCAAGCGCTTAGATGCAGACACTAAATTAATTTATATTTCAATCCCCTTCCAATTGCCTATTGTATTATTCGCACGTATTTCCCCTTTTTCACTTACCGATACCAGTGACGATGCTGACGGACAGCTTCTACAAATTGTTTGGCAAATTCTGAAGCATTATCACTAGAAATAACTCCAGATTTATTCGTATATTGATTCAGTTCCAACCACTGTCTTCCTTCCCCAGTTGCTCCAAGTGTCTTCTTATGTCGAAATGCTTCATCAAGAAAATGTGCCACTTTACGATTGAATTCCATATCCTTGCTACTACCTCTTACCATGTACACAGCATCATACAGCACCGAATCAGCAGTATATACATTTTGTGTAGCATTAAGAATAACTCCATTTGTTCCATGAACTGGCCCAAGATCTTCACTAATGATTTCAGGAACTAGTCCTTCTGTTCTCCAACTATCAAGAACTGCTTTCACGAAAGGCCCATTAAACCCGTTCGTTATAATAACTGCTACCTTTCGTGTTCTCGCACTCTTTACCGTATTTAATTGACTTAATGCAGGAGACGACTTAGTAACTGTTGACCCACCGCTAACAGGCTCTTTTACACCAATATTTTTAGCAATAATTCGCGCCATTTCCAGATTCACATTTGCAAATAGATCCACATTCTGTTGCCTTACAGATATACTTTTCACCTTCCCAAGCTCAAAGCTAAATGCGTCAATAATATGCTTTTTCTCAGGGTCACTCATACTATTCCAAAACATAGTAGCCTGAGAGAAGTGGTCCGTAAAGCTAGTACTTCTTGCACGAATTTTTCTTCCTTCGACCTTCTCCTCATAATGCGCATATCCCCCTTCCTCAGGAGGAACCGGTGATGGCGTATTGCCAGCTAATGAATTACGATGAAAATTTACCCGACCGACATTAATCGTCTTTCTGCCATATCCATCTCGTTGATTATTATAGAACTGGCGGATTGGTCTGTTGATTGGAAGCTCATGAAAGTTTGGACCGCCAAGTCGGATTAACTGTGTATCTATATACGAAAAAAGCCTAGCTTGTAACAGCGGATCATTCGTAAAATCAATACCCGGGACAACATTGCCTGGATGAAAGGCAACTTGTTCCGTTTCTGCAAAGAAGTTATCAACATTTCTCGTTAAGGTCATTTTTCCTATTATCTTAACTGGAACCTCTTCTTCTGGCCATAGCTTGGTTGCATCTAATATGTCAAAATCAAATTTAAACTCATCTTCCTCATTTAAAATTTGAATCCCTAGCTCATATTCGGGATAATCCCCCCGTTCTATGGCTTCCCATAAATCATGCCGATGAAAATCTGGGTCAACTCCCATTAGCTTTTGCGACTCCTCCCAAATAAGTGAATGTGTACCGAGCTTTGGCTTCCAATGGAACTTAACAAAAAACGCCTCCCCTTGTTGATTAACCAATCGGAATGTATTGACGCCAAAGCCCTCCATCATACGGAAGCTTCTTGGTATAGCTCGGTCTGACATAATCCACATAACCATATGAGCATTTTCTGGATTATTGGCAACAAAGTCCCAAAAGTTATCATGTGCAGTAGATGCTTGAGGGGTATCAATATGGGGTTCTGGTTTGAAGGAATGGACGACATCTGGAAATTTAATTCCATCTTGGATAAAGAAGACTGGTATATTATTTGCTACAAGGTCATAATTCCCCTCTTCTGTATAAAATTTTGTAGCGAAACCCCTGGCATCTCTTGCGGTGTCTGCAGATCCTCTCGAACCATTAACTGTAGAAAATCGTACAAAAACAGGTACTTTTCTAGAGGTATCCGTAAATATCTTCGCTTTTGTGTATCTCTCCATGTTCTCATATAATTGAAACTCACCATGTGCAGCAAAACCACGGGCATGTACCACTCTTTCTGGAATTCTTTCATGATCAAAGTGAGTCATTTTTTCCCGAAAATGAAAGTCTTCCATCAGCGTTGGACCTCGAACACCTGCTGTTAAGGAAAGCTCATCCTCCGATATCTTAACGCCTTGATTCGTCGTCATATCCTTTCCCTTGTCTGTCACCCGAAATATTTCCAGCTGCTGGTCTTTTTCATCGTTGTTCCTTTTATCTGTCATCTATATACACCTCCCCATTCATAGATATGTAGGTAACCACATAAATATCCTTCTGAATTGAAAAGGATGCGATTGAGAATTACTAAAAGTATATCTTAATGAGGAGTTGTTTTTTATGGGTGCAATTGAACGTAGCGGTTATCGGTTTGAGCCAGAATTTAGTGTGATTGAACAAAATGGTGCCATTCATGTATACCACCAAGGGGAGTTTATAGAAGAGATAAAATTTTCTTTTTCAGGGAAATATCCATTGGTCGATAAAATTGAAGAGCTTGTGGATGAATATTGTCAGGAAAGAGGTTTATAAAATAAAGAAAAGCCTACCTTCATGGTAGTAGCCCCAAAAAGTTATGGTTAAATCTAACTTTTTAGGGGGCAATACCCATATGGTAGGCTTTTTCTTACTTAACTACTTTATAATTTTTATGATTAACGACTGTTTTAATTGGCTCGTCTCTGACCTTATTATGGCCTATCTCGACGATTACAGAATTTTCTCGAACAATAAGGACTTTTCCTTTCTTTCCTTTATGTTCTCCATTTACTATTTCTATTGTGTCTTCAACATTTGCTTGTGTAGAATTTGTCATTATGATTACTCCTTTTAAAACTTGTTATCCTTGCTCATAGTATTACTCATACGGTATTTTCAAATTCAACTACAGACCATTATTAAAGGATATACATCCCCACTAATCCACATAAGAATCCGATTACGACCACTGAACCAGCAACAAATAATAATACCTTTTTCGGAAACGATTTACCAACCATGATCATCGAAGGCAAACTAATAGCTGGTAATGTTACTAGTAATGCTGCGGCTGGGCCACCACCTAATCCAAATGCCATAAATGTCTGTATAATTGGTATTTCAGCAGCAGTTGGAATAACAAAAAGCATACCTGCAATAGCAAAAAGAACAACCGCGATCACGCCATTTGCCATTTCAATGCCAATGGTAGGAAATAGCCATGCACGAGCTGCTCCTAAAACCAACACGGATAGTAAATATGCTGGAACGATATAGATTATCATCATTCCCATCGATTTTATCCATCTGAATAGGAACGGTTCAGACTCCTCTTGCTTTGCATCTTCCATCATTTTATTAAGTTCATCTGAATCAACCTTTGGTGCAAAGCGATTGGCTAAATAGCTTACTCCAAAGACAATGAATAGGCCGAAAATTACACGAAGTAAAGTAAATTTCCAGGAAAGGACAAACGTCATAAAAACTAATGTAGCAGGATTAAGGGTTGGGTTACCCAACCAAAATGCAAGGCTTGCACCGACCGAAACCCTCTTCTTTCGTAAACCAATAGCAACTGGTGCCGCACAGCAGGTGCACATCATTCCTGGCAAAGCAGCTAGTCCACCAACTGCAGTACTACCAAAGCTTGTCTTACCAAGAACTTTTATTAACCAATTGGTCGGCAGTAAGACCTGTAACAAGGAACCAAGTAGTATACCTAGAACCGCAGCTTGCCATACCGATTTAAAATAGATGACTGCATATTCCCACGCACTTTGCCATGAAACAGGCACCGGTTTATCGCCTAGTATTGACTCACCAATAGAATGGGTTGCCCTTGCTAAATCTGCTTTATGAAAATAAGGTACCCACTTTACATATGCTAATCCAATAGCCGTGATTAAAATAAATAAAAGTGCATAAATCCAAGTCTTCTTATGACCCGCATTTGATGAAAAAGAATGAGATGTTTGAGTCATTTTTATTACCTCCAATGGATTATTATACTACTAATTTGCCTACTAATGTATAATTCCGATTGGCATCCAAGTAACCTTATAAAAATAAATCTAATAACGTTTCAATAGCATCACTTTCCAAAAGCACTTTTACTCCTATACCAATAAAAATCATAGGTATAATGAAACGCTGAAATCGTCCTACAAAGGTATATATTTGTTTCACAGAACCTAGTATATGACAAATAGCACTCCATATTGGCACCAGAAGTATAAAGGTAAGGATAGCAATTAGCACTTCTCTCACATTCAAGGAAGTAAAATATGGAATAAATATCGCTAGCTCCTCTGCCCCACCAGCAATTGCAATAATTGCGACCCTTACAGTTAAATTACTGAATATAGCCGTTTTTTGGAGAGCGGTAGAAGATTCCTCATCCTCGTCATCCCGTTCAAACAATTCCATGACTCCAATAATTATTGGCAAGAAACCAAGGAGGCCTGTCCATTCTTCCGTAATAAAAGATATCCAATAAACCACTACAACAGCTATTAGAAGGACAAATGTCATCCCTATCTGCTGACCAATATAGACTTGTCTGATTTGCTTATGGTTCCTAGCATGTGCAAATAATACTATTAAAATTAGCATTTCATCCATTCCAGTTGCAATAAATGTAATAATCATCGTAATTACAGTAGCCATTAGCAAATCTCCCCCAATAAACTAATCCTGTACTAAGAGTATAAGCCTGTCTATGTTGCAATAGACCATGTATTTAGTTGGCGGAAATAGGAATCGATAGAATTAATGGTCATTTAGAAAAGGAGAATTTATGAAGTATTTATATTTATATCAAGTTAAACCTATTCAAATTGGGAAATGATGTTTAGGAATCTTCTATGATTCATTTTAATCCTAATTTACTTTCGAAATGACGTTTAGAGCTCTTCTATGATTCATTTTAATCCTAATTTACTTTCGAAATGACGTTTAGAGCTCTTCTATGATTCATTTTAAACCTAATTAACTTTCGAAATGATGCTTAGGGCTCTTCTATGATTCATTTTAATCCCAATTTACTTTCGAAATGACGCTTAGCGCTCTTCTATGGTTCATTTTAATCCCAATTTACTTTCGAAATGACGTTTAGAGCTCTTCTATGATTCATTTTAATCCTAATTTACTTTCGAAATGACGTTTAGAGCTCTTCTATGATTCATTTTAAACCTAATTTACTTTCGAAATGACGTTTAGAGCTCTTCTATGATTCATTTTAAACCTAATTTACTTTCGAAATGATGTTTAGAATATAATTCCTTATATAAAAGTACTCAAAATAAATTTTGTAGGCATCTATACTCCACTTCCTTGCACTATTCAAAATGAGATAACTACCTCAAATCACTTAATTCTATATAAAAATAAAAAAATGAGGCTGGGACATAACTAGCCAAAAATAAATAGAAATGGTTCCAATCATCTAAAAACTGGTGCTTGGAACCATTTTTTTTGGTTTGTTTT
>NZ_JBNPWZ010000013.1:0-92573 GCF_050433565.1 Ornithinibacillus bavariensis
TCTCTATTATACGATTGGAGATTCTTTTGTTACATCCCTAGAAGGTTTATTTTCACACAGGCAGAGCCTGTGGTTTTAAAAGCATTAATAAAAAAGATTCACCATGACAAATGGTGAATCTTTTTTTATTTATATTCCAGTTATCTTCAATACAAAATCGCAAATAAATAAGAAAGATATGATGATTATAGCCATTGACAGATCCTTCTTTTTACCTAAGGCAATCTTCACGATAGGATAAGCAATAAAGCCAAATGCCATTCCATCTGCAATGCTGTACGTAAATGGAATCATTACAATAATTAGAAATGCTGGTATAGCTTCAGATAAATTATCTAATGGTATGTGACGGATATTTTGTACCATGATAAAACCAACGATAATTAATATCGGGCTAATCGCTGCATTAGGAATCATCGAGATCCATGGAATAATGAATATGGTTGCTAGGAATAATCCACTTGCAACTAGAGCTGTTATTCCAGTCCTCCCTTTTGATGCAATCACTGCTGCATTTTCCGCTGCGGATACAGTAGGGGATGTCCCAAAGAATGCGCAGGTTAAAGTCGAAATTGCTGTTGCACGGTAACCAGCACCGTACGACTCTTCACGATTTAACATGGTAACCTGTCCATTTATAAGTCCCATATTTTCAAAAATCAGTATCATTGCTAAAGGAAAAACTGCAAGCCAAAATGACAAGTCACTAATAGCGGTAAATGATGGTACGTAAAGTAAAGAAGTAGAACTAATATCAATAGTGTTTCCTCTAGGCTCTAGAATACCAAACAAGGAAGCTAATATAGTTCCAATTACCATCGTAATTAGAAAATTAGCAGGAACATTTTTCACAAACAAAAATATCGCGATAAAAAGGGTAATTAGACTCACAAGAATAGCAGGTGAGCCGAAGTCACCAATTGCAATAATTGTGTTCGTTCCATTGTGAATCAGTCCACTTTTTTCTAGTCCAATTAAGATTAAGAAAAATCCTAAACCAACACTAATCGCATGCTTCAACGAATCGGGAATTGCTTCTTTTAATAGAGTTCCCAGTTTCGTAAAGGCAGTAACTAAAAAGATTAACGATGCAATTAGTACTACTAAGAGTCCTTCTTGGAAGGTTAAACCATTTCCTTGAATAATAGAATATGCAAATAGTGCATTAATTCCCATACCTGGTATGAGGATTAACGGTAATCTTCCGATAATACCCATTAGGACTGTCCCTATAAAACTAGCTAAAATGGTAGCAATCATTCCTGCTTGTAACGTGATACCGGCTTCACTAAGGATAGACCCATTAACAACCACGATATAAACCGTTGTTAAATATCCAATCACTCCTGCAATTATTTCATTTCTGAAGGATGCCCCATTATTTCTTGAAAATAAAGGCATGTAAATCTCCTCAAACTAACTATATCCCTCTCCCACCCGACTATAGAAACATTTACTATAAATTTCTACAATCCATGAATGATTATTATAATAGTTTTTGTTATAATTTACAATAGGCTTCACATTTGAGATAAAGGCGGTGCATTTATGAAATATAACTCCGTATTCGATATTATTGGCCCTGTTATGGTAGGACCTTCTAGTTCTCATACTGCAGGTGCTGCAAGAATAGGATTAACAGCTCGTCGTTTATTTGGTAAAGAACCAAAATGGGCAAAAATTCATTTATATGGATCATTTGCAAAAACCTATCAAGGTCATGGAACTGATTTTGCTCTTGTAGGTGGACTACTGGGCTATGAAACAGACGATACACGAATGAGTAAAGCGTTAGATGCTGCAAATGAGAAGGGAATCGCTATCGAATTTATTGAGGATAGTGCGAAGACAGATCATCCTAATACTGTTCGATTAATTATTGGTGACGATAAAGAAAGCTTGGAAATAGTCGGTATTTCTATTGGTGGAGGAAAGATTGAAATTATCGAATTAAATGGCTTTGAGCTTAGACTTTCCGGCAATCATCCAGCAATTCTGATTATGCATAATGACCGTTTTGGAGCAATTGCTTCCGTAACGAAAATATTAGCCAAACATGAGATTAATATTGGACATATGGAAGTAAATCGTAAAGATATCGGGAAAGAAGCGTTAATGGTCATTGAAGTCGATCAAAATGTTGATGATACGATATTACTAGAATTAAAAGAAGCAGATCATATTATACAAATTTCAAAGATTGTTAGCTAGGAGGGATAAGATTGTTTCGGACTGTTGCTGAATTGGTAGAAATTGCAGAAAAAGAAGATATCCTCATATCAGAGGTTATGATACGGCAGGAAATGGATGTTAAAAATAAGACACGTGATGAAGTTTTTGTGGAAATGGAAAAAAACCTCCAGGTCATGGAAAAGGCAATTGAAGATAGTTTAAAAGGAGTCCAGTCTGTTACTGGGTTAACAGGTGGAGACGCCGTGAAAATTCAAACATATATGCGAGAAAAAAAACCATTATCTGGCCAACTAATGTTAGATGCGGTTAGTAAAGCAATGGGTACAAATGAAGTAAATGCAGCAATGGGAGTTATTTGCGCTACTCCTACAGCTGGTAGTGCAGGGTGTGTACCTGGTACATTGTTTGCCGTAAAAGAACAATTAAATCCAACCCGTGAACAAATGATTCGCTATTTGTTTACAGCAGGTGCTTTTGGTTTAGTAGTAGCAAATAACGCTTTCATCTCTGGTGCAGCAGGTGGCTGCCAAGCCGAGGTTGGATCTGCAGGTGCAATGGCTTCTGCTGCTATAGTAGAAATGGCAGGAGGCACACCACAGCAATCAGCCGATGCGTTTGCCATGACGCTAAAAAACATGCTTGGCCTCGTATGTGATCCTGTTGCGGGTCTTGTTGAAGTACCTTGTGTGAAGCGGAATGCTGGTGGGTCAGCATTGGCAATAGTTTCTGCTGATATGGCATTAGCTGGTGTTCAGAGTCGTATTCCTTGTGATGAAGTAATTGGCGCGATGTATCGAATTGGACAACAAATGCCATCTTCTTTACGTGAAACAGGTGAAGGCGGTTTAGCAGATACACCAACAGGTAGATTCTTAAAGGAAAAGATTTTTGGTATGTCAGTTTAGAAAGAGTGATTTCTTATGTTACGTAACTCTGTAATAGAAATTAAAGGCGTTGGGGAAAAATTTGCCGAGGATTTGCAGGCATTAAATATTTATACAGTGGAAGACTTATTGTTTTATTTCCCCTCAAGATATGATGTGCTAGAAATATTACCGCTAAGTGATTTAGTACATGAGGATAAGGTAACCATTGAGGGAAGGGTTCTAAGTGCACCTTCTCTTTCTTTTTATGGAAGAAAAAAATCAAGACTTAGTTTTACAATTGAAGTAGAAGATATTGCTGTAAAGGCAGTTATGTTCAATAGAGCTTTTGCAAAGAAGCAAATTCAAGTAGGGGATACAGTAACGTTAACTGGTAAGTGGGATGCACATCGATTGCAAATTACGGTAAGTAATTATGCAAAAGGTTCATTAGAGAAAGAAACAAAGATTCATCCCATATATTCTGTAAAAGGAAATGTCACGAGTTATAAACTTAGAAAAGCTATTGAACAAGCAATTAACGAATATGCTGATCAAATTATTGAAATATTACCAGATGATATGCTTCAGGCTTATAAGATTCCGAGCCGCAAAGCTGCTATCAAAACGATGCATTTTCCAGAAAGTCGGCTCTCCTTAAAGCATGCTAGGAGAAGGCTTACTTATGAGGAGCTATTGCTCTTTCAATTGAAAATGCAGGTGTTACGAAAAAGAAGACGGGAAGCTTCTGTTGGAAATTCCCAGAGCTATGACCCATTGAAACTTCAAGATTTTATTGATTCATTCCCATTTTCATTAACGAATGCACAGCATAAGTCATTACAGCAAATATTAACGGATATGAAATCGCCATACCGAATGAATCGGTTACTACAGGGTGATGTAGGCTCTGGGAAAACTGCTGTTGCTGCAATTTCCCTTTATGCAGCTATTACGGCAAATAAGCAGGGGGCGTTAATGGTTCCAACGGAAATACTTGCAGAACAACATTTTGAGTCATTGCAGAAGCTTTTTGGTGAAAGAGCTAGAATTGAACTGTTAACTGGATCTATCAAAGGAAAACGGCGTAAAGAAATACTTTCTGAAGTGGAGAAGCATCGAGTTCAGATTCTTGTCGGGACACATGCATTAATTCAGGAGGATGTGTTTTTTGATGATTTAGGGTTAGTTATCGTAGATGAACAGCACCGCTTTGGAGTAGAACAAAGACGTGCCTTAAGTAATAAGGGCCTTCATCCTGATGTATTATTCATGACGGCAACACCAATACCAAGAACACTTGCTATTACAGCATTTGGTGATATGGATGTATCAGTCATAAATGAAATGCCTGCAAGAAGGAAAGAAATTGAAACATACTGGACCAAGGCAAATACATTTGATCGGGTACTTGGTTTTATTCAAAAACGTGTAGATAATGGTGAACAGGCATACATCATTTGTCCACTTATTGAAGAATCCGATAAACTTGACATTCAAAATGCCGTTGATTTGTATCAAGAATTAGTAGATTTTTATCCGCCACAAGTTCGGGTTGGATTAATGCATGGGCGGTTACGTGCAGATGAAAAGGAAGAAGTAATGAAAGATTTTGCAGCTAATCGGATACAGGTCCTAGTATCAACTACCGTAGTAGAGGTAGGCGTCAATGTACCAAATGCCACTATTATGGTAATTTATGATGCCGAACGATTTGGGTTATCACAGCTTCATCAGCTTCGTGGAAGGGTGGGGCGTGGTGATAAACAAAGTTATTGTATTTTAATTGCCGACCCAAAAGGAGATACAGGTAAAGAAAGAATGCGGATTATGACGGAAACGAATGATGGATTTGAACTTTCGGAGCAGGATTTAAAATTACGTGGCCCTGGTGACTTTTTTGGAACAAAGCAGAGTGGATTACCAGACTTCAAGGTTGCTGATATGATTCATGATTACCGAGCGCTGGAGATCGCACGAAATGATGCTCAGGAAATTATTGAATTTGATCTGTTGGACAAGGACCCGGATTATAATAATTTACGAATTCTACTAGAAAATGAAGGGGTATTCGATACGAAGCTGGACTAATCTCGCTTGCAAATTTATGATTGTTCGTATATATTACTATTAGTACCAAGTCATAATAGTAGCATGTATTATCATGACGAATAAAAATAGATGGATGGTGCTTTAAGTGAGATTACCAAAGGTAAAGAGGCAAGAGCGTTTACAGGAAACAATAGAAGAAACCCCGTTCATTACTGATGAAGATTTAGCGAAAAAGTTTGATGTCAGTATACAAACTATTCGATTAGACCGTATGGAATTGGCGATCCCAGAGTTGCGTGAACGAATAAAAACAGTCGCTAAGAACCAATGGAATGAAACCGTCCGGTCATTACCACTTGAAGACGTTATTGGGGAAATAATTGATTTAGAATTAGATAAACGTGCGATTTCCATTTTAGATATTGGTAAGGAACATGTTTTTACAAGAAATAATATTGCAAGAGGACATCATTTATTTGCACAAGCTAACTCTCTCGCTGTTGCAGTCATTAATGACGAATTAGCACTGACAACGAAATCTGAACTGAATTTTAAACGGCAGGTACATCAAGGTGAGCGAGTAGTGGCAAAGGCATTTGTGCACGGAGTAAATGAAAAAGGTCTTACCGTTGTTAAAGTTGATAGTTATGTAGACAGTGAACTGGTTTTTACTGGAGAATTTCATATGTATCGGTCAACTGAGAAAAGAGGAGAATCAAAATGAAGATTGCAATAGATGCCATGGGGGGCGACCATGCACCGAAAGAGATTGTACTTGGTGCGATGGATGCTGTAAGGGAAATTCCCAATTTACATATAACATTAGTTGGACATGAGGATGAGATTAAGCAATTCTTAACTAACGCAGAGCGAATCGAAATTATTCATGCAGATGAAGTAATAACAGGTGATGATGAACCTGTTCGGGCTGTTAGAAAGAAGAAGAATTCTTCCCTTGTTAAAATGGCGGTTGAAGTAAAGGAGAATAGAGCAGATGCATGTATTTCAGCTGGAAATACTGGTGCGCTCATGAGTGCGGGTTTATTTGTTGTTGGACGTATTCCAGGCATTGACCGACCTGCATTATCACCAACTCTTCCTACATTAGATGGCAAGGGCTTCCTGATGTTAGATGTAGGGGCAAATGTCGAGGCAAAGCCTTCACATTTACTGCAATATGCCATCATGGGTTCTGTATATGCAGAAAAAGTACGTTCGATTAATAACCCTAAAGTTGGGTTACTAAATGTTGGAACAGAAGATGGTAAAGGAAATGATTTGACGAAAAAGGCATTTGAGTTAATGAAAAAAGCGCCTATTAATTTTATAGGAAATGTAGAAGCTAGAGATTTACTAGAAGGTGTAGCAGATGTCGTTGTGACCGATGGTTTTAGTGGTAATGTTGCCTTAAAAACTATTGAAGGTACAGCATCGGCATTATTTTCCATGATCAAAGAAACCTTTATGTCATCTTTTAAAACGAAGATTGCTGCAGGAATGTTAAAAGGTGATTTGAAGGGATTAAAAAATAAATTAGATTACTCAGAGTATGGTGGGGCAGCACTATTCGGGTTAGCAGCTCCGGTAATTAAGGCACATGGTTCTTCTAATCGTAGAGCAATCTACAGTGCGATTAAACAAACATGTAATATGGTAGAAAATCATGTAACCGAAACGATTAAAGATACTGTTGAGGCTATGCAAGCGAATGAGGGGGATAATGAATGAGAAAAATGGCATTTATGTTTCCGGGCCAGGGCTCACAGTCCGTAGGTATGGGGAAGGAGATCCACGATTCCTTTCCTAGTATTCAAGAAATGTATGTTAGAGCAAATGAAGCAATAGGAAAAGATTTGAAGCAAATAATGTTTGAAGGGCCTACTGAGGAGCTTACTGAAACAGAAAATGCACAACCAGCATTATTACTATCAAGTATTGCATTATTTAGCTTATTAAAAGAAGCAAATATAGAGCCAAATATGGTTGTTGGTCATAGCTTAGGAGAGTATAGTGCATTGGTAGCAGCTGGCGCAATTTCGCTTGAAGAAGCATTACCTTTAGTCGCAACACGAGGTAGACTAATGGAACGTGCTTTTCCAAAGGGACAAGGTACCATGGCAGCAGTTTTGGGGTTAACGGTAGAAGCTATCGAAGAAGTAATTGGGACAATTACAGATGAGGTAGTTGATATTGCCAATTTAAATTGTCCTGGACAAATTGTTATTTCTGGATCGCAAAAAGGAGTAGAAAAGGCGACAGCTCTTTTGAAGGAGAAGGGCGCTAAACGGGTGCTTCCATTAAATGTTAGTGGTCCATTTCACTCTAGACTGATGAAGACAGCTAATGAGGATTTCTCCACATATTTAAATCGCGTTACAATACAGGATGCTGATGTACCAGTATTTGCTAATGTAACAGCAGAACCTGTAACGAATCACCAGGAAATTAAGGAATTACTATTAAAGCAATTATATTCTCCGGTCCGTTTTGAGGAATCTGTCCGTAATATGATCGCTCAAGGTGTAGATGCTTTTGTAGAAGTTGGAAACGGGAAGGTCTTAAGCGGCTTAGTGAAAAAAATTGATAAGACAGCAACTATTTTCACGATTCAGGATGAAACTTCCTTACAAGATTTTATTACCTGGTATAAGGGGGAGGAATAATGTTAACTGAAAAGACAGCTATCGTGACAGGTGGTTCACGAGGGATTGGCAAGGCAATTGCCATAGAATTGGCGAAGAATGGCGCTAATGTAGTTGTAAATTATGCTGGAAATGAAGCTAGGGCACAAGAAGTTGTCGAAGAGATCATCGGATTGGGAGTTCAAGCAATAAAGGTACAAGCAGATGTTGCCAATGAAGCTCAAGTGAAAGAATTAATGCAAACTACTATAGATACCTTTGGAAGTATTGATATACTGGTTAATAATGCTGGAATTACTCGCGACAACTTACTAATGAGAATGAAAGAAACTGAATTTGACCAAGTTATAAATACAAATCTTAAAGGTGTTTTCATTTGTACAAAAGCTGTAACAAGACAAATGATGAAACAGCGTTCAGGTCGTATTATCAATGTTGCTTCCATTGTGGGAGTAAGTGGAAATCCAGGACAGGCTAATTATGTAGCAGCAAAAGCAGGAGTTATAGGTCTTACTAAAACAACCGCAAAAGAGCTTGCTTCACGTAATATTATCGTTAATGCAGTCGCTCCAGGGTTCATTTCTACTGACATGACCGATGAATTAACAGATGAACAAAAATCTGGAATGCTTGAATTAATTCCTCTTGCAAGATTCGGACAACCAGAAGATGTGGCTAAAGTTATTCGCTTTTTAGCATCCGATGATGCAAGTTATATTACGGGTCAAACCATACATATTGACGGTGGGATGGTTATGTAACTACAATTACCTTTGAAGGGAGGTGAACGAAGTATGGCAGACGTATTTGATCGTGTAAAAGAAATTATTGTTGATAAATTAGATGTTGAAGAATCAAAAGTAACGATGGAAGCTTCATTTAAAGATGATTTAGAGGCTGATTCATTAGATGTTGTTGAGCTTGTAATGGAGCTCGAGGATGAATTTGACATGGAAATTGCTGATGAAGAAGCAGAGAAAATTAACACTGTTGGTGATGCTGTAAATTACATAAAAAATTTACAGGGATAATATAAGAAGCTAGAGAGGTCTCGCGTTCATGCGAGACTTTTCCATACAACAAGAGGTGACTGGTCTATATGAATCGTGAGAAATTAGAGACCTTGTTAAATATTAAATTTAAACGTATCAAAACAATTCAACAGGCATTTACCCATTCATCTTATGTGAATGAGCATCGTGAGTTAAACTATTCCGATAATGAACGGTTAGAATTTTTAGGAGATGCTGTATTAGAGCTTGGGGTTTCTCAATACCTCTATCAAAAATATCCTACAATGCCTGAAGGAGAAATGACAAAACTACGTGCTTCTATCGTTTGTGAACCTTCACTGGCATCTTTTGCACGTGGGCTAGATTTTGGAAGTCACATACTTTTAGGTAAAGGCGAGGAAATGACTGGAGGAAGAAACAGACCTGCATTACTAGCGGACGTTTTTGAGGCATTTCTGGGTGCGCTTTATTTAGATCAAGGATATGAAATTGCGTTAGACTTTCTAGAAAAGCATGTATTTCCTAAAATAGACACAGGTGCTTTTTCGCATGGGATGGATTATAAAAGCAAGCTACAGGAAATTATTCAACAAGACAAAAATCAAACGATTGAATATCAAATAGTAGAAGAAAAAGGGCCTTCTCATAATAAAGAATTCGTTGCTGAGCTTTTAATTAATCAAAAGCTATATGGTTCGGGAATTGGAAGGACAAAAAAAGAGGCAGAACAACGAGCAGCTAAGGATGCACTAGATAAATTAGGTGTATAAATGGAGAAATACGTAAGGTATTCGAAGAAAGACTGTGTTCATCGTGAACAGCAGTCTTTCTTAATTTATTACAATTATTTTCGAACATGACGTAATTCCTCAATGAATGCTTGAGTTTCGAAAGCAGATAAGCTCCCTTTTTGTATAATAACGTCATACATAAATTTGATATCTTCATATTTTGAAAGATCATAGTCATTAGGGTTTAATAGGCTACGATTAACAACGGATAATCGTTTAGCCATGTCTTCCAATATATATGTTAAATTTTCCATGGAAGGATTTTCTAAGTCCATAATACACCTCTTTATACGTTTAATAGAGTAAAAAACAGGGACACACTTCTTTTGTGTCTACGATTATGATAAAATAAATGCGTTAAAAAGCCAATCTATAACTGTTTAATATAGAAATTTATATAATTCGAGTATAAAAAGAGAAAAGGAAACTAAATCTGAATAAAGATTTTTTTTCCTATAGGAGAATGTCTATGTATTTAAAGCGATTAGAATCTGTTGGGTTTAAATCCTTTGCAGAACGAATAAATGTTGAATTTGTTCCCGGTGTTACAGCGGTTGTAGGCCCTAACGGAAGTGGTAAGAGTAATATTACAGATGCGATGCGCTGGGTATTGGGGGAACAATCAGCAAAATCGTTACGTGGATCCAAAATGGAGGATATTATTTTTCAAGGAAGTGATACTAGAAAACCACTAAATGTTGCCGAAGTAACACTTGTCCTTGATAATAGCGATCATGCATTGCCACTAGATTTTGATGAGGTAAGTGTAACAAGAAGAGTTTATCGTTCTGGTGATAGTGAGTTTTATATTAATAAACAGTCTTGTCGGTTAAAAGATATTGTCGATTTATTCTTAGATTCTGGACTTGGAAAAGAAGCATTTTCTATCATAAGTCAAGGTAAAGTTGAGGAAATCCTTAGCTCCAAAGCAGAAGAACGAAGAACCATTTTTGAGGAAGCGGCAGGCGTACTTAAATATAAACAGCGAAAGAAAAAAGCGGAATATAAGCTGGCAGAAACACAAGAGAATTTAAATCGTGTAGAAGATATTATTTATGAAATTGAAAGTCAATTGGAACCTTTAAAAGCCCAGGCTGAAACAGCAAAAGAATATTTACACCAAAAAGAGTTATTAAAAAACCATGAAATTTCCTTACTGATCACAGAAATTGAACTCTTGCATGATGAATGGCAAGCTATATTAAAAGAAATAGAATCTGAAAAAATGGCAGAAATCGAATTGAAGACTGGTATTCAGAAGAAGGAAGCAGCTCTTACTAGTGAGAGACAGGAAATTGATCGAATCGATGATAAAATTAATGAATTACAGGAACGTCTGCTAATCACTACACAGCAGCTGGAACAATATGAGGGAAAGAAACAGGTTTTTCATGAACGAACAAAGCATTATACTGAAAATAAAGAAAAGCTTGTAGCAGATAAAGAAGAAGCTGAGCGCAGGATTTTCATCTTAGAATCCGAACTTAAAGAAGAAGAGATTAAATTACAATCATTAATAGAGACCAGGCAAAAAACGAAATATGTTGTGGAAGAGTTAAGGCGAAAACTGACCACAGATAAAGAAAGCTTAGCAGAGCAAATTGAGGATCTAAAATCTGAATATATTGAGTTCTTGAACCAACAGGCAGCAAAACGAAATGAAAAGCAGTCTATCGCACAACAACTACAACAAATTACTGGCAAAAAAGATATCCAAGAAGAAAAGTTCCATGATTTGCTGAAGCAAAGAGAAATTTATACAAAAAACCTTGATGAAGCTACCAAGACTCTTCAAACGATTGAGGCTAATTATCGGGAGAAGGATGAGTCCATCAGGAATTTAAAACTGGATATCGAGAAGCGACGTAAACAATATCAGGAATCACAGACAAAGCTATTCCAAGGCTATCAATTGATAGAAAAACTTAAATCGAAAAAAGAAATGCTAGAAGAGATGAAGGAGGACTTTCAAGGATTCTTTCAAGGAGTTAAAGCTGTCTTAAGAGCTCGAGACGAAGGGAAACTATCTTCCATTCATGGTGCTGTTATTGAATTAATCGATGTACCTAAAGAATACATAACAGCAATAGAAACAGTTCTTGGTGGACAAGCTCAGCATATCGTTGTAGAGAACGATGAGGCAGCAAGACAAGCAATTAATTGGTTGAAAAAAACAAATGGAGGTAGAGCAACATTTCTACCATTAGGATCAATACAGCCAAGATTTATCCCAAGTGATGTATTGTCACAAATAGAATCACATCCCGGATATGTAGGTATAGCTGGGAAACTTGCAAATACCAATAGTGCTTTTCAAAAGTCGGTCGACCATTTAATGGGGCATGTGGTTATTGCAAAAACGTTAAAGGATGCCAATGAAATTGCGCGAATTACCTTGAGAAGGTATCGTGTCGTTACCTTAGATGGTGATGTTGTACACCCGGGGGGATCCATGTCAGGTGGTGCACAGAAAAAGACCAATCAATCCTTGTTCACTAGAGAAAAGGATCTAGCTGAGCTGACTGAAAAATTAGCAGATTACGAAGCGAAAGCAGTTGATTTTGAGAAGCAGGTTCACGTGCAGAAACACAAAATAGCAGAACTGGAGGTAGCACTTCAGAATCTAGAGGACACGTTATCAGACGACCAATTCCAGCTCCAAGAAGCAAGAGCCGCCCATAAAGAACTAGAATTAAAACTAGCATCCTTAAAGGATAGTCTTTCTATCTATGATCAAGATAAAGAACAATATCATCTTGATATGAGAACTTTAGAAGATAGAGACAGTCAACTAAATGATGAATTAAATCAAATTGAGGAACAGTTACAAAAGCTAAACGCTCAAATTGACCTGTTAGCAAAAGAAGAGGTTGAATTTAAAGAAAATCAAGATCTACTACAGCAGGATTATCATAAGTATCAAGTACAGCTTGCAGAGCAAGAAGAGCGTGTAAAATACCAACAGGAAAATCAAAGTAAGCTGCAGGAACAACTGAATGAAATAAAACAGCGTCAACGCACTTTAGAGAATGAACTTGACGAGCTAGTACAATTATCCGAATCTCATGAGACTGAAGAGGAAATCAGCGAGAAGGTAATGGAGAAAAGCAATGAAAAAACAACAATTACCGAAAGCATTCAGGAACTGCGATCTGATAGGATGGAACGTACGAAAAGACTTCAGGATGATGAGAGAGAATTGAAGGAAGAAAATAAAAACCATCAAGCATTATTGGAAAAGCTACAGAAAAGAGAAGTAAAAGCGAATCGAATAGATGTAGAGCTTGAAAATCGTTTAACAGTACTTCAAACGGAATATATTATCACCTTTGAAAAAGCTAAGCAGGATTATGATAAGGTTGAAAATATCGAGGAAGCAAAGAATGAAGTAAAAGCAATTAAACTAAAAATAGAACGACTAGGAAATGTAAATCTTGGAGCAATTGATGAGTATGAACGAATTTCGGAACGCTATACATTCTTATCGGAACAGCGTGATGACCTAGTTCAAGCAAAGCAAACTCTCTTTTCTGCTATTAAAGAAATGGATGAGGAAATGGAGCATTTATTTAGCTCGACCTTCTCGCAAATAAAAGAGGAATTTGCGATTGTATTTAAAGAATTATTTGGTGGTGGTCATGCAGAGCTAAAACTAACAGATCCAAGTAACATACTGGAAACAGGAGTAGACATCATTGCACAGCCTCCTGGTAAAAAGCTACAAAATTTAGGCCTTTTATCAGGTGGTGAAAGAGCTTTGACAGCTATTGCATTACTCTTTGCCATTTTAAGGGTTCGACCAGTGCCTTTCTGTGTTCTTGATGAGGTTGAGGCCGCATTAGATGAGGCAAATGTTGTTCGATTTGCAAAGTATGTAAAACAATATAGTGAAAACACACAATTTATCGTGATCACACATCGTCAGGGAACAATGGAAAATGCTGACGTATTATATGGTGTAACAATGCAAGAGTCAGGGGTATCCAGGTTAGTTTCAGTCCGTTTAGAAGAAACGAAAGAGTTAATGCGATCTTAGAAAGGAGTGTTAAGCAATGAGTTTTTTACAAAAACTTAAAAATAAATTTAAGCAAGATAATCAAGAAGAGGTTTCAACAAAATATAAGGAAGGTATGGAGAAAACGCGGAAATCATTTTCTGGTCGAATAAATGATTTAATTGCACGTTATCGAAAAGTTGATGAAGACTTTTTCGAGGAACTCGAGGAGGTTTTAATTTCCGCTGATGTTGGTGTTACAACGGTAATGGAATTAATAGATGAGCTGAGGTTCGAGGTACAGCGTCGAAATATTAAAGATACCAAAGAAGTGAGAGAAGTAATCTCTGAAAAACTAGTAGATATTTATTATGGAGATGACAATGAAGCGATTGAAACGTTACATCTCCTAGAGAACGGTTTAAGTGTCATATTGGTTGTCGGTGTAAATGGTGTTGGAAAAACTACGACAATTGGAAAGCTTGCACATCGATTGAAAGGTGAAGGTAAGACGGTTATGCTAGCTGCCGGGGATACGTTCCGAGCAGGTGCTATTGAGCAACTAGAAGTATGGGGCGAGCGTGCGGGTGTCGAAGTAATCAAACAAAATGAAGGTAGTGATCCAGCAGCAGTTATTTTCGACGCTATTAAGGCAGCTAAATCTCGTAATGTAGATGTGTTACTATGTGACACTGCTGGAAGATTGCAGAATAAAGTTAACTTGATGAATGAATTGGAAAAAGTTAAGCGAGTTATTGAACGAGAAATTCCAGGTGCTCCACACGAGGTCTTACTAGTTCTAGATGCAACAACTGGCCAAAACGCATTAACTCAGGCAAAAACCTTCTCTAAAGCTACGAATGTATCAGGTATTGTCTTAACTAAACTAGATGGAACTGCTAAGGGTGGTATTGTTTTAGCAATACGAAACGAGCTAAACATACCAGTTAAATTTGTTGGTTTAGGTGAAAAATCAGAGGATCTGCAAACATTTGATGCAAATGCCTTTGTATATGGACTCTTTGCAGACATGATTGAAGACGCTGCTGAATTAGAACAGTAAAATCGTTAAAATGACAATTACTTTTTGGCATCCGCAATTATATTCGGATGCCAGTTTTATCAGTACTTCTACTTGCAAAACCAGTCATCGTCCGTTATCATAATTTGTAAAGGACTTTCACTTAACAAGGGGTGTAGAGGAATGCTAGAAAAAACAACAAGAATAAATTATTTATTAGATTTTTATCAAGCATTATTAACACCCAAGCAACGAAGCTATATGGAAATGTACTATCTAGAGGACTACTCATTGGGTGAAATATCAGAGGAAGCAAATGTTTCCAGACAAGCAGTATATGATAATATTAAGCGTACAGAAGCAATGCTTGAATCCTATGAGGAAAAACTACATTTATATGAAAAATTTATGGAGCGATTGAAGATTATTCAAAAGCTAGACGAAAGAGTCACTGCAATCGGTGACGAATCGTTGATAAACTATATGAATCAATTAAAAGAATTAGATTAGGGGGATACCTTCTATGGCATTTGAAGGATTAGCCGACCGCCTGCAAAATACGATTAAGAAGATCACAGGAAGAGGTAAAGTTTCAGAGCAAGATGTAAAGGAAATGACCCGAGAGATTCGGTTAGCGTTACTAGAGGCAGATGTTAATTTCAAAGTAGTGAAGGAATTAATTGGCCGAATAAAGGAACGTGCAGTTGGCCAAGAGGTAATGGAAAGTCTTACTCCAGGTCAACAGGTTATTAAAGTGGTAAAAGAAGAATTAACAGAGCTTATGGGTGGGGAACAGAGTAAAATTGCAGTAAGTGATAGGCCACCAACAGTTATTATGATGGTAGGACTTCAAGGTGCTGGGAAGACAACAACTACCGGTAAGCTTGCTAATTTGCTTAGGAAAAAACATAATCGCTCGCCTTTACTTGTTGCCTGTGACGTATATCGTCCTGCCGCAATCAAGCAGTTAGAAACATTAGGATCACAGTTGGATATGCCTGTTTTCTCTATGGGAACAGAAGCAAACCCTGTCGATATTGCAAAAAAAGCAATGGAGAAGGCGAAGGAAGATCATCACGATTATGTGTTAATCGACACAGCTGGTAGACTTCATATTGATACGGATTTAATGGAAGAGCTAGAGCAAATAAAAGCTACCGTTCAACCAGATGAAATTTTCCTTGTTGTAGATGCTATGACAGGACAGGATGCAGTTAATGTAGCAGAAAGCTTTAATGAGCTACTTGATATTACAGGGGTTGTTTTAACTAAGCTTGACGGGGATACTCGTGGTGGTGCTGCATTATCAATTAAAGCTGTAACAGGTAAGTCCATTAAGTTTGCAGGTATGGGTGAGAAGTTAGATCAATTAGAACCATTTCATCCAGAGCGGATGGCTTCACGTATTTTAGGAATGGGTGACGTTCTAACTCTCATTGAAAAAGCTCAAGCAACAGTTGATGAAAAACAAGCGAAAGCTTTAGAGGAAAAAATGCGTACAATGTCCTTTACTTTTGACGATTTTCTAGAACAGATGAGTCAAGTAAAGAAAATGGGGCCACTGGATGATTTATTAGCAATGATACCCGGGGCTAATAAGATGAAGGGACTTAAAAATGTTCAGGTAGACGAAAAACAATTAGCTCATGTGGAGGCAATAATCCAGTCTATGACAAAACAAGAGCGAAATGATCCGTCAATTATGAATGCTAGTCGTAAAAAAAGAATCGCAAAAGGATCCGGGACATCGGTTTCTCAGGTTAACCGTTTATTAAAGCAGTTTGATGAAATGAAAAAAATGATGAAACAAATGACAAACATGCAAAAAGGCAAAAAAGGAAAAGGCTTCAAACTACCATTTAACCCGTTTTAGATTAATTGTGGTGAGTTAAGTATTTTTATTTTTTTGATACACAGAGTGATCCGAATACACGAAGACTCCTGCGGGAGGATAGGGCTAGGTGAGACCCCGCAATGCGATAGCACGAGGAGTCTCTTCAGCCGCCCGCGGAAAGCGAAGTGTATTCGGATCACGGACATCTAGCAACCAGCATTTATTGATAATGTTTAAAAATAGTATAAAAAACAAGATGTAATGTAAAAACACTTTACAGACTAAAAACTTTCTGTTAAAATCAATTCTTGTGAGAACATAATAATGGAGGTGCAAGTAATGGCAGTAAAAATTCGTTTAAAACGTATGGGTTCTAAAAGAAATCCATTCTATCGTATTGTTGTAGCTGATTCACGTTCTCCTCGTGACGGACGTTCTATTGAGCAAATTGGAACTTATAACCCTGTAGTTGATCCAGTTGAAGTTAAAATAGATGAAGCAAAAGCACTTGATTGGATGGCAAAAGGTGCTAAGCCAAGTGATACAGTACGTAATTTATTTTCTAAAGAAGGCATCATGAAGAAATTCCACGAACAAAAAACTAATAAGTAAAGTAGTGTGATATCATGAAAGCCCTAATTGAATCGATTGTTACACCATTAGTTGATTATCCAGAGGATGTTAATGTGACAGAAAGAGAAGAGGAAACTAAAATTGTTTATCATCTCACTGTCAATCAGAATGACGTTGGTAAGGTAATTGGCAAAAATGGCCGTATCGCTAAAGCGATTCGTACTGTGGTTTATGCAGCCAAAACGGATGCAAATAAACGAATCTATCTAGATATCATGTGAGGGAAAGGGAAACCTTTCCCTTTTTACTCATTCTCCTACAGGTGATTACACCGTCTAGAGAAACAATTTAAATTTTCACTTCACGAAAACACAATAACTTCTGTTCTAGTAGTGCTGGAATAGATTTCAATTTTTCTATTAGAGGTATGATTGAGAGTGAGGAATTTAAATGAATATCATAAAAAAGGTAGTCATTAAACAGGTCATTACTGAAAATAGTAAATCAGCTTTAAAACAAAAATTCAATAATCAAAAAATGCGTCTTGAACAAGAGTGTCAACAGCTGTTATTTGAACAGCGAAAATTACAAAATAAAAAAGGTATCTCTAAGCAACAGCTTCAAAGTCGTTTTCAGCAAGAAATCAAAAAACGGAAAGAAAAAATCAACCTTATCGTCTTTAAAATAGAACAACTAGAAATGCTCGATATTGGAAGTGAAATTGTGGAGGGTGAAGTTGAGGCTCTTGTTGAAGTGAATGTTGGTACGCATTGGAATGAATTAATAGAACAAACAGCAATCGTTATAAAAGATGACATTGTAATTCGGATTGATAAATAGTGGGTGAGATAGAATGAATGAAAAAATGTACACGGTAGGAAAGATTATTAATACACATGGAATACGTGGCGATGTAAAGGTTTTGCGTATCAGTGATTTTGATGAACGATTTAATATTGGGAATACGCTTTACCTGGTAAGTGATCAGAAAAAGATAGAAGAACTGATTATCGATGGACATCGGATACACAAGGGATATGATTTAATACATTTTCAAGGGTTAAATAATATTAACGATGTAGAGCATTTTAAAGGCTCTTTTTTAAAAATTACAGAATCCCAGCTAACTGAATTAGAAGAAAATGAATATTACTATCATGAGATAATTGGCTGTGAAGTGTATACAACCTCTGGTGAAGCAGTCGGACATATAAAAGAAATCCTATCACCGGGTGCCAATGATGTTTGGGTAGTTCAGCGACAAAGCGGGAAGGATATACTGATTCCATACATCGAGGATGTTGTTCTTGAAATCGATGTGGAAGGAAAGAAAGTAGTAATTGAACCAATGGAAGGATTGCTAGAGTAATGCATATTGATATATTAACGCTATTTCCAGAAATGATTGAAGGCGTGTTTAATACATCCATACTAAAGAAGGCTCAGGATAAAAATAGCTTTAGCTACCAACTGGTTAATTTTCGCGATTATACAACCAACAAACATCATAAAGTGGACGATTATCCATACGGTGGTGGAGCTGGGATGGTCTTAGCACCACAGCCTATTTTTGATGCTATGGAAGCAATTACGAAAAAAAGGCCCTCTAAACCTCGAGTTTTATTAATGTGTCCTCAGGGTGAGAGATATACGCAGAAGAAAGCTGAAGAACTGTCGAGAGAAGAGCATTTAATCATTATATGTGGTCATTATGAGGGGTACGATGAACGTATCCGAGAACATTTAGTTACTGATGAAATCTCCATTGGAGATTATGTATTAACTGGTGGAGAGCTAGGTGCAATGGTAGTAGTGGATAGTATCGTTAGATTGTTGCCTGATGTACTAGGCAATAGTGAGTCAGCTCCGATGGACTCGTTTTCATCTGGTTTATTAGAGCATCCTCACTATACGAGACCAGCTGATTTTAGGGGAATGAGGGTTCCAGATGTGCTACTTTCAGGGGACCATGCAAAAATCGATGCTTGGAGACATAGAGAATCACTAAAGAGAACACTTCAACGTCGTAAGGACTTATTAAACAATTATCCTCTTTCGGAAGAAGATAGATTGATTCTAAAGGAAATAATGGACGATAAATAAGGAAGATGTCGTATGGATTTACATTACATCTTCGTCGTAGAAAAATAAAAAATAAAAGATTGAAGTCTACTTCTTGTTATGGTATATTATTTATTGTGCTTAAGTGCGCTTAAGTGCTTATAAACGATGTTCCGCTGTTACATAACGTGTAATAAGAGCATTGGTTTGGAAGGAGTGAAGCAGGATGCAAAAATTAATCGAAGAAATCACAAAAGATCAACTTCGTACTGATCATCCTGATTTCCGCCCAGGAGATACTGTTAAAGTTCACGTTAAGGTAGTAGAAGGAACTCGTGAACGTATCCAGGTTTTCGAAGGTGTCGTTATTAAACGTCAAAACGGTGGAATCAGCGAGACATTTACTGTAAGAAAAATTTCTTATGGTGTTGGTGTAGAACGTACTTTCCCAGTACATTCACCTCGTGTTGATAAAATTGAAGTTACTCGCCGCGGTATTGTTCGTCGTGCGAAACTTTACTATCTTCGTAACCTACGCGGAAAAGCAGCGCGTATTAAAGAGCGTCGATAAGAAAAGAATACAAAATCAAAAGTTAGAAAGGAGCTTGGTACATGTTCAAGCTCCTTTTTACTTAAGAAAATCCTTCAGCCAGTTTCATAAGGGATAAAAGAATGATAATATTAATAATGTCATCCATATTGTAGGTTTTGGAGGTTCTAGAAAATGGCAAAGACAAAAGAAAAAAGTGATTGGTTTGATTGGGTTAAAGCCTTATTAATAGCATTTGTATTAGCTTTTCTCGTTAGAACATTTCTTTTCACACCAATAGTTGTCGATGGCCCATCTATGCAGCCAACACTACATAATCGTGACCAAATGATAGTAAATAAATTTATTTATCGTATTGATGAACCAGAAAGATTTGATATTGTTGTTTTTCATGCGAATGATCAAAAGGACTTTATAAAACGAGTTATTGGGCTGCCTGGTGATCATGTAGCATATAAGGACAATGTTTTATACATAAATGGACAACCTATAAAGGAAAAGTTTTTTCAAGATGATAATATAGTAATGACATATGATTTTACGTTAGAAGAAGTTACCGGGAATTATTCAACCGTTCCCGAAGGACATGTCTTTGTATTAGGAGATAACCGTACGAATTCTACTGACAGTAGAATACTTGGACCGATACCAATTGATCAAATAGTTGGGAAGGCGAGTGTCATTTATTGGCCATTTGATCGTATGCAGTTGTTAGGAGAGTAGATTTTATATGACAATTCAGTGGTTTCCAGGACATATGGCAAAAGCAAGAAGGGAAATTGAAGAAAGACTGAAGTTAGTTGACTTTGTCATGGAGCTAGTCGATGCAAGGGCACCACTATCTTCGCAAAACCCAATGCTCCAGCAAATATTACAGCAAAAATCAAAAATGATGTTACTCATGAAGCGTGATTTAGCAGATGCAAAAATTACGGAAGATTGGATAGCTTATTTTAAAGAGAGAGGTATTCCCGCATTAGCCGTAAACGTAAATGATAAGGCTGATATTAGTCGTGTAATTCAGCTCGCAAAAGAATTAGGACAGCAAAAATTAGAAAAAATGATTAAAAAGGGTATTAAACCTAGACCAGCTAGGGCTATGATTGTGGGTATACCGAATGTAGGAAAGTCAACTTTAATTAATCGGCTAGCAAATAAGAAAATTGCTAAGGTTGGAGACAGGCCTGGTGTCACGAAACAGCAGCTTTGGATAAAAGTGAAAAAGGATTTTGAATTACTTGATACGCCTGGAATCCTTTGGCCTAAATTTGAGGATCAGATCGTCGGCTATCGATTAGCTGCTATTGGTACGATTAAAGACCAATTATTGTCATTGCAAGATATCGTTGCTTTTGTTATTCGCTATTTACAAGAGAATTACCCTAGCCTTTTGCTGGAACGGTACCAAATAGAAGTCTCGGAGGATGATATGCTGGAAGTTTTTATCCAAATTGGTAAGCTTCGAGGTGCCTTAGAAAGCGGGGGAAATGTTAATTTTGATAAGGTTGCTGAAATTGTACTACGTGATTTAAGGACTGGTAAACTTGGAAATATTACCCTAGAAAAACCAGTAACGGAAGAATAAGGCATCCATCAATTTAGATGGATGTCTTTTCTTTTTTCTAATTCTGCCGATATAGAACATAAGGGAAAGGAAATTAAAAATGAAAGCTCAATCTATTAATGAAATAAAGGCATTGTTTCAAGCAGGGAAGCTAAAAGAAGCGGACATTCTGACGTTAAAAAACGATCAGCGCAAAGGCGTTCAACAGATTGTCTCGTCCTATGAAAAACAATTATTGAAAGAGAAAGCGTTAGAGCAACTTTTCCAAGAAATGAGTACATATGAAAGAGTTAGCTATGAAAAAGGAAAATATCTAGTAGCTGGGGTTGATGAAGCGGGAAGAGGCCCACTTGCTGGACCTGTTGTGGCTGCAGCGGTGATACTACCAAGAGATTTTAAGTTACTAGGTTTAAATGATTCTAAGCAATTATCTGAACAAAAAAGGGAAGAGTACTTTGCTGTAATTAAAGAGGAAGCTATAAGCTATGGAATTGCAATAATAGATAATCAAACAATAGACAATCTAAATATTCTTGAAGCAACCAAAATGGCAATGCATAAAGCAATAGGTCAATTACAACCTCCAGCTGAGCATATATTAATAGATGCTGTTCAACTTGAGAATCTACATTGTTCATCTGAATCTATTATTAAAGGTGATGCGAATAGCATTTCAATTGCAGCTGCTAGCATATTGGCAAAAGTAACTCGAGATCGTATCATGAAGGAAATTGATAAACAATATCCGATGTATGATTTTCGATCGAATATGGGCTATGGTACAAAAGCTCATTTGGAAGGATTACAAATGTACGGAATATCACCATATCATCGTCAATCATTTGCACCTGTTCGCGATTGTCAAAAAGGATAAAGTGAGGTGTTTTAAGCTGAATATACAACAAGTAATGGGAAAAGTGATTGCAAATCTGAGACAAGATGGTCAAGCTTTAAGACCTGGTCAAATTGTACAAGGGAAAATAGTAGCGATTTATCCAAATAATAAAGCTCAGATTCAGCTCGGGACAACATTATTGATTGCCCAATTAGAGGCAGCATTGGAGGTTGGTGCTAAGTATCATTTTCAAGTTCAGGAGGGAAGAGAAATTCCTCAATTAAAGGTAATTGGAGAGGCCCTAAGACAGTCACAGCTCAGTAACGCTGAAAGTCTCTTACAGCAATTTGGAATAAAACCAACAAAAGGCAATGCAGAATTCGTTGAGCTTTTATTACAACAGAAAATCCCCTTTGAGAAAGACCAGTTACAGCAAGCAGTGTTGTTATTAGATCGCGCAGGAAACAGGTTATTAGCTCAGCAGGTATTACTAGAAATGTTTTCTAATAGGATGCCGATAACACCGAATATTTATCTCTCCCTATTTTTAAGGGAAAGTAATGAATTTTATAGTCAGCTTCTTTTACTTGAACAGACGCTTCAACAAGAACAGAAACTCAATCACCAAGTAAAGCAGCAATTAATGACACTGTTAGCTCGATATACAGGGAGTTCAGAGAATTACAAATTAGAATTAGTTCAGCGACTGACAGATAACCCAGCAACATTTAACTTTTTAAAAGCAATTCGTTTCATTAATCGTGACATGCAATATTCAGATTGGGGACAACAGTTACAGCAAACAAATAAACAGGATGCTAGTGTTATGGTTACTGAGTATAATCATAATAGGATTTTACAAGTGCTAACGAATATTTTACCTAAAGCCCCAGTAATCCGCGATCAGGCAGCTTTATTTCTACAAACATGGGGAAATTTACTACATGAAAGTGTTACCAAGGGAATGGCATTACCTGAAGAGCAGTTTGGAAAACTTACATATGACTTACAGCAAACAATGAGAACTGTTGCACAACAAGTAGATTTTCAGGTCCTTAATACTCCAAAGGATTTGCGAAATATTATTATTGATCTAGAGATTTTAGCAAACCAGGAGAACCAAACAAAAATAGGTGAACATCATACTAGAATATTAAAGGATTTATTTTTGGAACAAACAAGAAATGTTCTAACTCAATCTGGTTTAAATTATGAAAAAGTAATTCACCAGGAGGAAATGAATCCTCAGCATACATTAAAAGGCTTGGTAACTCAATTAATGCAACTATCTGATGGTAATACGCAGGAAGTGGCTACAAGGTTGTTACATTTTATGAATGGTGTCCAATTACAATCTATTCAGGAATCTGACAATTTTTTACAAGCGCAATTAGTTATTCCAGCGGGTAAATTTGGGCTAAGCTCCGATATTGAATTGTCCTTTGAGGGTACTAAAAATAAAGATGGAGAGTTGAATAAAGAGTTTTGTAGAATTATGTTCTTTTTAGATTTGAGTCATATTGAAAAAACAGTGATTGATATGCACGTTCAAAAGCGTACTATATCCTTGACGATATTAAATGATTATCCAATAGATGAAACCATCCATCATTTAAAATCTGGATTAAAAGAAGGTTTGGCAAAAATTGATTACCAGTTAACATCCGTTACATATAAACCATTATCGAATAATCAATTAGCTGACAAAAAGGATAATATTCCTGAAAAACAGCATGAAACCTATCGAGGAGTTGATTATCGGATATGAAACTAAAAAGACAAAAGGCAGTAGCATTATCATATGACCCGAGAAAAGATTATGCGCCTAAGGTGACGGCAACAGGGAAGGGACTAATTGCTGAAGAGATTATTCAGAAAGCGAAAGAAAATCAGATTCCTATTATGGAAGACCATACACTTGTCGAATTACTAGCAGAGTTAGATATTAATGAAAAAATCCCTAAAGAGCTTTATCATGCAGTGGCTGAAGTCTTTGCTTTTATTTATCGAACTGATCAACGATTTGAAGGGATTAAGAAAGACTAGTATTTCCGACATATTTTTTACTCTTTTCTTGTGCAATTTTCTGTTTTTTAATACAATAAAAATGCAGTGAATTTTGATGGGAGGACAAAGAATGAATATTCATGAGTATCAAGGGAAAGAAATTTTACGCAAATATGGTGTAAAAGTTCCTAATGGATATGTTGCATATACAGTAGATGAAGCTGTAGAGGCAGCGGAGAAATTAGGCACTTCTGTTACTGTAGTAAAAGCACAAATTCACGCAGGTGGCCGCGGTAAAGCGGGCGGTGTTAAGGTAGCTAAGAATTTAGATGAAGTTCGTACATATGCAAATGAAATTCTTGGTAAAACCCTTGTAACACATCAAACTGGCCCTGAAGGTAAAGAAGTGAAACGTCTTTTAATTGAAGAGGGCTGTGATATTAAGAAAGAGTATTATATTGGTGTAGTACTTGATCGTGCTACCTCTCGAGTTGTCATGATGGGCTCTGAAGAGGGTGGTACTGAAATTGAAGAGGTGGCAGCGAAGACACCTGAAAAAATCTTCAAAGAAGTTATTGACCCTGTTGTTGGTTTATCCGGATATCAAGCTCGTAGACTAGCATTTAATATGAATATTCCAGATGAATTAATTAATAAAGCAGTGAAATTCATGTCTGGCCTTTATCAAGCATTTGTAGAAAAAGATTGTTCGATCGCAGAAATCAACCCACTTGTTACAACAGGTGATGGAGAAGTATTAGCACTAGATGCAAAATTAAACTTTGATGATAACGCTTTATATCGTCAAAATGATGTAGTGGAATATCGTGATTATGATGAAGAAGATGAAAAGGAAATCGAAGCATCTAAGTATGACCTTAGCTATGTTGCATTAGATGGTAATATCGGTTGTATGGTTAATGGTGCAGGGCTTGCAATGTCAACAATGGATATTATTAAATTCTATGGCGGCGAACCGGCTAACTTTTTAGATGTTGGGGGCGGTGCAACTGCTGAAAAGGTTACAGAAGCGTTTAAAATCATTTTGTCCGATAAAAATGTAAAAGGTATTTTTGTCAATATCTTTGGCGGCATTATGAAGTGTGATGTTATAGCTGAAGGTGTTGTAGAAGCTACAAAACAAGTAGGATTAAATTTACCTTTAGTTGTTCGTCTAGAAGGAACGAATGTTGACCTAGGTAAGAAAATTCTAAACGAATCTGGGTTAAATATTATTCCTGCTGATTCTATGGCTGATGGTGCAGAAAAAATTGTATCTTTAGTAAAAGGTGCATAATCGGATAATAAATCTTGTATATTAATAGACTAGTTTTTGGAAAGGACGGACGAAAATGAGTGTTTATGTTAATAAAGATACAAAAGTAATTGTCCAAGGTATCACTGGTGGTACTGCTAGATTCCACACCAAGCAAATGCTTGAGTATGGCACTAAAATAGTTGGTGGTGTGACACCAAAAAAAGGCGGTACAGAGGTTGAAGGTGTACCTGTATTTAATACTGTGAAGGAAGCGGTAGATGCAACAGGTGCAACTGCATCTGTAATATATGTTCCTGCTCCTTTTGCCGCAGATGCAATTTTAGAAGCAGTAGATGCAGAGCTAGACCTAGTTATTTGTATTACAGAGCATATTCCAGTCCTAGATATGGTTAAAGTAAAGCGTTATATGGAAGGTAAGAAAACGCGTTTAGTAGGACCAAACTGTCCAGGTGTCATCACTCCTGGTGAATGTAAGATCGGAATTATGCCAGGATATATCCATACAAAAGGGCATATTGGAGTTGTATCTCGTTCTGGAACATTAACATATGAAGCAGTTCATCAATTATCTCAAGCTGGCTATGGTCAAACTACAGCAGTAGGAATCGGTGGAGACCCTGTAAACGGTACTAATTTCATTGATGTACTAAAAGCATTTAATGAAGACCCAGAAACATATGCAGTCGTAATGATTGGTGAAATTGGAGGTACTGCAGAAGAAGAGGCTGCTGAGTGGGTTAAAGCAAATATGACAAAACCAGTAGTAGGCTTCATAGGTGGAGCAACAGCACCTCCAGGAAAACGAATGGGCCATGCTGGAGCAATTATCTCTGGTGGTAAAGGTACCGCAGAAGAGAAAATACGTGTGATGAATGAATGCGGAATTGAAGTTGCTGAAACACCAGCGGTTATTGGAGAAACAATGATTCGTGTTCTTAAGGAAAAAGGATTAGCTGAAAAATGTAAAACTCACTAATACCTTTTAGGTAATTTTCACTAATATTTTTTCTCGAAATGAAAAGGAATCTAAAAGAGTTAATTCTTTTAGATTCCTTCCTTAATATAGAAAGGAAGTGAAGCTTTGCTAATAAATCGTAAAATTAGACTTATACATCTTCATCGATGTCGAGGCATATCACGCCAAAAACTCCGTAGGCTCCTTCAAATTGATCCTTCCCTTAAAAATGTCTTTCAGTTATCCTCCTCACAGTTAAGTAGATATCTTTCCACTAACCAAGAAAAATCTGAATTACTATACCAAGATTTACATAATGAAAAGATAATACAAGATATTTATCGTGATCAAAAACGATATTCGATTATTACTATACTTGACGATAACTATCCTCCTATGTTAAAAGCTATTAAGGATGCCCCAATCGTGTTATATGCAGCTGGGAATTTATCCCTATTAACATCTGCCCCCTTATTAAGTGTAATTGGTACTAGAAAGCCATCTCCTTTGGCATATCCTAATATGAAATTTATCGTAACGCCACTAGTTCAGCAGAAATGGGTCATTGTTAGTGGAATGGCTAGGGGGATAGACAGCTATGCCCATAGATTGGCACTCCTTCATAAAGGGAAAACAATAGCCGTATTAGGTAGTGGATTTCATCATGTATATCCACAAGAAAATAGTATGCTATTCAAGCATATTACTCAAAATGGACTAGCTATATCAGAATATCCGCCTAATGTTAGACCAAAGCCTTATCACTTCCCCGAAAGAAATCGTATAATAAGTGGGTTGTCATTTGGTACACTTGTAATCGAAGCAACCGAAAAAAGTGGGACATTAATAACAGTTGATCAAGCTTTAGATCAAGGCAGGGAGGTATATGCCGTACCAGGACCACCTTATATTCTAGAATCAAAGGGTTGTCTGCAATTGATACAAGACGGAGCAAAACTTGTCCAAACCTATGAAGATATATTTTTAGACTGGGAAATTTTGAAGGATAATTGGTACCACATTACAGGAATTTTGAAATAAAGTTATATTGTATGTTTGACAAATGAAGCGTATATATTTAATATTAGTGAGGATTTAATGAAGAAGTTTATTATTGAATAGAAAGTTAAAACTGAAAATATTGACATTTTAATTATCTATTCTTACATTAAGATGTATAGCACTTTTTAGGACACGAAGGATTTAGGATTACTTGTACTAGATTTTCGTTACCTCAGTTAAGGAGGAATAGAATGGCTGACTATCTCGTAATTGTTGAATCGCCTGCAAAAGCTAAAACAATTGAACGATACTTGGGAAAAAAATATAAAGTAAAAGCTTCCATGGGACATGTTATTGACTTACCGAAGAGTCAAATGGGAGTTGATGTAGAAGATGGATATAAGATAAAGTATATTACCATTCGAGGTAAAGGTGATATTTTAAAGGATTTGAAGAAATCTGCGAAAAAAGCGAAAAAAGTATTTCTTGCTGCCGACCCGGATCGTGAGGGTGAGGCGATTGCTTGGCATTTAGCTCATGCACTTAATGTTGATGAGAACTCTCAATGTCGAGTAGTATTTAATGAAATTACGAAGGATGCGATTAAGGATTCATTTAAAAATCCAAGGTCGATAGATACGGACCTTGTTGATGCTCAGCAAGCAAGGAGAGTACTTGACCGTTTAGTCGGTTATAATATTAGTCCTTTATTATGGAAAAAAGTGAAAAAAGGACTAAGTGCTGGGCGCGTTCAATCTGTTGCATTAAAACTAATAATAGATAGAGAAAATGAAATTAATAATTTTAACCCAGAAGAGTACTGGTCCATTGAAGGGGTTTTTAAAAAAGGAAAAGATACATTTGAGGGCTCCTTTTACGGAATGGATGGTAAGAAATTAGAGCTTAATTCCGAAGAGGATGTAAAAAAAATACTAGATATAATGGTGGATAAAAAGTTTTCTGTTGATAATGTGGTTAAAAAAGAAAGAAAACGAAATCCTGCAAAACCATTTACAACCTCATCCTTGCAACAGGAAGCAGCTAGAAAACTAAACTTCCGTGCTAAGAAAACAATGATGATTGCCCAGCAGCTGTATGAAGGAATAGATTTAGGGAAATCGGCAGGCGGTATTACTGGTTTAATAACATATATGCGTACTGACTCAACACGTATATCGGAAACTGCAAAACAGGAAGCGAAAGGGTTTATTGAACAAACCTATGGCGCATCGTATCTCGGTGAAAACAAAGCTGAAAAACAAAAAGGGAATGCACAAGATGCACACGAAGCCATTCGCCCTACTTCCATACTACGAGAACCTGGCATGCTAAAAGATAAACTTTCAAGAGATCAGCTTCGTCTATATAAATTGATTTGGGAACGTTTCTTGGCAAGCCAAATGGCACCAGCAATCCTAGATACGATGACTGTCAAAATGCTGAATAATAATGTAGAATTTCGTGCAACAGGCTCTACAGTCAAATTCAAAGGATTTATGAAAGTCTATATAGAGGGATCAGATGATAATCAAAAAGAAGAGAATAGGATGCTACCTGATTTAGAAGCGGGTATGGAAATTAATGCTGAAGAAATTAATCCAAATCAGCATTTTACACAGCCACCTCCACGTTATACAGAGGCAAGACTTGTAAAAACGATGGAGGAATTAGGAATTGGAAGACCTTCTACTTACGCACCAACAATTGACACGATACAACGTCGTGGCTATGTCACACTAGATAATAAACGATTTGTTCCTACTGAACTGGGAATTATTGTAATAGAATCCTTAAAAGAGTTTTTCCCTGAAATTATTGATGCAGACTTTACAGCTAAAATGGAAAATGATTTAGATGCGATAGAAGAGGGAAAGATAGAGTGGGTTAATATTGTTGATGACTTTTACAATGGCTTCCAAAAGCGATTAGCAAAAGCAGAAGAGGAAATGGATAAAGTTGAGATAAGAGATGAGCCTGCAGGAGTCACTTGTGAGAACTGTGGTCATGAAATGGTTTATAAAATGGGGCGATATGGCAAATTCCTAGCTTGCTCAAACTTTCCAGATTGTCGCAACACAAAGCCGATTCTAAAGGACATAGGTGTAACCTGTCCAAAATGTAAAGAAGGCAATGTAGTAGAAAGAAAATCCAAAAAACAACGATTATTTTATGGTTGTGATCGATTTCCAGAGTGTGACTTTGTCTCTTGGGATAAACCGATTGCAAGGCCATGTCCAAAATGTGATTCTTTACTCGTTGAAAAACGCGGGAAGAAAGAAACGCAAATTGTATGTACCAACTGTGATTATAAAGAAAATAGTCAAGGGTAATAAAGAGTCACTCAGGTTTCTGAGTGACTCTATTTAGCATAATCATAGGAAAAGTTTGATATTGGATTATCAAGGGAAAGAAAGTAATATAGCTTTTGATTATAATTTTTGGATAATTGGTAAAAATAATGTGTATAAAGTTAATTCGCAATATTTGAAGGTATCGAATTATGTCGAAAAATGAAGACTTCTTCGTTGACTAATTATTTCGTAATCGCTATAATAAAGCATTGGTAAGCGAATGTACTTGACACTATTATATACTAGAATTGGTTTATCATGTAAGATAATGCTTCAAAAATAGTCACGAATGGGTAGGTATTGCAATCAATTCAGAATTTTGTTACAATTTTGTTAAATTTATTGCATTTCCGCCTCTGTGTATGGTATATTTTTAAATGGCTGTCAAGTTGAGGTGAGGATTTGGAACGCTTTGGTGAATATCAACAGTTGTTTACAGAATATCTTCAAATAGAAAAAAATGCTTCACCATACACAATAGAATATTACCAACATGATTTGCAGGAGTTCTTGTCTTTTTTATTGCAAGAGGGAATTATTGTGTTACAAGATATTGACCAACAAACTGTTCGACTTTTCTTAACAACACTTTACAATAGAAAGTTATCGCGGAAATCGGTATCTAGAAAAATTTCTAGTTTACGAACATTTTATAAGTTTCTCGAGCGAGAGGAAATAGTAGATTCCAACCCTTTTATGGTAATTACATTACCTAAGGCAGCTAAAGCAATTCCGGGCTTCCTATATGAAGAAGAGATAGAAAAACTATTTGAAGTCAATGACTTAGCAGATCCCTTGGGTCAAAGGAATCAAGCTCTAATTGAAATTTTATATGGAACTGGAATCCGTGTAAGTGAATGTCAGCAGTTAAGGATTCGAGATATAGACTTTTCAATTGGTACGTTGCTTGTTAAAGGGAAGGGTAGAAAAGAGCGATACGTTCCATTCGGTACCTTTGCCGAAAAGGCACTTCAGGTATACATACAGGATGGTAGAAGGCAGCTACTTGAAAAGAACGGGACGAATGCTGAAGCTCTATTTCTAAACGCTAGAGGGAATTCTATCACAACAAGAGGAATTCGTTTAGTACTTGATAAAATGGTAGAAAAAGCAGCGCTAACTGTAAATGTTCACCCTCATAAGATCAGGCACACATTTGCGACTCATATGTTAAATGAAGGTGCAGACTTACGGACAGTTCAAGAGTTACTCGGACATGAAAATCTATCTACTACACAAATTTATACACATGTGACAAAGGATCATTTACGTAATATTTATTTAAATAGCCATCCGAGAGCTAAAAGTCGAGAATAACGGATGAGGTGATTTTATTGGCACAAGAAATTCATGCTACCACGATATTTGCCGTTCAGCATAAAGGTGAATGTGCTATGAGTGGTGATGGGCAAGTAACACTAGGCAATTCAGTTGTCATGAAGCATAAAGCAAAAAAAGTAAGAAGATTGTATAATGGTCAAGTGCTTGCAGGTTTTGCAGGATCTGTCGCAGACGCTTTTACCCTCTTCGAAAAATTTGAAGGGAAATTAGAGGCTTTTAATGGCAATCTGACAAGAGCAGCGGTTGAATTAGCACAAGAGTGGCGCAGTGATAAAGTACTTAGAAAGCTTGAAGCAATGTTAATTGTGATGAACAGAGAAAGTATGCTACTTATTTCTGGAACCGGTGAGGTAATCGAGCCGGATGATGGAATATTGGCTATTGGTTCAGGTGGAAATTATGCACTAAGTGCGGGTAGAGCTCTTGTATCCTATGCAGAGCATTTGTCAGCTAAAGATATTGCGCTTGCAGCAATGAAAATTGCCGGTGAAATTTGTGTGTTTACAAACGATCAGATTACTCTAGAGGTACTAGATTAATGAGGAGGCCATAAATAAATGGAAATGAACTTTACTCCGAGACAGATCGTGAATCAACTTGATAACTATATCATAGGTCAGCACAGTGCCAAAAAGTCAGTAGCGGTAGCTCTTCGGAATAGATATCGTCGAACATTACTAGACGATAAGTTACGAGATGAAATAGTCCCGAAAAACATTCTAATGATTGGTCCTACTGGTGTTGGTAAAACAGAAATAGCAAGAAGACTTGCCAAATTAGTTGGTGCACCATTTGTGAAGGTAGAGGCGACAAAGTTTACTGAGGTTGGATATGTGGGTCGAGATGTCGAATCCATGGTTCGTGATCTTGTGGAAATGTCCATGCGGATGGTCAAGGAAGAAAAGATGGAAAGTGTCAAAGACAAAGCGAAAGAAGAGGCAGACAAAAAGCTAGTAAAACTGCTTGTTCCTAAAGTTAAAAAGCAATCCACTATTACCAACCCATTTGAAATGCTTTTTTCTGGAGGAGGAGGTCATGAAGACTCTGATGAGAACGGTGAAAAGGATGAAGAGATTAAAAGTAAACGTAGTAGAATAGCACATCAACTAGCATTAGGGGAGTTAGAGGACACAATTGTAACAATTGAAATTGAAGAGGTTCCCCCTTCCATGTTCGACTTATTACAGGGGTCTGGTATGGAACAAATGGGAATGAATATGCAGGATGCATTAGGGCAATTTATGCCGAAAAAGAAAAAGAAACGTAAGCTACCTGTTTCCGAAGCGAGAAAAGTGTTAACCCAGCAAGAGGCACAGAAGTTGGTGGACATGGAGGAAGTTTCTCAGGAAGCAATAAAAAGGGCAGAGCAATCTGGAATCATTTTTATTGATGAAATTGATAAAGTTGCAGGAAAACATGACAACTCACCAAATGTTTCGCGTGAAGGAGTGCAACGAGATATTTTACCAATAGTTGAAGGATCAACAGTTGTAACAAAATATGGTCCTGTCAAAACGGATTATATGCTATTTATTGCTGCTGGGGCATTTCACATGGCAAAACCATCAGATTTAATACCAGAGCTACAAGGAAGGTTTCCAATTCGAGTAGAATTGGAAAAATTATCCATAGATGATTTTGTACGAATATTAAACGAACCTTCAAACGCTCTATTAAAGCAATATCAAGCTTTGCTAAAAACGGAAGGTATAAATGTCGTATTTACCGACAAAGCTGTTAATAGAATTGCTGAAATCGCTTATCAGGTCAACCAAGATACAGATAACATTGGTGCTAGGAGGCTTCATACAATACTAGAGAAGCTATTAGAGGATCTATCGTTTGAAGCACCGGACGTTTCTATGGAGACTGTGGAAATAACTCCTGAATACGTTGATCAAAAATTAAGCACAATTGTTAAGAATAAAGATTTAAGTCAATTTATCTTATAAAATATATTAAATGGAGGAAATCAGTAAAATGGAACTATTAGATCGCGCAAGAAAAATTAACTCAATGTTGCAAAAGGCTACAGGAAAATCAGTAAACTTTAATGACATGGCAGCATCTCTAACAGATGTTATCAAAGGAAATGTTTTCATTCTTAGCAGAAGAGGTAAGTTATTAGGTTATGCTATTAACCAGGAAATTGAGAATGAGCGCATGAAATCTATGCTGGAAGAGAGACAATTTCCAGAGGAATATACGGAAGGGCTATTTCATATTCATGAAACTACAGCTAACCTAGACATCGACAGTCAATATACTGTATTCCCAGTGGAGAATCGTGAATTATTTAAAACAGGTCTTACGACTATCGTTCCGATAATTGGAGGCGGAGAACGCTTAGGTACATTAATTATTGGTAGATTAAAGGAAAGCTTTAACAATGATGACTTACTGCTTGCTGAATACGGTGCTACAGTTGTAGGTATGGAAATCCTTCACGAAAAGACAGAGGAAATTGAAATGGAAGCTAGAAGTAAGGCAGTAGTGCAAATGGCTATCAGCTCACTTTCCTACAGCGAGCTAGAAGCTATTGATCATATTTTTGAAGAATTAAATGGACATGAAGGGCTTCTAGTAGCAAGTAAAATTGCTGACCGAGTAGGTATCACACGCTCCGTTATCGTAAACGCACTAAGAAAATTAGAAAGTGCTGGAGTTATTGAATCACGCTCACTTGGTATGAAAGGAACATATATCAAGGTACTAAATGATAAATTCTTAGTAGAATTAGATAGATTACGCTCTAGATAAATAATACTAGCGAGAGTAGGAAGTATGTAATTTATTTCTATCTGGTATATAACGTTATATAAGCTAAAAATCCTAGACCAAAAGGTCTAGGATTTTTTATTTTGAAAGATAATTTACTTCACTAAATTTTATCACTTGGTAGTATAACAAATTTCTACACCAATATTTGCTGTTGTTTTTGCAAATAGTTAATAATACCTAGTTATTTGCTACTGTTTTCGGTGTTAAAGGGTAAATAATGTCGAATTTTGATGGACTTTAAAGCGGATATAAATTACAATATTCGTATATAAATTATATTTTTTGACCGTCAATAATAAAAAAAGAAATTTATTAGGGAGGTTTGAAATAAATGGAGTTGTTTGGTGGGACGATTAATACATTACAGCAATCATTAAATTATGCTTCAGTTAAGAACCAGGCGATTACGTCCAATATTGCCAATGTTGACACACCTAATTATAAAGCAAGGGACGTTGTTTTTAAAGATATCCTTCAAAACGAAATTTCCAATTCTATTACAGCTAAACGCACACATCCTAAACATATCCCGTTTAGTAATGAATCAAATCAACCATATAAAATTGTGGTCAACCAGGATACTACCTACAATCACAATGGAAACAATGTCGATATTGACAAGCAAATGGCTGAATTAGCTCAGAATCAAATTTATTATCAAAGTTTAATTGAACGTATAAACGGTAAGTTTAATAGTTTACAAACGGTGATAAAAGGAGGTAGATAATCGTGTCAATATTTAATGCGTTTAATGCTAGTGCGAGTGCATTAACCGCCAATCGCTTGAGAATGGATGTTATCTCCTCAAATATGGCCAATGCAAATACGACCAGGGCAACAATAAATGAAAACGGAGAATATGAACCATATCGAAGAAAAATGGTAAATATAGAGCCTACAGATAAAAGCTTCCAATCTTTTCTTCAGAAAGCACAAAATAAATCTACTAGCCCTACTACAGGTGTGAAGGTTACAAGAATTGTAGAAGATGAAGAGCCTTTTAAATTAGTCTATGACCCTACACATCCTGATGCAAATGAAGAAGGATATGTACTTATGCCAAATGTAGATCCCTTAAAAGAAATGGTTGATCTAATGAGTGCAACAAGGTCATATGAAGCGAATATCACAGCACTAAATGCAAGTAAAAGTATGCTTATGAAGGCGCTAGAAATTGGTAGATAAGGAGAATTGTTATGAATCTCGGAGTTAATAGCATTACAAATACACCAATTGGTACTACTGTAAAAGAACAGGTCAAATCGCCTGGTGAGGCGCAAGCAAGCTTTGCAAATGTGTTTAAGAATGCCATTAACAATGTTAATGAATTACAGAATCTATCTGATCAGAAGACAGAGGCACTAGCATTAGGGCAAATTAATGACTTACACGATGTCATGATTACAGCTCAAAAGGCAAGTATTACATTAGAAGCAACTGTAGAGATTCAACGCAAAGTAATTGATGCATATAACGAGATTATGCGAATGCAAGTGTAGTCTTCTTATAAATATATCGGAAGATTTACCATTTATTTAAAGTTTACATTTAAAATACATAATAATTTTATAGGCTTGATGGATGAAAAACTATGGTACCAGTTATGTTTAAGGAAACCATAGTTTCTACAATTATTGTTTTGGAATTTGGCGGGGGAGTACATGAACGAAAAAATAATGAAATTTACAGATAAGGCAAAAACCTTTTGGTCAAATCGATCAAAGGGTCAAAAGGGAATAATAATTGGTTCTTCGATTGCAGTTATTGTATTAATAGCAGTTATTTCATTATTTGCGACGAAATCTAATTATGTACCATTATATAGAAATCTATCCGTGCAAGAGGTAGGGCAAATCAAGTCAGAATTAGACGCTAGAGGAATCCCGTATGAATTGCAAGATGCTGGGAAAACAATCTTAGTGCCAGATGAGCAAGCAGATAGCTTATTGGTTGACTTAGCGGTACAAGGTATTCCTGATAGTGGAAATATTGATTATTCCTTTTTTAGTAAGAATGCTTCTTGGGGTATAACGGATAATGAATTCAATGTAATGAAATTAGATGCGATGCAAACGGAGTTAGCAAACTTAATTAAACGCATTGATGGAATTAATGATGCAACCGTAATGATAACAATGCCGAAGGAACCAGTTTTCGTAAGTGAGTCAACACAGCCAACAAGTGCTGCCATTATGATAGAGACTGCACCCGGATATAAATTCCAGGGGAATCAAATCAATGCTCTATACCAATTAGTATCTAAGGCGGTTCCGAACTTAGAACCGGAGAACATTAGTATTATGAATCAATACTTTGAATACTATGACCAAAACGCACAAAATGCTTCTGGATATGAAGATGCCTATGCTTACCAACAAACTGTCAAGCAGGATATTGAACGTGATATTCAAAGAAGACTGCAGCAAATGCTTGGTACGATGGTAGGAATGAACAATGTGATTGTTTCAGTGACAGCAGATGTTGATTTCACAAAAGAAAATCGTGTGGAAGAAATCATTGAGCCGGTCGACCCCGAAAGTATGGAGGGCTTACCAGTTAGTGTGGAAACAATACGTGAAACGTATACTGGTAATGGAGCTGCAGCTGGCGGGATAGCTGGTGCAGGTGATGAGGATATTGCTAATTATCCAGGTGGAGAAGAAGGCGATAATGGTGAATATGAATATGTAAAAGAAACTGTAAATAATGAATTCAACCGTATTCATAAAGAAATAGCAGAGGCACCTTATAAGGTTCGTGATTTAGGAATACAGGTTGCTGTAAATAAAAATGACTTAGATGCGCAACAGCAAATGACAGTAGAACAAGGAATTACCTCTATCTTAAATTCGATTATCACAACTTCAATTGATGGACAGGATGGAGAGGTTATTCCTGATGAAAAAACATCGATTGTATTCCAAGAATTCAATGGAAGTAATGCCTTACAGAAAGATCCAGGGTTTAAAATCCCACTATGGCTATACATTGTTGGTGGGATCTTGCTACTAGTAATTGTCATCTTAATTATTCTGCTAATGGTTAGAAGGCCAAAAGCAGATGAAGAAATTGAAGAAGATTATATAGATACTTTAACGGAAACAGTTCCTGATATTGAAGTGGAAGATAATGACATGATACAGCGTAAGAAACAATTAGAAAAACTAGCGAAAGATAAACCAGAAGAATTTGCGAAATTACTTCGTGGCTGGATTGGGGAAGATTAGGGAGGTAGTAAAGTGGCTAGGCAACAAACAAAGTTAACAGGTAGACAAAAAGCAGCTATTCTCTTAATCTCTCTAGGGCCAGATGTTTCCGCTCAAGTATATAAGCATCTAACTGAAGAAGAGATTGAGAAGCTCAGTCTAGAAATTTCATCTGTTAAAAAAGTAGATACAGGTATGAAGGAAGAGGTAGTTGATCAATTTCATCAAATTGCTCTTGCACAAGACTATATATCACAAGGCGGTATAGGTTATGCTAAAACAGTTTTAGAAAAAGCGTTTGGTGAACAGGAAGCAAATAATATCATTAATCGACTGACATCCTCTTTACAGGTCAGGCCATTTGATTTTGCTCGAAAAGCTGATCCACAGCAAGTATTGAATTATATTCAGAGTGAGCATCCACAAACGATTGCACTAGTTTTATCTTATTTAGACCCTGAACAAGCAGGTCAAATTTTATCTGCCTTACCTCAGGAAATGCAAGCTGATATCGCTAAGAGAATAGCTACAATGGATTCAACTTCACCAGAAATTATTAGTCAGGTGGAAGAGGTGCTTGAGCGAAATATTTCATCATCCTTTACAGAAGACTATACGCAAACTGGTGGTATTCAAGCTGTTGTAGAAGTGCTTAACGGTGTTGACCGAAGCACAGAGCGAACTATTTTGGATGCATTGGAAATACAGGATCCAGAGCTTGCAGATGAAATTAAAAAGCGGATGTTTGTATTTGAGGATATTGTTATTCTGGATAATCGGGCAATACAACGAGTTATTCGTGAAGTCGAAAATGAAGATTTACGTCTAGCACTTAAGGTAGCAAGTGAAGAAGTGAAGGAAATTGTTTTCAAAAATATGTCACAACGCATGGCTGAAACCTTTAAGGAAGAAATGGAATATATGGGTCCTGTTAGGTTACGTGATGTAGAGGAAGCACAGACTCGAATCGTAGCTTCGATAAGAAGATTAGAGGACATTGGCGAGATTGTAATAGCTCGTGGTGGAGGAGACGATATCATTGTTTAGTTCCGAACCCCAATCGAAACGTATAATTCAGCTTAAACCGATTCAGCGTCCAATTCAGGATAATGCTGATGATACGCTACTTCAATCAAAGTTGGCCCAGCTTGAGGGGGCGAAAGAGGAACTTGAATTAGTTCAACAACAGCAATTAAAAGTTCTTGAAGAGACAGAGAAACAAATCGAAGAGCAGCTTGAAAATTGGGAGCAAGAAAAATTAGCTCTAATTGAACAGGCTAATGAAGCGGGTTATCAAGCGGGATTTGAGCAAGGGAAAGCAGAAAGTCTTTTCCAATTTAAACAATTAATCGAACAAGCTAATTCTATTATTCTAGCAACTAAAAAGGACTATGAAGCCACTTTGGAAAAAAGTGAAGAATCAATGCTTATGCTAGCAATTAAAGTGGCAGAGAAGATTATGAAACAAAAGCTTAGCGAGGAGCCAGAATCATTTTTACCTATTGTCAAGGATGCGATTCAAGCCATAAAGGATCAACGAGTTCTTTCTATATACCTTAGCCCTTCTAATTATGAATATGTACTTGCTCAAAAGAGTGAGCTGGAAAGGGTTCTTGATTCGAGTGCTGAACTGTCAATTTTAGTCAATGAAAGCCTTCAAGATGGCAGTTGTGTGATCGAACATCCATTTGGGAGAATCGATGCAAGCATTGACACACAGTTAAGTCAAGTTAAACAAGTATTATATGAACTTGTAATGGAGCAGGGAGAATGAAGCTATCAATTTACCAAACAGTAATTGAAGAAGCAGATTTATACAAACGCTACGGAAAGGTTCAGCGCGTAATTGGTATCATGATTGAATCTATCGGCCCCGCAGCAAACATCGGAGAGGTCTGCTATATTCACTCTAGTATTAAAAACAACAGAAAGCCTGTTCTAGCAGAAGTTGTAGGATTTAATAATGAAAATATTATATTAATGCCCTATAACGAGGTGTCTGAAATTGGACCAGGCTGCTTAGTAGAGTCTACTGGGAAGCCATTAACTGTAAAAGTTGGTAGAGGTCTTATTGGTAAAGTAGTTGATTCTCTAGGAACTCCACTTGATGGCTCACCCTTACCAAAAGGCTTGACCAGCTATCTGACCGAACAATCACCACCAAATCCTATGTCTAGACCAACTATATCTGAACCAATACAAGTCGGAGTTAAGGCAATAGATTCACTACTTACAGTTGGTAGAGGACAGCGAATCGGGTTATTTGCTGGTAGTGGTGTAGGAAAGAGTACATTACTTGGCATGATTGCTAGAAACAGTAAAGCTGATATAAATGTCATTGCACTAATTGGTGAGCGGGGAAGAGAAGTAAATGAATTTATTGAAAAGGACTTAGGTCCTGAGGGGTTAGAAAAGTCCATAGTTGTTGTAGCAACATCTGATCAACCTGCACTCATGAGAATTAAAGGAGCATATACCGCAACGGCAATTAGCGAGTACTTTCGTGATTTGGGCTATAACGTTAATCTCATGATGGATTCCGTAACGCGTGTGGCAATGGCACAACGAGAAATTGGTCTTGCAACTGGTGAGCCTCCAACGACAAAGGGATATACACCTTCTGTTTTTTCTGTTTTGCCAAAGCTTCTTGAACGAACAGGCACGAACAAGAATGGAACGATTACTGCGTTTTATACGGTATTGGTTGATGGGGATGATATGAATGAACCAATTGCTGATACAGTAAGAGGTATATTGGATGGTCACTTTGTAATGGATCGAAAATTAGCGGAGCAAGGGCAATATCCCGCTATTAACACGTTAAAATCCATTAGCAGGGTCATGAATCAGGTCGTTTCAGAAGAACAATTGAAATTAGCACAAGAAGTAAGGACTCTACTTGCTAAATATGAGGAGAATAAGGATCTTATCCAGATTGGTGCTTACAAACGTGGCTCTGATAATGAAATTGATAAGGCGATTAAATATCATCCTCAAATAATGACATTTCTAAAGCAAAGCATTTATGAAAAATTAACATTTGAGGAAACAGTAGAAAAACTTAAGGATGTGCTAAATGGGGGTAATTGATGATGGCAGGAACAGCTGTCTTATCAAAAATACTAGATATTAGAGAACGAGAGAAAAAAGATGCACAGATTGATTATTACAAAGCTGTTGATGTATTTGAGGATATCGCAACGAAGCTTTTCAATCTATTACAAAAAAAAGAAGCAGCTGAGGCAGCCTATGAAGAAGCTCTTCTTTCTAGTATGCATCTTGATTTTATTCAAGATCAGCTAACATACATAGATACCTTAACGAAACGGATTGATGAGCTACAGAAACAAGTACAACAGGCTCGTTCAATAATGGAATTTAAACAACAAAAACTTTCCGAAGCACATGTCGAAACAAAAAAGTTCGAAAAGATTATTGAAGTTCGTAACAACGAAGAGACAATAATGAGAAATAAAATGGAAGAATCCTTCATGAATGAATTGTCTATTCAACAATATCTTAGTCACAAAAAATAGGTGAGTACAATGGCGAAAGAAAAAGTTTTAAATGAAAAAGAAAAAATGAATCCTTTTCTCTGGTTCCTTTTTGCTATCGTGATACCAGTGATAATTGCGATAACATTAACGGTTGTTGTGTTCGCTGTGGCTGGGGTAGATGTCGTAAGCTGGGCAAAGAATACAGGTAATAATATACCAGTTCTTTCTTCGTTTATTACAACTGATGATGAGGCAAGAGAGAAAGCACAGCAAGAAAGTATAGAATCGAGACTAGACGCGAAGGATGCCGAAATAGAAAAGGTAAGTCAGGAGAAAAAGGAGCTTGAGGGAACCGTTGAGCAATTAAAGCAACAGATTACAAAGCTTGAAAGAGATCTTGATGCTACACGTCAAAAACCTGGACAAGAAGACGATAAAAAAACCGTTAAACAAATTTCGAAATCCTTTACGAATATGAAGGGAAAACAGGCTGCTTTAATATTGGAACAGCTCGAACCAGGAACTGCTTACGTCATATTAAGTGAAATGTCAACTGATAATCGTGGTTCCATTATGGAAAATATGTCCCCTGAAGTAGCAGCAGAAATTACTAAATTCTTTATTAATGCAAATTAAGAATGGAAGTACTTGAAAGGAGGTGAAGAAATGGACGCGGTGAGAATGTTAATGCAACCAACAGTATTAACTGGAGAAATTACAACTAAATCTCAAAAGGCGGTTAATACTTTGGGTGAAGGGCAAGAGGACGCATTATTTTCCTTTCTGTTAGCAAAAATGGGAACTGATAATCCGATTTTTTCTGACAGCATCCCAAATCCTCTGAATTCATCAACTGAATCAGAAAGTGCTGAACTAAGCTTATTAGATTTATTTAAGAGCTTGAACTTAGATTCAGAGGAATTTATGAAGGTTGATGAAGATAAGATAGAGAATTATCTTCAATCCATTTTGGTGGAAAGCCCTATACAATTGAATCAGGAAGAGTATGCAAAACTTGGTCAACAATTAGTTGCTATATTAGCAAACTTTGAAGACTTACTATCAACTGCTCAAGCTTCTGAGGATATTAAGAAAATTGCTCCAAAAATTTTAGAGCTCTTACAACAATGGTCAATGATTGAGCAAAAAATGCTAAGTTCAAATACAGTTACTGATCAGGTAATAGAGGGTGAAGGAACTAATGTAAAGGTTAATCAAGCATGGCATGATATTCTTCAAGCTTACCAAAAACGTACGAAACTAATGTCCAAACAGCAATTCCAAAGTGATGCCCAAGTGACTACAAAGGATGTAGTAAAGTGGATTGAAAATGCTCTGAAGAATCAACCGTTATCTGATAAAGCTATTGTGTCTGGAGAGATGAACTACCAGAATAATGGAGTGATGCATAAGTTAGAGCAATATGTCATCTATGTTAATCCGAATCAAAGTGGGCACACTGTTGAGCAACAGTTAATGGAACAATTTCAGCAAGTAATTAAAACAAGTAAGTTTCTAGCGATGCCGAATGGGATAAATCAATTATCAATTGCGCTTAGACCAGAAAATCTTGGTGAGATGATGGTTCGTTTAACAGAAATTAATGGTGAGATGACTGTTAAAATTGTTGTTTCAACTCAAGCTGCAAAAGAAATGCTTGAGTCTAATATGCATCAATTAAGACATATGTTTTCACCACAACAAGTCATTATTGAAAGACAAGATGTTACTGGTGGACAAACACAGAATCAGTCGAAAGAAGACAATGATCAACCATCATTTAATGAACAAGGACAAAGTAATTCTGACCAATCTGATCATCCAGAAAAGAATTCAAACGGGGAAGATTTTGAAGCTCGTCTAAGTGAATTGATTTATGAGAAAGTGTAGGTGAATAAGTTGCCGGTAATTGATCCCACATTATATTTAAAGAATCAATCGAACACTCGAGTTCCAAGTAACGAACTTGGGAAGGATGAATTTTTGAAAATTTTAATGGTCCAATTACAAAACCAGGATCCAACTAATCCAATGGAGGATCGAGAATTTATATCTCAATTGGCTCAGTTTTCTTCTTTAGAACAAATGATGAATATGACCAAATCTATTAATACACTTGTAGAAAACCAATTGATTTCGCCAATAGTTCAATATAGTCATATGATTGGTAAAATAGTAACCTATCAAAGCTTTGATATAGAAACTGGTGAAAGTTTAGGAAATAAGACAAGCAAGGTAATAGCAGTCAGCCAGCATCAAGGATATGCCGTTCTGGAATTGGAAAATGGTGAAAGGGTATATGCGGATGCCATTCTGGAGGTAAAAGCAAAAGGGGAGTCTAATGAAGATCCTAAAGATCCTGAAGCTCCTGAAACTCCTGAGGATTCTGAATCCGCTAAAGAGTAATATGGTCTACAACAAAGGAAGTGAGCGTTATGGATCATCGTATTCATCAGGTACCAAGACAGCATGCCTTACAATTACCTAGCATTAATAAGCCAAAGTCAACGGAATCCGGTCTTGACTTTAAAACAGTTCTCAAGGAACAGCAGGAACTTAAAATAAGCAAGCATGCGAATGAAAGACTTCAAGAAAGAAATATTCAATTAAACGACAGACAATGGCAATTGATTAATGACAAGGTGTCTGAGGCAAAAGAAAAGGGAATAACGGATTCTCTTGTTGTGATGAACAATGCTGCCTTGGTAGTAAGCACAAGAAATAATACGGTTGTGACAGCTATGAATTTGGAAGAAGCATCCAATAGAATTTTTACAAACATTAATGGAACTATTTTAATAAATGATTAGGCTGGACCCTTATGGGAAGCCATAAGCTGTTAACTGATTGATACAGCTATATAACCAATTAAAAGGGGAGAAAAAATATGTTACGTTCAATGTACGCTGGTATTTCAGGAATGAAAAACTTCCAAACTAAATTAGATGTTATTGGTAACAATATCGCAAACGTGAATACAGCTGGATTTAAAAAAGGCCGTGTGACGTTTCAAGATATGATGAGCCAGATGACACATGGAGCTCAGGCACCCACTGTTGGCATCAATGGGAATTTAATTCGAGGTGGAGTTAATCCAGCTCAAGTTGGCTTAGGCTCTCAATTAGGTTCAATTGACAATATACACACACAAGGGTTTCGGCAAACAACGAATAATCCATTAGACTTTGCACTTGAAGGAGATGGCATGTTCGTACTTGCTACCGATCTTGTTCCGGGTGATTTACAAAATTCAAATGTTGCATATACTCGTGCAGGTAATTTTTATCTTGATGAAGATGGTAGGATTGTTAATCCTCAAGGGTTATATCTTATGGGATTTACCAAGGTGGAAAGTAATGCAACTCAATATAATGCTAAAGACGCTAATGGAAATGAAATTTCTATAACCACAGTAAATGGTGAAACTACTGTACAGTATGTTGATAGCAATGGAGAAGTCGTTACTGAAACAGGAGTGACTGTCACTGATAATGGTACAACGAGAACATATACATTACCATCAGATGGTACAACAATTACGCTTGATGGGACAAGTGTTGTTAGTATAACAGGAGGCTCTGGCACGGTTGATTTTGATGCACCTGCAGACTACACTACCTCTAATATCCCGGTAGACAGCATTAATACAACCGGACAGGTAGGTACTATCCAAATTCCAGAAAACGCTCAAAGCTTTAGTATTCAAGCGAATGGAATTGTAAATTATGTTGATGAAAATGGAAATACACGGATTGCTGGGCAAATTGCGCTAGCAAACTTTTCAAACCCTGCTGGTCTTCAAAAGGCTGGTAGTAACCTATTTTTAAATAGTACAAACGCAGGCTACACCGGTCTTATTTTCCCTGAATCAGAAGGTGCTTCAATTGTCAGTGGCGCACTTGAAATGTCTAATGTTGACCTATCAGAAGAGTTCACTGAAATGATTACAGCGCAACGTGGTTTCCAAGCGAACACTCGTATTATTACTACATCAGATGAGATTTTACAAGAACTAGTAAACTTAAAACGATAATAGGGAGGTAGGATGATGTCTCATAGGGGGATAAGCCTTCTATGAGACATCATCTGATACCATGATAAAACTCAAGCGACTTAATGGTGATGAATTTACCTTAAATGCTTTTATGATAGAACAAATTCAATCCTATCCAGATACTACTATTACGTTACTTAATGGCAAAAAAATAGTTGTTAAGGAATCTGAAAAAGAGGTTACTGAACGGATAACATCTTATTATAGGCGGATAGGAATTGTATATTCACTAAGCGAGGTGGAAAGATCAAGTGAGTAAATTAGTAAAAACTATGCTTTTATCACTAGTTATCATTATATTAGTAGGTGTAGTTGCAGCAGTGATAGTTTTAAACGTATTGGAAAAGCGAGATAAGGGCAATGAACAGACCATTGACGAAATTGTCGAGTATTCCTATCAAACACCTGAAATTACAACCGACCTTAGTGATGGAAGTTTTGTTCGAGTGCAATTTCAAATTGTAACTGATGGTAAGAAGGCTAGAAAAGAGATTGAAAAACGTGATTTTCAAGTTAAAAACATTTTAATTAAAGAATTGGCAAAAATGGATGAGGAATCCTTTAAATCCGGATTAAGCGATGTAGAGGATATTCTCCAAGTCGAACTAAATAAAGTAATGAAAAAAGGTAAAGTAGTAGACGTTTATACAATAAGTAAAATTTTACAGTAATTAATATTACTCCGATATGGAGGTGAGTATCTTTGGCAGATGAAGTTCTTTCGCAACATGAAATCGATGCCCTTTTATCCGCATTAACAACTGGAGATATGGATGCAGAAGAGCTTAAAAAAGAAGAAAACGAAAAAAGAGTTCGGGTTTATGATTTTAAACGGGCTCTCAGATTTTCAAAAGACCAAATCCGAAGTATCGGGAGAATTCATGAGAATTATGCGAGGTTATTAACAACGTTATTTTCTTCACAGCTAAGAACCTATGTCAATATTACGGTTGCTTCTGTCGACCAAATTCCCTATGAAGAATTTATTCGATCTATACCGAAAGTAACCGTCTTAAATCTCTATAATGTTTCCCCGCTTGATGGACGAATTATTATGGAAGTAAATCCGAATATTGCTTATGGAATGCTTGATAGACTACTAGGTGGTAGAGGAGATTCTATTAATAAGATTGAGAACTTAACTGAAATAGAGACCATACTTATCACACAGTTATTTGATAAAGCGACCCATAGTTTAAAGGAAGCTTGGTCTTCTTTAATTGATATAGATCCAGTTTTAGAGGATTTAGAAATAAATCCACAGTTTTTACAGTTAGTTTCACCAAATGAGACGGTTGTAGTCGTCTCACTCAATACAGCAATTGGAGAAGTTAGCGGTATGATAAATATTTGCATTCCTCACATTGTATTAGAGCCTATTATATCTCGACTCTCTGTACAATATTGGATGCAAAATGCTACTAAGAAACGAGATCCAGAGGCTGTTGATAAGCTTGCTAGAAACATAGAAAAAGTCTTTATCGATGCAAAAGCAATTCTTGGTGAAACAAGAATTAACATGAATGAATTACTAATGCTATCAACTGGTGATTTGATTACCTTAAATCAATCCGTTGATCAGCCATTGATGTTAAAAATTAATGATGAACCTAAATTCCACGTTCAGCCTGGAAAATATAAAAATAAATTATCTGTACAGGTGTTGGAAGAAATAAGGGAGGAGCCTGAAAATGATGAGTGACGGAATGCTTTCCCAGGATGAAATCGATGCTCTTTTAAACGTAGGGGCTGAAGATGAGCCTGAAAGTATAATCAACAACATGTTAAACAGTAGTGAATATCTTTCAACTATTGAAATAGATGCACTAGGTGAGATTGGAAACATTTCATTTGGAAGCTCTGCTACCACGCTTTCGACACTATTAAATCAAAAAGTAGAAATCACAACACCTAAGGTATCTATTATACATCGGAATCAAATTGAAGAGGACTTTCAGTTTGAACATGTAAGTGTCCAAGTGAATTATGTGGAAGGTTTCTCAGGGAAGAATGTTCTCGTAATTAAAGCCTCAGATGCAGCAGTCATTTCAGACATTATGCTTGGTGGGACTGGTGAGGGACCTTTTGGAGAGCTAAATGAAATTCATTTAAGCGCTGTTCAAGAGGCAATGAATCAGATGATGGGGGCGGCAGCTACTAGTATGTCAACGGTGTTTGATAAACGGGTTGATATATCTCCACCTTCCATTACAGAATCAAACTTTACAGTTGAAGCTGATAACATGCAAGAAGATGTATTTGTAAAAGTTTCCTTCCAACTAAAGGTGGGACATTTAATCGATTCTAATATTATGCAGTTAATGCCGGTTCATTTTGCCAAACAATTAGTGGAGGATTTAATGAATCAAGACCAGGAATCACATTCTGAAGCAGCTGTATCCTTAGAGGCAAGCGATCATTCGACATTAGTCCAAGAAGAAACAAATTCATTTGCGACCACGACAATGAATAATCAAATGAATGGAAATGGTAATGTAGGTATGCAACCAATGATGCAAAAAACTAGTCCACAATTTATTGGAAATAATGTAATTCAAACTAATGCTAATATACAGCAAGCAGAGTTTTCTTCCTTTGAACAACAAGAGACTGTAGTTAGTCAACCAAGGAATTTAGATATGCTTCTAGATATTCCACTTAAGGTTACGGTCGAGTTAGGAAGAACAAGGCGTACTGTTAAAGACATTTTAGATTTAACTGCTGGTTCTATTATTGAATTAGATAAACTTGCAGGTGAACCTGTTGATATTTTTGTTAATGAGAAATTAATTGCTCAAGGGGAAGTAGTAGTCATTGATGAGAACTTTGGTGTACGTGTGACAGATATTATTAGTCAGACGGATCGTTTAATGAAGCTGAAATAATCATACTAGGAGGAAAATTACATGGGTAAACGCATCTTAATCGTAGATGATGCAGCTTTTATGCGTATGATGATAAAGGACATTTTAACAAAAAATGGTTTTGAGGTAGTTGGAGAAGCACAGGATGGTGCACAAGCAGTTGAATTATACAAGGAACTAAACCCTGACCTGGTAACAATGGATATTACCATGCCAGAAATGGATGGAATTTCTGCTCTGAAGAAAATTAGAGAAGCAAATCCAAACGCCAAGGTTATTATGTGTTCTGCAATGGGTCAGCAAGCAATGGTAATTGATGCTATTCAAGCAGGTGCAAAAGATTTTATCGTAAAACCTTTCCAGGCTGACCGTGTTATTGAAGCAATCCAAAAAGCATTGGATTAAGAAACGAGTGGGTTACATTGATTAAAAAAGTTTGGGTGGGGATACTTACAGGATTTCTATTAATTCTCTTAAGTGCCCCTATAGAGATCTTTGCTGATAGTAATATGGTCATTGATATGTTTGGCGAGGATGACAACTCTGTTGACAAACAAAATGAAGGAAAAACTACTGAAACGAAAAACGCTCAACAAAATGACTCAGAGGATACTGGGACTGGGGAACTAGTATTTAATTTAGTAAAAATGGTTTTTGCTCTATTCCTAATTCTTGTTTTAATATACATACTGCTCAAGTTTTTAAATAAACGGAATAAGCTTCTTAATCAAGTGAAGGCTCTAGAGAATTTGGGTGGAATCTCTGTAGGACCTAGCAAATCGATTCAAATAGTTAGAGTAGGAAGTAAGCTATTTCTTGTCGGCGTAGGGGAAGATGTTCAATTACTTGAAGAGATTGAAGATGAACAATTAAAGGCTGAGATATTGAACAGTTATGAGCAACAAAGTTCGATGAAGCCGGGGAATATAATTACCTCATTCCAACAAAAGTTGACAAAGCAAGAAAGGCCATCAAAGGAATCATCCGGGGACTTTCAGCAACTGTTCTCTAGTGAATTAGAGAAATTAAAGCTTAATCGTAAAAAGCTAATGAATAAACATGCCGAGAAGGAAGATTACCATGAATGAATTTATAGATATGTTTTCTAGTTCTGATCCGACTAACGTCTCGACATCTATAAAGCTACTATTATTACTTACAGTCTTTTCATTAGCTCCAGGTATTTTAATATTGATGACTAGCTTTACACGAATCATTATTGTATTGTCATTCGTTCGTACTTCACTTGCTACACAACAAATGCCACCAAATCAAGTGTTAATTGGGCTTGCTTTATTTCTGACATTTTTTATTATGGCTCCTACTTTTAGTGAGGTTTATGAGCAGGGCCTACAGCCGCTATTTAATGAAGAAATAACACTCGATGAAGCATATGACCGTGCAAGTGAGCCAATTAAAAATTTTATGGCAAAGCATACAAGACAAAAGGATCTGGAATTATTCCTAAGCTATGCACAAATTGAGAAACCAGAAAGCATACAAGATGTACCAATTACTGCATTAGTTCCAGCATTTGCAATAAGTGAACTAAAGACAGCATTTCAAATGGGATTTATGATATTTATACCATTTTTAATTATTGATATGGCTGTAGCTAGTATTCTGATGTCCATGGGTATGATGATGTTGCCACCTGTAATGATTTCACTACCGTTTAAAATTTTATTATTCGTCATGGTAGATGGCTGGTACTTAATTACCAATTCCTTGTTGTCAGGATTTTAGTGATTAGACAGTAATATTAAGGAAGGGGTATTTGTAATGAGCAGTGAATTTGTATTAAACATTGCAGAAAAAGGTATTTATACGGTTTTATTAGTGACTGGACCACTGCTTATATTAGCGCTAGCAGTTGGTTTACTTGTTTCAATTTTTCAAGCAACTACACAGATTCAGGAACAAACCCTTGCTTTTATACCTAAAATCGTTGCTGTTTTAGTGGGACTAGTAGTTTTCGGACCATGGATGCTTACGAATATGGTTGAATTTACATTAGATATATTTCAAAATTTAAATCGATTTGTAGGGTAAGCCATGATTGAATTAATTAGTATCAACAATTTCCCAATCTTTCTATTAATATTAGTTCGTGTTTTAGGATTTTTTGTTACGATGCCTTTATTCTCTTATCGCTCAATCCCACTACCATTTCGAATAGGGATTAGTTTCTTTTTAGCTTTTATTATGTTTTATACAGTTGATGCTACTGGGATAAGCATCAATGAAATGTATTTCTTTTTACTTTTGAAAGAAATATTAGTTGGAGTTTTAATAGGACTTATTGGCTATATCATTCTATCAGCAGTTCAAGTAGCTGGTGGGTTCATCGATTTTCAAATGGGCTTTGCAATTGCCAACGTAATGGACCCTCAAACTGGGGCACAGAGTCCTATTACGGGTCAATATTTCTATATTATCGCACTTTTATTTTTATTATCGGTCGATGGCCACCATTTGTTAATAGATGGAATAGTAAATAGCTATCAATATATTCCAATCGATTCCTACATCCCGTTTCATGATGGAAATTTGGTTGAATTTGTTATACAGGCATTTAATAAGATGTTTCTAATCGCTTTCCAAATATCAATCCCGATAGTTGGATGCTTGTTTTTAGTGGATATTGCGCTCGGTATCGTTTCTAGGACTGTACCGCAATTAAATGTATTTGTTGTAGGACTACCACTCAAAATTCTTGTTAGCTTTATTGCTTTACTTGTTTTTATAAGTCTTTATGTAGTCCTAGTGAAAAATCTCTTTCATATTATGTTTGATACAATTCGTGGGTTAATGCAATTATTTGGAGGTGCTTAACCTTGCTACTAAGACTGGATTTGCAATTTTTTGCAGGCGAAAAAACAGAAAAAGCAACTCCAAAGAGAAAACATGACGAACGAAAAAAGGGAAGAGTGGCGAAGAGCCAAGACGTAAATACAGCATTATTATTACTTTTTTCATTAATTGTTATGGCGATATTTGGAAGCTTTATGAAGGATAATATGCTTGCTTTGTATCAACATTCTTTTACAGAGTATATCCATTGGGAATTAAATGAGAAGACGCTTTTTCAAATTTTTACAGAAGTGGCCATTGAATTATTAAAGATTGTCGGTCCAGTTTTTTTAATTGCAATTATCGCTGGATTTGCCTCGAATTTAATGCAGATAGGATTTTTATTCACAACTGAACCATTAAAGTTTGATTTGAAGAAAATTGATCCAATCCAAGGAGCAAAACGAATCTTTTCTTTACGTGCAATCGTTGAACTGCTTAAATCTATTTTCAAGATAGCAGTTATCGGTACGATTACCTTTTCAATAATTTGGATGTATAAAGATGACATGCTTATGGTAGCTTTTAAAAATGCCGAAAGTGCGTTACAATTCTTTGGTCAAGTAACTCTTGTCATGGGAATTAGTGCCATCATTGCCTTGATGGTATTAGCAGTTTTCGATTATGCATACCAACGCTACGATTTTGAAAAGAATATTCGCATGTCAAAGCAGGATATAAAAGATGAATATAAAAATATTGAAGGTGACCCACTCATTAAATCGAAAATTAAAGAAAAACAGCGTCAAATTGCGATGCGTCGAATGATGAGTGAAATTCCGAATGCTGACGTTGTAATTACCAACCCTACGCATTTTGCTGTTGCTATTAAATATGATGAAACAGAAGCAAGTGCACCCTATGTCATAGGGAAGGGTGTTGATCATATAGCTTTTAAAATTAGGGAAATAGCAAAAGCGAATAATGTAATGACTGTGGAAAACAGGCCTCTTGCTAGATCGCTTTATGCATCGGTAGAAATAGGTGAAGTAATTCCAGAAGAATTCTATCAAGCAGTAGCTGAAATACTAGCTTATGTGTATAGAATGGAGAAAAAAGTTTAACCATTAAGGAGAGACATCCATGAAAGCCCGTGACTTATCTGTTTTAATAGGTGTCATATTAGTAATTGTCATGTTAGTCATCCCGCTACCTGGATGGCTACTTAGTGTACTTATTTTAATAAATATCATTCTAGCGTTAATTGTTTTACTAGTTTCCATGAATACTCTGGAACCGTTACAGTTTTCTGTTTTTCCAACGCTATTATTACTATTAACCTTGTTTAGGCTTGCATTGAACGTTTCTACCACACGTTCAATTTTAAGTAATGCAGAAGCTGGTGGAGTAGTAGATACCTTTGGTTCGTTTGTAATTGGTAATAATCCTTTAGTTGGTTTTGTTGTTTTCATTATTTTAGTTATTATCAACTTTTTAGTAATTACCAAAGGTTCGGAACGTGTTTCTGAAGTTGCTGCAAGATTCTCATTAGATGCCATGCCTGGTAAGCAGATGAGTATTGATGCAGACTTAAATGCAGGTTTAATATCTGAGCAAGAAGCTAGAGAAAGACGTAAAAAGGTAGAAAATGAAGCAGATTTTCACGGTTCAATGGATGGTGCTAGTAAGTTCGTAAAAGGTGATGCAATAGCTGGAATTATCATTGTTCTAGTTAATATCGTTTTCGGATTAATTATTGGAATGACGCAAATGGGCTTCTCCTTTCCAGAAGCAATCGATACGTATATGCGATTAACGGTTGGTGATGGACTAGTTAGTCAAATTCCTGCCTTATTAATTTCTACCGCGACAGGTATTGTTGTAACAAGAAGTTCTGCTACAGGAGATAATCTTGGTACCGATGTGAGTGCACAATTATTGCAATATCCAAGATTACTATTTATAGCCGCTGGAACAATATTTTTGCTTGGTTTAACACCTATTAACTTCTTTTTAACGACGACAATTTCTGGTCTGCTAGCAATTGGAGCTTTCTATATGCTACAGAAGAAGAAGGAGCCACTTGTTAAGGATGAAGAAGCAGAAGACCAAGAAGAAACCACCGCACTTAAAACACAAGAAAATGTTATCAATTTATTAAGTATGGACCCAATTGAATTTGAGTTTGGCTATGCTCTCATACCGTTAGTAGATGCTAAACAGGGTGGAGATTTATTAGACCGGGTTATTATGATTAGGCGACAATTAGCCATTGAACTTGGAATTGTAATTCCTGTAGTAAGAATACGTGATAACATACAACTAAATCCAAATGAATACCGCTTAAAAGTTAAAGGGAATGAAGTTGCTAAGGGAGAGCTACTGCTTGATCATTATTTGGCAATGACTCCAGACATGGATAATGATTTAATTGAAGGTATAGAAACAGTGGAACCAGCATTTGGTCTCCCTGCTAAATGGATTAGTGAGGAGTTTAAAGATGAGGCGGAGCTATCCGGATATACTGTTGTAGACCCACCATCGGTTGTTTCAACTCACATCACAGAAGTAATTAAACGACATGCTCATATATTACTCGGTAGACAGGAAACGAAAGAACTGGTTGACCACTTAAAAGAAAATTATCCAATATTAGTAGAAGAGGTAACACCAGATCCGTTATCTATAGGCGATATTCAAAAAGTACTTGCAAAATTACTCAGGGAAAATGTTTCCATACGAAATCTGCCTATTATTTTTGAAACATTAGCTGATTTTGGGAAGTTAACCAATGATCCTGAGCTTTTAGGAGAATATGTAAGACAAGCGTTATCCATTCAGTTAACAAAACAGTATACGAGTCAGGATAATTCTTTACGTGTCGTTACAGTATCAGGTAAGGTAGAAAAAATAATTGCAGAGAGTATTCAAACTACTGAGCATGGGAATTATTTAGCATTAGATCCAGATACCCAACAGAAGATAATACAGGCAATAAATGAAGAGGTAGAAAAACTAACCCTTCAAGAAGAAAATGCAATTATATTATGTTCTCCTGCAATACGAATGTATTTGAAACAATTACTAGATAGATTTTTACCTCAAGTTATTGTTTTATCCTATAACGAACTAGAACCGTCAGTACAAGTCCAAAGTGTTGGAGTGGTGAATGTAGCATGAAGGTAAAAAAATATATAGCACCAACAATGCCTGAAGCAATGAGCAAAATTCGTAAAGAACTCGGTTCCGATGCAGTTATCTTGAGCTCTAAGGAAATAGAAGAAGGTGGATTTCTAGGGTTCTTTAAGAAACGTAAAATAGAAGTAGTTGCCGCATTGGATAAGGCACCACTTCCATCAAAACAAATAAAAGCAACTGTAAATAAAAGTGAGCATAGGTCGAATTATAAGAAGCAACACCTATCAATAGATAATGACATGATGCAAGAGATTAAGAATATGCGACGTATTCTCGAACAACAGGCACATGGTCAAAATAATAAGTTCGAGCTTGATTATCAAGTAGTCTACCAATATCTTCTTGACCAAGAGGTAGATGAGAGGGTAGCTACAAATATTGTAAAGAAAGTAAAGCAACACCTGACAGAAGTAGGGGCTACTCAGACCCCTGCTAAAATAGCACAGGAATTAAAACTAGAAATAGAAAGACAGTTACGTGGACTATCATTCGATGGTATTCCTAGTAATGCTAAGGTTATCCATTTTCTTGGTCCAACAGGAGTTGGGAAAACTACTACAATAGCGAAAATAGCGGCGAACAGTATGCTTAAAGACAAAAAGAGTGTAGCATTCATTACGATGGATACATACCGTATTGCAGCTATTGAACAGTTAAAGACATATGCCAAAATTTTAGAAGTACCGGTAGAGGTAGCATACTCCGCGGTGGATTACCATCATGCTATTACAAAGTTTCAGAACTACGATCTAATTTTAGTTGATACAGCAGGAAGAAATTATCGTGATGACAAGTTTGTTAAAGAACTATCAGTAAATATAGACGGACACGATCATGCTATTAATTTTCTAGTTCTTTCTTTAACAGCTAAATCCAAAGATATGAATGATATTTATCATAGCTTTAGACATATAAAGCTGAATGGATTAATTTTTACAAAAATTGATGAGACAAGACAATACGGGGGTTTACTGAACATACCGTTAGCACACCAAATTGGGATTGCCTATATCACAAATGGCCAGGAAGTTCCCGATAACATTTTAAAACCAACAGAAGAACTCATCAGTGAGTATATAGTAGGTGATCTTATTGATTCATGATCAAGCTGATAGTTTAAGAAGACAATTAAAGATGATGAAAACTCCAAAGCACGCCAAGACGATATCTTTTGTAAGTGGAAAGGGTGGAGTTGGAAAATCAAATATAGCAGTTAATTTTTCGCTTTCGCTATGCAAATTGGGAAAAAAAGTACTGTTAATTGATTTGGATATTGGAATGGGCAATGTAGAAATACTTCTTGGGTTACAAGCGAAAAAGACGATAGTAGAAATGTTGCAAGTCAATTTACCTATTACGGATATTATGGAATCAGGACCTATGAATCTATCCTTTATTGCGGGTGGCTCCGGTTTGAGTAATGTTTTTTCGATGAGTGGGGAAAAGATGGATTATTTCCTTCAGCAATATGAATCTATTGTACACGAATTTGATTATATTATTTTTGATTTAGGTGCCGGTGCGAGTCAAGCTAGTATTGATTTCGTACTTGCTTCTGATGAATGTATTGTAATTACTACGAGTGAGCCTACTTCCATTACCGATGCTTATAGTATGATTAAACATTTAGTGGCATCAGGGAAAAATATACCAATCCAAATGGTCCTAAACCGTGCTGAAAGTATAAAGAGTGGTTTACGTACGGTGAACCGATTTCAAACAGTAATCGAACGATTTTTAGGAATTGAATTAAAGCTTTTGGGAATTTTGCCAGAGGATAAAACAGTTCCTTCTGCAGTCATGAAACAAGCCCCATTTGTACTTACTAATGAAAAGGCACCAGTTGCCAAAGCAATGAAGCAATTAGTAAATAATTATTCTCAAAAGGAGTTAGAAATAGAAAGTGTACACCCAACTTCATTTGTTGAAAGGCTAAAAAATCTCCTAAAGAATAGGTAGGTGAAAAACATGACTCCCATTCGAGTAATTGTCATAGACGACTCTGCTTTTATGCGCAAGATGATTACAGATATATTAGATAGTGACAAACGGATACAAGTAATTGCAACAGCTAGGAATGGGGAAGAAGGAATTAAAAAAATAAAATTGCTTGCACCTGATGTTGTAACCCTCGATGTAGAAATGCCAATTATGGATGGGCTAACAGCTTTGTCATTCATAATGAAGGAACATCCAATTCCTGTAGTCATGCTTTCGAGTTTAACAAAGGAAGGCACTAAAAATACACTCCAAGCTATAACAACTGGAGCAGTCGACTTTATTCAAAAGCCGTCTGGATCAATATCGCTTGATATTGCAACCATTAAGCAAGAGATTGTCAAAAAGGTGGTTGCAGCAGCAAATGTCGATGTTACTAGAAATCAAGCACAGATCGAATCACCAGATCCAGTAGCTAAAAGTAATAAGCAGCGCTATTCGAGGTCAATGGTATTAGTGGGCTCTTCTACCGGGGGACCAAGAGCATTACAGCGTGTCATACTAGATCTTCCTGAAGATTTTACCGCACCGGTATTAATTGTACAGCATATGCCTGCTGGATTTACTAAATCTCTTGCAGAAAGATTGAATAACCTTTCACATTTACATATAAAGGAAGCATCACATGGTGAAATTGTAGCGGATCGAACAGTATATATAGCACCTGGTGGCTTTCATATGAAGCTTAGAAAGGTTGGTACTGCCACTGCAATCGAACTAACTCAGGAAGAAGAAAGATTCGGCCATAGACCGTCTGTTGACGTCCTCTTGGAATCAGCAGCTGAGATAGAAAAAGTCAATAAAATTGTCGTAATACTTACGGGAATGGGTAGTGACGGTTCACGAGGCATTATTTCATTAAAACAAAAAGATCCAGAAATTGTTGTTTTAGCTGAGTCTGAGGATTCAGCCATAATTTATGGGATGCCAAAAGCAGCAGTTAAAACAAATGCTGTAAACCATATCGTACATTTACACCAAATGGGTAATATGATACATGCACTAACCGACAAATCCGGAGGGATGTAGAATGGATACTTCACAGTATTTAGACGTTTTTATTGATGAGAGTAATGAGCATATTGAGGTTCTCTATCAGAAATTACTAGAGCTGGAGAAAAATCCTGGTGAGAAGGCTATTATAGAAGAAATTTTTAGAGCAGCACATACGTTAAAGGGTATGTCAGCTACGATGGGATTTTCTGATTTAGCAACCTTAACCCACACACTTGAAAATGTTTTTGATGCCATTCGCTATGACAAGGTACAAGTACAATCAAGTATGATTGACTTATTGGTAGATACAGTTGATAGTCTCAATGCTATGGTAGAGGATATTGCCAGCGGGGGTAAAGGTTCATTGAATATCACCGAAATTGCCAAACAGTTAGAAGCAATTGAAAAAGGGACTATGCCAGTTCAAAGCGATGGATTAACAAATGACAATGTTCAGAAGGAAACCATATCGAACGTTTTCACACAACTAGATGAGTTTGAGCTATCGATCTTAAATGAGTCCCATGAACGAGGTTTTCATAATTATGAGGTAACCGTCCAATTAAGGGAGGACTGTCTTTTAAAAGGTGCTCGCGTATTTATGGTATTTGAGGTTCTTGAACAATTAGGTGAAGTAATTAAATCTGTGCCTTCCGTAAATGATCTGGAAGAGGAAAACTTTGAATCAACATTTTCTATAATACTTGTTAGTAAAAATGAGGAAACCGAAATTGAAGAAAAAATTAAGAAGGTATCTGAAATCGATTCTGTCGTTGTGAATGCTTTTTCGGTAAACCAATATCGTGAATCTATGGCACAACAAGAAGTAGCTAGTGGAATACTAGAAATAGTAGAAACTAATACAGAAGAAAACAAGTCAAAATCTAATACAGTAGATCATGATTCAATAAAAGGAGCACACCAAAAGACAATTCGAGTGAATATTGAAAAACTAGACATCCTAATGAATTTATTCGAGGAGCTTATTATTGATAGAGGACGTCTTGAACAAATCTCTTCAGATTTAAGGAATAATGACCTTCAGGAAACTGTGGAGAGAATGGCTAGGGTTTCTAGTGATCTACAAAATATTATTTTGACCATGCGAATGGTTCCAATTGACCATGTGTTTAGTAGATTCCCGAGAATGGTTAGAAAGCTTGCGAGAGATTTACATAAAAATATAGATTTAGAAATTATCGGTGCTGATACAGAACTGGATAGAACCGTCATAGATGAAATTGGTGATCCAATTGTCCATTTACTTCGTAATGCGGTCGATCATGGTATTGAAACAAAGGAAGAAAGAATAAAGAATGGGAAACCAGAAAAGGGAACCATTACTTTAAAGGCTTATCATAGTGGAAACCATGTTTTTATTGAGATTACTGACGATGGGGCAGGAATTAATAAGGACAAAGTACTTAAAAAGGCAATCGGAAATGGGTTATTAACAGAAAGAGAAGCAGAAACATTACCAGAGCAGAAGATTTACGAATTAATATTAGAGAGTGGTTTCTCCACAGCAGATAAAATTTCAGATATATCTGGACGTGGAGTAGGGCTTGATGTAGTTAAAAATACAATAGAATCACTTGGTGGAAATATTTCCATTAATTCTAGCTTGGGTAACGGATCAGTTTTCTCTATTCAGTTACCACTCACCTTAACGATTATTTCCGTTTTACTCGTAGAACTAAATCAAGAAAAATATGCGATTCCATTGTCATCAATCATTGAAACAGCAATTATCTCCAAAGATCAAATTTTGTCGGCACACCATAAGAGAGTGATTGACTTCCGAGGCAAGGTAGTTCCTTTAATTGACCTAAAGGAAATCTTTAACTGTCCGAATACTAATGAGGATGAATCATACACTTCCATAGTAATTGTTAAAAAAGGCGATAAATTGGCAGCATTGGTTGTTGATTCCTTCATCGGACAACAAGAGGTAGTGTTAAAATCACTTGGTTCTTATTTAAGTAATACATTTGCAATTTCAGGTGCTACCATTCTTGGAGATGGACAAGTCGCACTTATAGTCGATAGCAATGCCATTATAAAATAGGTGAAGAACTGGAGGAAAGTATAATGAGTAACGAGTTAGTAACTGAGAATAAGGTTATAGTTTTTCAATTAAAGGATGAGGAATTTGCTGTATCGGTACAGCAGGTAGGCGGGATTGAACGAATGGTAACTATCACTCGAGTACCGAATACTGCTGACTTTGTTAAAGGAGTAATAAACTTACGTGGAGTCGTTACCCCAATCATTGATTTACGTACACGTCTTGGTATAGAGGAATCTCCTTATAATGAATCGACACGTATTATTATTGTTAATTTGGAAGAGATGGAAGTAGGGCTAATTGTGGATGCAGCTAATGATGTTATGGATATCCCTTCTACTGTTATCGAACCAGCTCCAGAAGTAATCGGTGCGGTTAATGCAGACTACATTGATGGAGTAGCAAAACTAGATAACCGTTTACTAATTCTTTTAGACCTGAAAAAGGTATTAACAAATGAAGAAATCGGCGAGTTGAAAATGGTTGAAGGTCAATAGCATGAAATATGAACAGCTCTCATTAATTCAATTGGATGCGTTAAGAGAAATTGGGAATATTGGGGCTGGCAATGCAGCTACTTCCATGTCCAAACTTATTCAAAAAAAGGTTGATATGGAGGTTCCCAATATCAATATTGTTGCTTTTGATGAAGTAATGGAGATGGTAGGCGGAGCTGAGAACTTGGTTGTCGGAATTCTGTTTGAAATTCATGGGAAAGCACCTGGAATAGTATATCTATTATTTTCTTTGGAGGAAGCGGAACTATTAGTGAAGCAGATGACTAATGACAATAGCATGACCTTATATAACGGTGAAGAACCAAACAGTATTGCCTTTTCTGCACTTCAAGAAGCAGGGAATATTCTAGCAGGATCTTATTTATCTGCACTATCTGATTTTACTAATATCAATATGCAGCCATCCATTCCACATTTAAGCATTGATATGGCAGGAGCTATTTTAACAGTTGGATTACTTCCAATATCTGAATTTACCGATTATGCAATTATTATTAATACTAAAATGAATGATGTCCAGGGAGAACATAATGGTGTTAATGGTCAATTTCTGTTACTACCTTCGCCTGAATCATTCACTAAAATATTTCAGGCTTTAGGTATTCAGGATGATAAATAACGAGCATACAATTGTAAAAGTCGGTATAGCAGATTTAAATATTGTTTCAGCGCCAGACTGTATACGAACAACTGGACTTGGCTCATGTGTTGGGGTCGTATTATATAACCAACCAAAACAGATAGCAGGCATGGCCCATATCATGCTACCGAATTCTAAATTAGCGAAACAAACTAACTTAAATTTATATAAATACGCAGATACAGCAATTGATATTTTAGTAGACCAGCTTTGCCGAAAAGGATTACGTAAGTCCAGTCTACAAGCTAAACTAGCTGGAGGAGCACAAATGTTTCAATTCTCTTCGAATAACGATATGATGCGCATTGGGCAAAGGAATATTGAAGCTGTTTTACAAAAATTAGCAGAACATCATATACCCGTTATTGCATCAGATGTTGGAGGGAATTTCGGAAGAACAATTGAATTCGATCCAGCAACTGCAAATCTTCGAATAAAAACCATTACAAAAGGTGAAGAAATCATATAATGCCTACAAAAATATGGATAGGGAGGAGCATGTCGTTTGGGTACAAAAATCTCTCCTCTGGAACAAGAATTATGGGAACGTTGGAAAAAGCATCAAGATGAAGAAGCAGCAAATGAATTAATTCAAAATTATATGTACTTAGTTTCTTATCATGTTGAAAGAACGATAAGTCACTTACCTAGTACTGTTATGAAAGATGACCTACGTAGTCTAGGGCTATTAGGACTATTCGACGCATTGAAGAAGTTTGATCTTGAGAGGGATCTTAAATTTGATACGTACGCTTCTTTCCGTATACGTGGAGCAATTATTGATGGACTGAGGAAAGAGGATTGGTTACCAAGGTCAATCCGTGAAAAGACCAAAAAAATTGAACAGGTTACACAAATGCTTGAGCAGAAGTATCAACGTGAACCTAGTCTGGAAGAAATTGCAAGCGTACTAGATATCTCACAAGAAGAAGTAGAATCTTATGTACGTGATGCATTGTTTGCGAATATGCTTTCCATAGAGGAAAAACCGAAAGACGGAAATAGCAGTCATAAAGAGGGTATTGGCTATACGATTCCAGATTCAACAAGTATCCAACCAGATGCACATATGGAGAAGGTTGAAGAGTATAAAGAGCTTGCAAAAAGTATTAAAGGTTTGAAAGAAAATGAGCAAATGATTATTAGCTTGTTTTATAACGATGGTCTAACATTTACGGAAATTGGTCAAGTCTTAGGCTTAACTACATCGAGAATATCTCAGATTCATAAAAAAGCTATTTATAAATTGCGTAATACACTGAAAGAAGCTTTATAGTATCTTGATAAAGGAGTGGCATAGCAATGGCAGAACTTAGTCAGCTATTTATATTAAAAGTTTCCAATGATCAAATGATTGCTGAACTCCACTACACAGATGAGTATTTAATGCATCAAGAGCTTAATGTCACGAAGGAAGAATTCACGCAATTTCTACATAATAATAAAATTATCTTTGGTTTAGATGAGGGAAGTATTGAAAAGGTGGTCTCTGGGGGGGTTCCTTTAGAAGACTTCCCTATGGTCATTGCACGAGGAATAGAACCAATACCTGGTTTGGACGGGAAAGTGCAGTATACGATTAATTTTAATCCTATGATTGAAAAGGACTTAAATGATGATCGATGGGACTTCCGTGAAGTAATGCGAATCCCTTCTGTAGAAGTAAATCAAATGCTTGCTAAACTTATTTTACCAACAGAAGGAACAGATGGGACAAATGTGTATGGTAATTTAGTACGTAGTAAGCCAGGTAAGCCTATTCGGATGAAAGCGGGTAAAAATGTAAGATTTGAGGAAAAATCTTTAACATTTTATTCAGAATCTGTTGGACAAGCAAATGTTCAAGGGAATACGATACATGTTCATCCGGTTTATGAGGTGTCTGATTCACTTTCGATGAAGGAAGGGAATATAGATTTTATTGGTACCGTTATCATAAAGGGGGATGTCCCTTCTGGCTATACCATAAAAGCAGGTGGAGATATTAAAATCTATGGAATGGTTGAAGCGGCTACTGTGAAAGCGGAAGGGTCTGTCTATGTGGCTGAAGGACTAGCAGGTCAGCAAAAAGGAACAATTGAAGCGGGAGAAACAATACAAATAGGCTATATTAATCAAGGTAATGTCTATGCAACGAATAAATTGTTTGTAGAAAATTCTATCCTTCATAGTGAATGTATAGCTGGTGATGAGATTATTTGTCAAAGAGGTAGTGTGATAGGTGGACACTCTTCAGCTGGTAACTCTATCCAAATTAAGCATGTTGGAAATCATATGAATACAAGGACAGAGTTAATTCTTGGTCAAAATCATAAGGAATTACAAGAGACAGAAGAGCTACAAAGCCAAAAAAAAGAAATCGAGGATACGTTAAAAAAGTTAGCGGTTTTAGGTGAAAAATTATCACAAGTACCTAATATAGAATCTAACCCGAAGTTATTCCAGGCTCTCCAGAGACAAAAGGCATCTTACGATAAAAACGTTGAACTTCTGGATTCCATTAAGGAAAAGCTGGAATCTTTAAACCATGAAACGAATGAGAAGTATGCTAAACTAATCGTAATAGGTAATATATTTGCTAATACAGTTGTAGCATTTGGAAAATATAAGCGAATGATTGACACATCATATAAGAAGGTTCAATTTGAGCTAGTACGAAACGAAATATATATGCGTTCTCTGGAGGATTCTTTCGCTTAAAGGAAGTGAAGGTTATGAGTTGGAAATCTGTTGAAATGCAGGTTGCGCTTCCTAGAACAACAGATGCGGGAAAATTTCAGGACCAAATACTAAAGCAAAATCAGCATTTCCAGGAGGCACTTGCCCAAACACAGGTCATTCAAGAAAATCAAAAAAGAAAAAAAGTACAAGAATTTGAAGACATTCATTTACTAAAGGATGATAAATCGGAAACAAATCAGAAAATCAATCAGGATCAGGCCAAAGAAGAATTAAAAACCAATAACCAGAATATACAACATCCATATTTAGGTAATCACTTTGATAGTAGGAGTTAACATTTATGACTTCATTTTTGCTTATTATTAGCTTTTTATTACACATTATTTCTATTACAGCTATATATGCCTTAAGTAAGCAGTTACGTGTTGAAAAGAAAAATGACACTACAGAAATAGTAGCTTTAATGGAATCCTATTTAGAAGAAATAAAAGAGGAAAATAAAATGCTTCAGGACAGGCTTGCTGAAAGGGATAATAATGATTCCTCTAGGAAACATACTACCGTGATGCAAACAACGCTTAGGAATGAAGATGTAAAAGAAGTATTGCCATTTTCTAGTATAGAAGATGAACCCTTAGATCAAGTTGAAGTATCACTACAGTCGAAAATCTTAAAACTTCATAAAGAAGGGCTTTCTCCTGAAGATATTGCACGTGAGCTATCCTGTGGTAAGACTGAGGTTGAATTAATCATTAAATTTCATGAAGAAAAATAAGATTTATCCTTGATAACAATAAACTGGTATGTTATATTTATTTTTGGTGTAAATACAAATTAATTATTTATAACCACACACGTTTGTTGATTTGTATAGATGGTGCCTTGTTAGGTCTTTATACAGAAATGATGCAAGCGGAGGAAAAAACCAAGGAGGAAATTTATTATGTCAGTAATTTCAATGAAGCAATTACTTGAAGCTGGTGTACATTTTGGACACCAAACTCGCCGTTGGAATCCAAAGATGAAAAAATACATCTTTACGGAACGTAACGGTATCTATATTATCGACCTTCAAAAAACTGTAAAGAAGGTTGAAGAGGCTTATAACTATGTGAAAGAACTTGCAGCAGAAGGTGGTACAGTTCTTTTCGTAGGTACAAAAAAACAAGCGCAGGATTCCGTTAAAGAAGAAGCAATCCGCTCTGGAATGTACTATGTAAACCAACGTTGGTTAGGTGGTACATTAACAAACTTCCAAACAATCCGCAAACGTATTAACCGTCTTGTTGAGATTGAAAAAATGGAAGAAGATGGAACTTTTGATGTTTTACCGAAAAAAGAAGTAGTAGGACTATTAAAAGAAAAAGAACGTCTTGTTAAATTCCTAGGTGGAATTAAAGATATGAAGAAGCTTCCAGATGCTCTATTTGTGGTTGACCCACGTAAAGAACGCATCGCAATTGCAGAAGCACACAAATTAAACATTCCGATTATCGGAATCGTTGACACTAACTGTGATCCAGATGAAATTGATTATGTGATCCCAGCTAACGATGATGCTATCCGTGCTGTTAAACTTCTAACTGCTAAAATTGCAGATGCTATCCTTGAAGTTAAACAAGGCGAAGAATTAGAAGTAGCTGAAGAGGCTGTAGTTGAAGAGCCAGTTCTTGAAACGGAAGAAGCTTAATTTCTGAAAAGGTCAGGTGATAAGAGGATATGCCTTTTATCACCTTTTTTAAAGACAACTATAAAAAACGTAAACCTAGATAATAATGTTACTATATAAGGAGGATTTATAATGGCTATTACTGCACAAATGGTAAAAGAACTTCGTGAAAAAACAGGTGCTGGTATGATGGATTGTAAAAAGGCACTAACAGAAACAAACGGTGACTTGGATAAAGCAATTGATTACTTACGTGAAAAAGGTATTGCTAAAGCAGCTAAAAAAGCAGACCGTATTGCAGCGGAAGGTTCTACATACATCGCTTCTAATGGCAATACTGCTGTACTATTAGAGGTAAACTGTGAAACAGACTTTGTAACGAAAAATGAACAATTTAAAGATTTACTTGAGGCTTTAGGTAATCACCTGCTTTCTCAAAAACCATCTTCAGTTGAAGAAGCTTTGCAACAAAAGATTAATGGTGATGGAGATACTGTTGAAACATTTATTAATGCTGCAGTTGCTAAAATTGGAGAAAAGATTTCCTTACGTCGCTTTGAAATTATAACAAAAACAGACAATGATGCGTTTGGTGAATACCTTCATATGGGCGGAAGAATTGGTGTGCTTGCTTTATTAGAGGGTACAACTGATTCTACATTAGCTAAAGATATTGCAATGCATATTGCTGCTGTTAATCCTAAATACGTGTCACGTGAAGAAGTATCAGAAGATGTTATTAATCACGAGCGTGAAGTATTAAAACAACAAGCACTAAACGAAGGTAAACCAGAAAATATCGTAGAGAAAATGGTTGAAGGCCGTTTAGGTAAGTTCTTCGAAGAAATTTGTTTATTAGAACAAAGCTTTGTAAAAGATCCAGACCAAAAGGTTAAGAAGTATGTTGCTGCAAAAGGAGCAACTGTTAAATCCTTTGCTCGCTATGAGGTTGGAGAAGGAATGGAAAAACGTTCTGACAACTTCGCTGAAGAGGTAATGAGTCAAGTAAAGAATAACTAATTGATCAATAGGGAACATTTAATGTTCCCTATTTCACCATTACATAGTACAACCAATTAAGTTAACATAAAAATCTATTCTTGTGGAGGTTACTATGACAACAGCTCATTACAGTAGAATTGTATTAAAATTAAGCGGTGAAGCCTTGAGCGGAGACCAAGGATATGGCATTGAACCCAAAATAATTCAATCTATCGCAACTCAGATTAAAGAAGTTGTAGAACTAGGTGTAGAGGTTGCAGTCGTTGTAGGCGGAGGAAATATCTGGAGAGGAAAAGTCGGTAGTGAAATGGGAATGGACCGGGCAACAGCTGACTATATGGGGATGCTAGCAACAGTCATGAACTCGTTGGCATTACAAGATTCCTTGGAAACAATTGGTATTCCGACTCGGGTGCAAACCTCCATTGAAATGCGTCAAGTTGCAGAACCTTATATTCGAAGAAAAGCCATTCGTCATCTAGAGAAAAAACGCGTTGTCATTTTTGCTGCAGGAACTGGAAATCCATACTTCTCAACGGATACAACCGCTGCATTAAGAGCAGCAGAAATTGAGGCAGAAGTAATTTTAATGGCAAAAAATAATGTCGATGGTGTATACACTGATGATCCAAAAATTAATAAAAGTGCGAAGAAATATGACAATATTACGTATATGGATATGTTAAATGAAGGCTTAGGTGTAATGGATTCAACTGCTTCCACTTTATGTATGGAAAATGATATACCACTTGTAGTATTCTCTATTACAGAAGAAGGAAATATTAAACGGGTTGTCCAAGGTGAGACAATCGGAACCACGATAAGGGGGAAATAATTTATGTCAGAACAAATTCTAGGCTCATGTCGGGATAAAATGAAACAGGCTGTTCAGTCATTTTCACGAAGCTTGGCAACTGTGCGTGCTGGTAGAGCAAATCCTAGTCTATTAGATAGCGTATTTGTTGAGTATTATGGAGCTAACACACCATTAAATCAATTAGCAACGATAAGTGCTCCAGAAGCTAGATTGCTTGTCATTACTCCCTATGATAAAACAGCAATGAATGATATCGAAAAAGCTATTCAAAAAGCGGATTTAGGTCTGTCGCCAACAAATGATGGCAATGTTATCCGTATTAATATCCCTGCATTAACAGAGGAACGTAGAAAAGATCTTGTAAAGGTTGTTGGAAAGTATGCAGAGGAATATCGTGTCCAAGTGAGAAATGTACGCCGTGATACAAATGATGCCTTAAAACGAGAAGAAAAAAACGGTGGTCTTACTGAGGATGAGCTACGACTTGCTCAAGACGATGTACAAAAAGAGACTGATAAGCATATTGCTGAAATCGACCAATTAGCTAAAGATAAAGAAAAGGAAATAATGGAAGTATAAATTATCTTCATTAATTCAACTGTTTAAGCCCTCTTATTCAAGGGGGCTTTTGTATTCTTTTCGGTTTACCGTTATAATAAAATGGAAAATAGTTTGTTTTTGCTAGTGATGAACGACAAACTTATGATAGAATATACAATTGGTATAGTGTCATATATGTATATTCTTAAGCATAATTATAATCGTATTTTTAAATGGATAAACATCAGTGTTCGGAGGACAGATTATGTCGATTAAAATTCCTTTTTTTAGATCAAAACAGGAAAACCCTTTACAAGATAACGAATTAACAAATGTCCCAGAACATGTAGCAATTATTATGGACGGAAATGGTCGTTGGGCAAAAAAGAGGGGACTTCCACGAGTAGCAGGTCATAAAGCAGGTATGGATGTTGTCAAAAATATTGTCGAGGCGGCGATCAAATATAATGTAAAAATCTTGACGCTATTTGCTTTTTCAACAGAAAATTGGAAAAGACCTCAGCCCGAAGTAGAATTTCTATTAAGACTACCTAAGGAATTTTTACACATCTATTTACCTGACTTAATGAAAAATAATGTACGAATTGAAACTATTGGTGATTTTGACTCACTACCTCCCTATACAAAGGAAGCAGTTCAATATGCGAAGGAAAAGACGAAGGATAACGATGGTTTATTACTGAACTTTGCACTAAATTATGGTAGTCGCAGTGAAATAATGAGAGCAATTAAGCTTATAATGAATGATTTGGATGATGATAAAGTCTCTATGGATAATATTGATGAGGATTTAATCTCAAAATATTTATATACGGAAGGCTTATCAGATCCTGATCTCTTAATTCGTACAAGTGGTGAGAAACGGCTAAGTAATTTTTTACTCTGGCAATTGGCTTATACGGAATTTTGGTTTACAGATGTATTATGGCCAGATTTCGATGAACAAGTATTTTCGGAGGCGCTCTTAGAATATCAAAAGAGAGCAAGGCGATTTGGAGGTATATAAGGTGATGAATGGTAGATGAAACAACGAATTTTAACAGCAATTGTAGCACTAATATTATTCATACCATTTGTTATCTATGGTGGTTGGCCGTTTGCGGTTGCAATTTACCTACTAGCGACAATTGGTTTAACGGAGCTACTGAAAATGCATAAAGTTGAATGGAATTCATTTCCTGGCTTACTTGCGATAATTTTTCTCTGGCTCCTTTTATACCCAGCAACTAATGGGATACACAATATTAATTTAGCAACTAGCACAGCTGAAAATATTGTCTTATTTGTCCTACTTTTATTAGCTTATACTGTATTACTGAAGAATAAGTTTACCTTTGATGATGTTGGTTTCATTTTATTAGCTGTCTTATATGTTGGAATGGGATTTTTTTATTTTCTGGAAACAAGAAATGCAGTAAATGGACTGGCTCAAATTTTCTTTACACTTATCTTAATTTGGTCTACAGATACAGGTGCATATTTTACCGGTAGGGCAATTGGAAAGCATAAACTATGGCCGGAGATTAGTCCAAATAAAACTATTGAAGGTGCTATTGGTGGTATAATACTTGCTAGTATTGTTGGGGTTATCTTTCATTTGATTTTCCCTTTTCCATTTAGTATTGTAACGGTCATTATTATTTCAATAGTAGTTTCTGTTTTTGGACAAATTGGTGACTTAGTAGAATCTGCATTTAAACGGCATTATAATGTAAAAGATTCTGGAAAAATCCTTCCAGGACATGGTGGAATTTTAGACCGATTTGATAGTGCTATATTTGTTTTCCCAGTTCTTCAGTTTATATTACAGCTTTTATAGGTTATAGTTGACTTTTAATAAGGCTAGCTTTTTTCACTTCAGGAAAAGGAAGGTGTTACAGTTTGACAACCGTTATAGCATTTATTTGCATGTTTGGACTTTTGGTATTTGTTCATGAACTCGGACATCTGATTTTTGCAAAGCGTGCTGGTATGTTAGCTCGAGAGTTTGCGATAGGGTTTGGACCAAAAATATTCGCTTTTACAAAAAGTGATACACTGTACACGATTCGGTTACTGCCAATAGGTGGTTATGTTCGTGTTGCTGGAGATGACCCGGAAATCATAGATTTAAAGCCAGGGCATCATATAGGGCTTGAATTTAATGATGAGGGAAAGGTAAATAAGATTATTGTTAATAATAAATCGAAGCATCCGAATGCACGTGTAATTGAAGTGGAAAAAGTTGACTTGGATCATGAATTAATTATTAAAGGCTATGAAATAGACGAAGAAGAGAATCTATTACACTTTGATGTTGATCGACGCGCTCTTTTTGTAATGGATGAAAAGGAAATGTTAATTGCTCCATATGATCGGCAGTTTGCATCTAAATCAGCTGGCAAAAGAGCAATGCAGTTGTTTGCAGGGCCAATGATGAACTTCATTCTTGCTATCGTTATTTTCATAATTATCGGAGTTGCCCACGGTGTTCCAGTTGATGAAGCTAAAATGGGTCAAGTTCAACCAGGCAGTCCGGCGGAGAAGGCGGGATTACTGGCTAACGATGAAATCATTCAAATCGATGATCAACCAGTGTCAACATGGAAGGAATTTACTTCTATCGTAAGGGAGAATCCTGGTGAAGAACTTACATTGAAAGTATTGCGTAATAGTGAAACAATAACAATAACTGTTGTTCCTAATTCTGTTACTGGACCTGAAGGGGAAAAGGCGATAGGACAAATAGGGGTATATCAAGCAAATGAAAAGTCATTTCTAGGCTCGTTCAAGTATGGTGCTATACAAACTTATGAAACCACCTCAATGATTTTAAGGAATCTCGCGATGCTAGTTACTGGCCAATTAGGTATTGATATGCTTTCTGGACCTGTAGGAATTTACGATGCCACAGATCAGGTGGTACAAACTGGTTTTGTTAACTTCCTATTATGGACGGCGATTCTAAGTATAAACCTAGGAGTGGTTAATTTAGTTCCTTTACCTGCACTTGATGGTGGACGTTTACTATTTGTAGGTATTGAGGTTCTACGAGGAAAACCAATTGAACCCGAAAAAGAAGGTATTTTTCATTTTGTTGGTTTTGCTTTATTAATGCTTCTAATGATTATCGTTACATGGAATGATATACAACGATTGTTTTTATAAAAGTACCGATACAAATTTTTACGTGTTTAAAAAGGTTGTATCTCATTTATAAAGCAGTTACTATAGAAATAGAATAATTAATTTACATGGACCCTTGTCTTCTTCAATTTGACAAGGGTTTCCATCTTTTAATGATTCCTGATGTTATGAAAATGGTACAAGCTGCAGGAGGATATGAGAATGGATATTTCTAGTAAAGAGAAAATGGGTTTGTTACTCCAACAAATTAAAATAGAAGATCAGGTTATCCAGAACTATTTTCAAGATAGTTCTCTGTTAAAACTTGATATCTTTAAATTACAAAAGTTATGGCATTTCTATATAGAGGTAAATCAAGTATTGCCAACAGCTATATATCAAGAATTAACTGCTAGCATTAAGAGAGCTTTTCAGCAAATAGCTACAGTGGAATTAACGATACATACACGTGATAAATCCGTGGATGAAAGCATAGTAAGTGAATACTGGCAACTCTATTTACAATTAACCCCAGATATTTCACCTGCATATCGTGATTTAGTATTAAATCAAACGCCTAGAGTTAACGGTAATAAGATTATGTTAACTGCAAGGAATGAAGCAGAGGCAACTGCATTAAAAAAGAGACTAGACGAGAGCTTTAAATTATTCTGTCAAAAGGTTGGGCTTGCTTATTATCCTTTGACAGTTGATGTGAAGGAAGAAGAAGAAGCAATTCAACGTTTCCGCCAGCAAACCGCATTAGAGGATCAACAAATAATCTTAAAATCCATTCAAGAGAAGGAAAAGCGAGAAAAGGAAAAACCTGTTCAGGAGAACCAACCATTTGCGATTGGCTATAAAATTCAAGACGAAATTACTGAAATGAGAGATATTCAAGAAGAAGAAAAAAGAAAAGCAGTTCAAGGGTATGTATTCGATGTCGAAATCCGCAAGCTTCGTTCAGGTAGAAGTCTGTTGATTGCGAAGGTGACGGATTATACGGATTCACTTCAGATTAAGATGTTCTCCAAGGGTGATGAGGATGCATTAAAATTTGAACAATTAAAAAAGGGAATGTGGATAAAGGCTAGAGGAAGTATTCAGACAGATATGTATTCTAATGAGCTTGCAATGATGGCGAATGATATTCATGAAATAAAGGTTGAAACTAGGCAGGATAACGCCCCCGAAGGTGAAAAACGAATAGAATTTCATGCACATACAACGATGAGTCAATTGGATGCAGTGGTTTCACCGGGAAGATTAGTTGAGCAGGCTGCTAAATGGGGACATAAAGCAATAGCGATTACCGACCATGCTGGGGTTCAGGGGTTTCCAGAAGCACATGGAGCCGGTAAGAAAAATGGTATAAAGGTAATCTACGGTGTGGAGGCAAATCTAGTTGATGATGGTGTACCGATTGCGTATAACGAAAAGGACATTGGATTAGAGGATGCAACATATGTGGTTTTTGACGTTGAAACGACTGGGCTTTCGGCTGTTTATGATACGATTATTGAACTTGCAGCTGTAAAGATTCATAAGGGTGAAATAATTGATCGATTTGAGTCATTCGCTAATCCACATAAGCCACTATCACAGACAATTATTGATTTGACTGGAATTACAGATGATATGGTGAAAGATGCACCTGAAGTAGATGATGTGCTACGTGATTTCTACACTTGGAGTCAGGATGCTGTTTTTGTTGCACATAACGCTACATTCGATATAGGTTTTCTTAACCAAGGATTTAGTAAGATAGGTTATGAAAAGGTAAGTAATCCAATCATTGATACATTAGAATTGTCCAGATTTTTACTTCCAGGTTTAAAAAACCACCGTTTAAATACATTATGTAAGCATTTAGACATTGAATTAACTCAACACCACCGTGCTATTTACGATACGGAAGCAACGGCATATTTGCTTTGGAAATTAATACAGCTAGTTTTACAAAAGGATGTAACGAATCATAATCAACTTAATGATCATATGGGAGAAGGAAATGCTTATCAACGTTCTAGACCTTTCCATTGTACACTTATTGCTAAAACCCAAGAGGGCTTAAAAAACTTGTATAAACTCGTTTCTTACGCTCATATTGATTATTTTTACCGAGTCCCACGAATTCCAAGATCTGTTTTACAAAAGCATCGCAATGGTATTTTAGTTGGGACTGCATGTGATAATGGAGAAGTGTTCGAAACCATGATGCAAAAATCAGCTGATGAGGCAGAAAAGGTAGCCGAATTCTATGATTATATTGAAGTACAGCCCCCTCGAAATTATAGTCATTTAATTGAGAAAGAGTTAGTCCAAAATGAGGCACAATTACTAGATATTCTTAATAAGTTAGTAGAATTAGGGAAAAAGTTGAACAAGAAAGTAATAGCAACAGGAAATGTACATTATATTGATAACCACGAAAAGATGTACCGGCAGATACTAATTGCTTCTCAATCTGGTAATCCTCTAAACCGTGTCACATTACCAGATACACCATTTCGAACAACGAATGAAATGCTAGATTGTTTTATGTTTTTAGGGGAAGAAAAGGCAAAAGAAATTGTAGTTACAAACACACAAGCCTTAGCTGATGAAATAGAAGAAATTTCGCCTGTTAAAGATGATCTTTATACACCAACCATTGAAGGTGCTGAACAAGAGATTAGGGAGTTATGCTATGAAAGAGCTAAATTAATCTATGGTGAGCCAGCACCGAAAATCGTAACGGATCGTCTAGAAAAAGAGTTAAATAGTATTATTAGTAATGGATTCGCTGTTATTTATTTAATTGCCCATAAACTAGTTAAAAAATCGTTAGATGATGGTTATTTGGTAGGTTCCAGGGGTTCAGTAGGATCTTCCTTTGTCGCTACCATGACGGAGATAACAGAGGTTAATCCTTTACCACCACATTACGTTTGTCCGAATTGCTATCATAGTGAATTTATCACAGATGGATCGTATGCTAGTGGATTCGATTTACCGGATAAAATTTGTCCAGAATGTGGCACAGCTTTTAATAAGGATGGGCAAGATATTCCTTTTGAAACTTTCCTTGGCTTCAAAGGGGATAAGGTTCCCGATATTGATTTGAACTTCTCAGGTGAATATCAGCCTCAAGCGCATAATTATACGAAAGTATTGTTTGGAGAGGATAATGTATACCGAGCAGGAACAATTGGTACCATTGCTGAAAAAACGGCATATGGCTATGTAAAAGGCTATGCATCTGATAAAGGACTGGTCTTTAAAAATGCAGAAGTCGATCGATTAGTAAAAGGTTGTACAGGGGTTAAACGGACAACCGGACAGCATCCAGGGGGAATTATTGTAGTACCTGCAGATTTGGAAATATTTGATTTTACTCCGATCCAATATCCGGCCGATGATCGGAAAAGTGAATGGCGTACTACCCATTTTGATTTCCATTCTATTCATGACAACCTCCTTAAGCTGGACATACTTGGACACGATGATCCGACAGTCATTCGGATGCTTCAAGATTTAAGTGGAATCGATCCGAAAACTATTCCTACTGATGACAAAGAAGTAATGAAAATATTCTCTTCTACCGAATCATTAGGTGTCACAGAGGAACAGATAAATTGTAAAACAGGTACTTTAGGTGTACCAGAGTTTGGTACTAAGTTTGTTCGTCAAATGTTAGAAGATACAAAACCAAGTACGTTTGCAGAGCTTGTTATCATATCTGGCTTATCCCATGGTACTGATGTTTGGCTTGGAAATGCGCAAGAGCTCATTAATGAAGGTATTTGTGAATTACCGGATGTTATTGGTTGTCGTGACGACATCATGGTTTATTTAATGCATAAAGGACTTGAGGCATCGTTAGCATTTAAAATAATGGAATCTGTTCGTAAGGGTAAGGGACTGCAGGATGAGTGGATAGTAGAAATGAGGAAGCATGATGTTCCTGATTGGTATATTGAATCTTGTAAGAAGATTAAATACATGTTCCCTAAAGCCCATGCAGCTGCTTACGTATTAATGGCAGTCCGTATTGCTTATTTTAAAGTACATTATCCATTATATTTCTATGCTGCTTATTTTACTGTTAGAGCAGGTGATTATGACTTAGAAACCATGATTAAAGGCTCAGATGCAATTCGTAAGCGGATTGAGAATATTAATGCTAAAGGTAATGATGCGTCTCCAAAAGAAAAAAGTTTACTAACAGTATTAGAAATTGCACTTGAGATGTGTGAACGTGGTTTTTCCTTCCAGAAGGTTGACTTATATAAGTCACAAGCTTCTGAGTTTATAGTGGAAGGTAACACACTTATCCCTCCTTTTGATGCAGTTGAAGGACTGGGTACTAATGCGGCAATCAACATTGTAAATGCAAGAGAACAAGGGGAGTTCCTATCAAAAGAGGATTTACGAGAGCGCAGTAAAATATCTAAGACTATTCTTGAATATTTAGATAATCTTGGTTGTCTAGAAGGAATGGAAGAGAAAAACCAATTATCCTTATTCTAATCTATTAACAAAAATGGATTAATAGACATCGTAATATTAGATTGAAGCCCGTGCTTTAGAGTGCGGGTTTCTTATAATTCCTCATTACTAAATATCTTGATAAACAACATGATATGTATGTATAATTAGTTCACAATTATTTCAGATTCATTACATAACGAATAAATTACTGTTAGGAAGTGATTCGGTGTCTAAGTTTATACAGAGCAATGATATACATGAATTTCTTGTACATAATCGTCCATTATTTGAAGAAAGCTTACTAAATGAAGCAGTAAATGTTCGAGATAAAATTAATGAAATACATTTAATTGGTAATATCAATTTACTAGATAATGCACACAATCTAGTTCTGTTAGTTGTAGATCAAAAGGAAGAGGAAGTTAATAGCTTTGCTAGAAAAGAAGGCATCGTATGGGCAAAATATTCAATGACGCTTAGTTTTAAGTTGGAATGGCTACGTGCTATTCGAAAGACATTGTGGGAATTTTTATTCCACTTTGATGTACTAAGTGGAAAAACAGAAAAGCTAAGTGATGACTTCTATAAGGAAACAAGCCATTATAATGAATTAATTGACTCATTTATTAATGGATTCTTTATTAGCTACTCCAAATATAAAGATGAATTAATTGATAGACAGCAGAAGCTAGTTAACAATCTATCCGCACCAATCATTCCCATTACTCCTGATGTTAGTATATTACCACTGATTGGTACTATTGATACTAATCGTGCCAATGTCATTGAAGAAAAGGTGTTATTTGAGGTAGGTCGACTACGTATTCAGACTTTGATTATGGATTTATCTGGTATTGCCGAGATGGATAATGAGGCGATTAAGCTGTTTTTAAAGCTTCTTGATGGGGTATCAATGATGGGAAGTAAGCTTGTGATAACTGGTTTAAGACCAGAAATTGTTCGGAATATGATCAAGCTAGATGTTGAATTTGGAACGAAGGCAACAACGAAGGCTACATTACAAAAAGCACTTCAGGATTATTTGCCTGTGGATAAATCCTCTAAGGAGTCGAATAATCATTTGTTTTCAAGATAAAACTATATTTTAATATAGTATACGCTCTTGCATGGTACCATATTATATGGTATATTTTAGTAGTAAGTCAATGATAGTATCGGTCATGAAGAGTGGGTATTCCCACTCTTTCTTCGTAAATTGCTCGCTCTGTTGAAACTTCCCTTGCCTATTGGCAAGGGTTTTGTATTGATTGGAAGGCGAAATGAAAATAGACCAGATTGCTCATAATAACAAATATTAGGATTGTTACAGGAAAAGGAGGTTAATGAGTTTGAGCTCCCAAGTTGTAAAAACAACCGAAGAATTAGTGCTACCAATTTTGGCTGAAAAAAATCTTGAATTAGTGGATATTGAATATGTAAAAGAAGGCAAGAATTGGTTCCTACGTGTTTTTATCGATAAAGAAGGTGGAATCGATATTAGCGAATGTGGAGAGGTTTCAGAGATATTAAGTGAAAAACTGGATGAGGTAGACCCAATAAAAGAGGCCTATTTTCTAGAGGTGTCTTCTCCTGGTGTTGAACGTCCATTAAAGACAGCAGAAGATTTTACAAAAAGCATCGATAAAAATGTTTTTGTGAAATTATATGAGCCAATCGATGGGCAAAAAGAATATCAAGGTATCTTAAAAGATTTTTCTAATAACATCGCATCAATCGAATATAAAGAAAAGACTCGAACTAAACAAGTGGAAATTCCATTTGATAAAATCGCTAAGGCAAGATTAGCAGTTGTATTATAAAGGGGGAAAAGAAGGAAATGAGTAGTCAATTGTTTGATGCAATTGAAAATTTGGGTAAAGAAAAAGGAATTGATAAGGAAGTATTAATCGAGGCTTTAGAAGCAGCTCTAATTTCTGCATACAAAAAGAATTTTAAATCAGCTACTAATGTTCGGGTTGAATTAGATGAAGATGCTGGAACAATGCGAGTATTCTCACGCAAAACCGTCGTAGAGGATGTTGAGGATCACCAACAAGAGATTTCATTGGACGAAGCGAAGCATATAAATCCGAATTATGGCATTGATGATGTTATAGAAGTTGAGGTTACTCCTAAGGACTTTGGAAGAATTGCTGCACAGGCTGCTAAGCAGGTCGTTACCCAACGAGTTCGAGAAGCAGAACGTGGTGTCATCTTTAGTGAATATGTTGATCGAGAAGAAGATGTCATGACTGGTATTATTCAACGTATTGATCCACGTTTTGTATATGTGAATTTAGGAAAAATCGAAGCTAAATTACCAGAGGTAGAGCAAATGCCAACCGAGGATTATCAAGTTCATGACCGTATTAAGGTCTATGTGACAAAGGTTGAAAATACAAGCAAAGGTCCGCAAATTTATATTTCAAGATCACATCCTGGATTATTAAAACGCTTGTTTGAGATGGAAGTACCTGAAATTTATGATGGTGTTGTAGAAATAAAGTCAGTAGCACGAGAAGCCGGTGATCGATCAAAAATTGCCGTGTATGCTGAAAATCCAGAAGTTGATCCAGTAGGCTCATGTGTAGGTCAGAAGGGACAGCGTGTTCAGGCTATTGTAAACGAGCTTAAAGGAGAAAAAATTGATATTGTTGAATGGTCAGAAGACCCAGTGACATATGTCTCCAATGCATTAAGTCCTTCAAAGGTCATTAAAGTGTTAGTAGATGAGGAAGAAAAATCTACTACTGTTATCGTTCCTGATTATCAACTATCTTTAGCGATTGGAAAGCGTGGTCAAAACGCTCGATTAGCAGCTAAATTAACAGGCTGGAAAATAGACATTAAGAGTGAGACTGAAGCTCGTGAAGAGGGGCTCTTATCAGAACAACCGGAAGAAGATTACGCAAATTTCGAAGAGGACTTATTCGAATAAGGGAGAGATTTTTCATGGTTCAAAAGCGTAAAACTCCAGAGCGTAAATGTGTAGTCACAAATCAAATGAAACCTAAGAAAGAATTAATCCGTATCGTTCGCAACAAAGAAGGGGAAGTCTTTGTTGATTCAACAGGAAAGAAAAATGGTAGAGGCGCTTATTTGACGAAAGATTTAGATGTAATAAATAAGGCAGAAAAAACTGGTATTCTAAGTAAGCATCTAAATGTGCAAATCGAAGAAAGTATTTATGAAGAATTAAGGTCGTTCGTACATGACGAAAAATAATTACTTAAATATTGTCGGTTTAGCGTTTCGAGCAGGTAAATGTTCTACTGGGGAAGAAACGATTGTGAAAGACATACAAAAGCGAAAAGCAAAACTAATACTAATTGCAAATGATGTAGGTCCCCAAACACGAAAGAAGATTACGGATAAATGTAATTTTTATGGAGTTCCTTATATAGTCGTAGCAGATGATCGAGATACATTATCTGATGCTATCGGAAAATCCCAAAGAGTAGCTATCGCCATCTTAGATGAAGGCTTTGCAGGAAAATTGAAATCGTTACTCGGGTAAATAAATTCGGGGGTGAACATATGCGTAAGATGCGTGTATATGAGTATGCAAAGAAGCAAAATATTACCAGTAAGGATGTTATTAACTTTTTGAAAGAGAATAATATAGAGGTTGCCAATCATATGTCCACAATTGAAGGCGAAACGATTGATAAGCTTGACCATAAATTTAACCCAAAACAAGATAAACAGGTCGTTCAAGGATCTGCTAAAGCTAGTCCAGAAAAGAAGCAACTTGAAACGAACCGTCCGGTTAATAGTGATAGCAAAAAGAAAGATTCTAAGCCTTCTAATTCTAATTCGAGTTTGAATACAAAGCGCGAAGAACATCAAAATAAGAAGCAAACGAATAATAAACCAAAGCCTAACAATAAGCAACAACAGAACAACAAACCACAACACAATAAACAACAACAAAATAAACATCAACAAAACAAAGGTCCAAAAAATAAAAAGAATAAACAAAAAGAGGGTCAGCAACCAGTAGTGAAAGAGACACCAAAAGAAATCAAATATCATGGTTCATTAACCGTAAGTGAATTAGCAGAAAAGTTGAATAAAGAAGCATCTGAGATTATTAAAAAGCTTATGTTCTTAGGTGTAATGGCAACCAAAAACCAAGATTTAGATGATGATGCTATTGAATTAATATGCGCTGAATATGATGTAGCAGTAGAAAAAGAAATTATCTTAGAAGATACTGATCTTGATAAGTATATGGAAGAGGATGACAAAGCGGATTTAGTAGAACGTCCAGCAGTTGTAACAATTATGGGGCATGTTGACCATGGTAAGACAACTACACTAGATTCTATCCGTAATACAAAGGTTACCGCTGGAGAAGCTGGAGGTATTACACAGCATATTGGTGCATATCAAGTGACACGCAATGGTAAAAAGATTACATTTTTGGACACACCTGGGCATGCTGCGTTTACAAGTATGCGCTCACGTGGTGCACAAGTAACTGATATTGCTATCTTAGTTGTTGCTGCAGACGATGGAGTAATGCCACAGACGGTTGAGGCAATAAACCATGCTAAAGCTGCAGAGGTACCAATAATTATAGCCGTTAATAAAATGGATAAGGAAACTGCTAACCCTGACCGTGTCATGCAAGAATTAACGGAATATGAATTAGTACCGGAGGATTGGGGCGGAGATACTATCTTTGTACCTATATCTGCATTAAAGGGTGAGGGCATTGACGATTTACTAGAAATGATTATTCTAGTATCAGAAGTTGAGGAATTAAAAGCGAACCCTAAACGAAATGCAACAGGAACTGTAATTGAGGCTCAGCTGGATAAAGGGCGTGGCTCTGTTGCGACCTTACTAGTCCAAAATGGAACATTGCGCGTTGGGGATCCGATTGTTGTTGGTAATACCTATGGAAGAGTTAGAGCAATGGTTAATGATCTTGGACAGCGAGTGAAGGAAGCAGGACCATCAACACCAGTTGAAATAACTGGATTAAATGATGTTCCTCAAGCAGGTGACCAATTCCTAGTATTTGACGATGAGAAAAAAGCAAGACAAATTGGAGAAGCTCGTAACCAGAAATTTATCCAGGAAAACCGTCATGAGCATACAAAAGTCAGTCTCGATGATTTATTTGAGCAAATTAAACAAGGTGAAATGAAAGAAATCAATGTCATTATCAAGGCTGATGTACAAGGATCCGTTGAGGCACTAGCTTCTTCTTTACAAAAGATTGAAGTAGAAGGCGTTAAAATAAAAATTATTCACACCGGTGTAGGAGCTATTACAGAGTCTGACATCATACTTGCTTCAGCATCTAACGCGATTGTAATTGGTTTCAATGTACGTCCAGATGCAAATGCTAAGAACACTGCTGAATCTGAGAATGTTGATATTCGTCTCCACCGCGTTATTTATAAGGCAATTGAAGAAATTGAAGCAGCTATGAAGGGAATGCTTGATCCTGAATTTGAAGAAAAAGTTATTGGGCAAGCTGAGGTTAGAGAAACCTTCAAAGTTTCAAAGGTAGGAACAATTGCCGGAAGCTATGTAACAGACGGTAAAATTACAAGAGATGCTGGTGTAAGATTAATTCGTAACGGAGTCGTACTGTTTGAGGGTGAAATTGATACATTAAAACGTTTTAAAGATGATGTGAAGGAAGTTGCCCAAAACTACGAATGTGGAATTACAATTAAGAATTATAATGATATTAAAGAAGGCGACATTATTGAAGCATACGTCATGGAGGAAATAGAACGTCAATGATTGTTCTTCTAGAAGTAGAATGCATGCTATATGATGGTCATTCATTAAAAGAAAAGCGCTCCGTAATTAAACGCCTTATTGCAAGAATACAGAAGGATTTTAATGTCAGTATAACTGAATTAGACTTTCATGATTTATGGCAACGCACGAAGCTTGGAATTGTAACCATAACTAATGAATATAGCCATGGTGAAAAGGTAATGCAGGAAATACTTCGAGTAATTGACACTTACTCTGAATTGGACAGAACAATCACAAATATAGAATTCCTATAGGTTTTTTTGACGTATGTTCGTGTTGAGAGGTGATTTTGTGAGTAATTTACGAGCAAATCGAGTAGCAGAACAAATGAAAAAAGAGTTAGGAGAAATCCTTACAAGAAAAATTAAAGATCCTCGCGTTGGTTTTGTAACTGTTACAGATGTAGAGGTGACAGGCGACTTACAACAAGCAACCGTATATATTTCTGTTCTTGGTGATGAAGACAAGAAAAAGGATACATTACTAGGTCTTGCAAAAGCAAAGGGATATATCCGTTCTGAAATAGGTAGTCGAATTCGATTACGTAAGACACCAGAAATTAGCTTTGAATTTGATGAAGCGCTTGAGTATGGTAATCGAATTGAGACAATTCTCAAGGATTTAAATAACCACTAATCTTTTCATAAAAATCTGGCTCCGAGGAGTCAGATTTTTATTCAGAAATAGGTTTTCTGTTTGGAGTGTTAATAAATGAACGGTATTTTACCACTTTGGAAACCAAAGGGCATGACATCTCATGATTGTGTCATGAAAATAAGGAAGCTATTTAAAACTAAAAAGGTAGGACATACAGGAACACTTGACCCAGAGGTTGAAGGAGTTCTTCCAATTTGTATTGGAAAAGCTACAAAAATTGTTCAATTTCTCACCGATACAAAGAAAGTTTATATTGCCGAGGTTAAGCTTGGTTCTACTACGGAAACAGAAGATGCGTACGGAGGCATTGTGGAAGAAGCTACTGTTGAACATTTTCCTACTAAACAGGAAATTGAAAACGTGTTACAATCATTTATGGGAGAAATTGTTCAAGTTCCACCGATGTATTCAGCTATAAAGGTTGCAGGCAAAAAACTATATGAGTATGCTCGAGCTAATCAAACTGTTGAACGTCCCAAGCGAACAGTTACCATACATGAAATGATATTTTTATCAAGTGATGCGGTGGAATCAACCATTCGATTTAAGGTGACCTGTTCAAAGGGCACTTATGTCCGAACCTTATGTGTTGATATTGGCAAGTCACTCGGATTTCCTGCCCATATGTCTTATTTAGTTCGTGAGGAGACCGGAGACATTAGCCGACGTGATACAGTTGATTTTTCAACTATTGAAGCAGCTTGCAAAGAGGGAAACGGTGAGAGTTTACTGCTACCAATCACAGCAGGACTTAAACATTTAGATACATACCATGTTGATGAAGAAACAAAGAAGAAGGTTCTTTACGGACAAAAACTTATAAAGCCAGAAAATAGTTTTCGCACATCTCCTGTTAAAGTAATGTGTGGAGATGAATTATTAGCTATCTATCAAATTCACCCAGAAAACGAAGAACAAATCAAACCAATTCGCGTTTTTGGCGATTAGAAGTGTAGGTGAGAAAAATGAAAACAATTTATCTAACATACCCACATAACTTAAAAAGGGAAGAGGTACCTGAAACAGTAGCGGCAATAGGTTTTTTTGATGGTCTACATCGAGGACATCAAACTGTTATTAAACATGCAGTAAACGAAGCAAAGCAGAAGGCTATGGCAAGTGCGGTTATAACATTTTATCCTCATCCATCCGTTGTCCTTAAGAATAATCATGATGTGAAATATATAACCCCTCTTCATGAAAAACAAGAAATTTTGGATAGCTTAAATGTCGATATTTTATATATTATTACATTTAATAAAGAATTATCATCTCAAAGTCCTCAAGACTTCATTGATCATTTCATTATTGGATTAAATATTAAGCATGTTGTTGCTGGCTTCGATTTCACCTATGGTCATAAAGGACAAGGAAATATGGAGGTCATTGGAGAGCATTCCCGTGGGGCATTTTCGTACACGATGGTTGATAAGGTTACACTTAATAATGAGAAAATAAGTTCTACCAAGATTCGTAGCCTTCTTGATTCTGGAGATATAGAACAAGCAAATGTCTTACTAGGTAGGGCTCTTAGCATAAGTGGTAAAGTGATACATGGCGATCAACGTGGACGAGAGCTTGGTTATCCTACTGCAAACATTAATTATAATGAAGAAGCTCATCTACCGAAGCCAGGAATATATGCAGTTTGTTTTCATGTTGATGGGCAGGTTTATGGGGGAATGGCAAGCCTTGGAACAAATCCTACCTTTACGGAGGGACGGTTAGATTTGTCGCTTGAAGTTTATATTTTTGATTTTAATCAAGATATTTATGGTAAAGATGTTGTTGTAGAATGGTATAAATTCATTCGTAATGAGGAAAAATTTGATAGTGTTGAGGCATTAATCGAAAGAATGCAAGAAGATGAAAAGGAAATTCGCAAGGTTTTGGCTGAGCTATCATAATTTATAAATTTTTTGTTGGAAAACTTGATATTACCAAGGAAAAGATGTAAACTAAAAAAGTTACAACCTTCTCTTGGCAAATCGTAACTCCGACGATTGCTAGGGGACAGGGGATAATATAATATTTTAGGAGGTGGCCATTAATGGCTATTACAAAAGAACGTAAAAACGAAATTATCAACGAATACAAGGTTCATGAAAATGATACTGGTTCACCAGAGGTACAAATTGCTGTACTTACGGAAGAAATCAATACACTAAATGAGCATTTACGTGTTCATAAGAAGGATCATCATTCACGTCGTGGTCTTTTAAAAATGGTTGGTAAGCGTCGTAACTTACTAAACTACTTACGTAATAAAGACATTACACGTTATCGTGAGTTAATTCAAAGACTTGGATTACGTAGATAGTGTAAAAAGCAGGAGAAATCCTGCTTTTTTCTCGTTTTTTAAAACTTATCATACATAGAATTTACTTTCCTGTTTGATAGCTATAAAATAGAAAAAAGAATGTTTTTAATGAAAGGAGTACTACACAACATGTCTAATGAAAAACAAGTGTTCTCCACTGAGATTTCTGGTAAACCCTTTACCGTCGAAATCGGAGAATTAGCGAAGCAAGCAAGTGGTGCCTGCATGGTACACTACGGGGATTCATCCGTACTAGCAGTTGCCACAGCTTCTAAAGAACCGAAAGACTTACCTTTTTTTCCATTAACCGTTAACTATGAAGAGAGATTATATGCGGTTGGTAAAATCCCAGGTGGATTTATAAAACGTGAAGGAAGACCAAGTGAAAAAGCAATACTTGCATCTAGACTAATCGATCGACCAATTCGACCACTTTTCCCTGATGGATATCGTAATGAGGTCCAAGTTATTAGTACCGTAATGAGTGTCGATCAAGATTGTTCTACTGAAATTGCAGCGATGATTGGATCATCTATTGCCTTATCTATTTCTAATATACCGTTCGAACAACCGATTGCAGGTGTTCATGTTGGAAGAGTTGATGGTAAATTTGTAATTAATCCAACAGTAGAGGAAGAGGCACATAGTGATATTGAATTAACGGTTGCGGGTACAAAGGATGCTATTAATATGGTTGAAGCAGGAGCGAATGAAGTGCCTGAGGAAGTCATGTTAGAGGCAATCATGTTTGGTCATGAAGAAATTAAGCGCTTAGTAGCCTTCCAAGAGGAGATAATCCAAGCTATAAACCCTGTGAAATCTGAGGTTGTATTATTTGAACTGGATGAGGATTTAAAGGCTAAGGTAGAAGCAGAAGCACACGAGAAGCTACTTGCTGCCATCCAAGTACAAGAAAAGCATGCAAGAGAAGAAGCGATTAGTGACGTAAAGGCAGAGATTTTAGCAGGTTATGAGGAAGAAGAGAAAGAGGTCATTTCACAAGTAAGCTCTATCCTAGATAAAATGGTTAAAGAGGAAGTTCGTCGACTTATTACGAAGGAAAAGATTCGTCCTGATGGTCGTAAGATTGATGAAATTCGTCCACTATCCTCACGTATTGGAATTCTACCTAGAGCCCATGGTTCAGGTCTATTTACAAGAGGACAAACGCAAGCATTAAGTGTTTGTACATTAGGTGCTCTTGGCGATGTACAAATATTAGATGGTTTAGACTTAGAAGAATCCAAACGCTTTATGCATCATTACAATTTTCCACAATATAGTGTTGGTGAAACAGGCCCTATGAGAGGACCGGGTCGTCGTGAAATTGGACATGGTGCACTAGGTGAACGAGCACTTGAAAAAGTGGTACCTTCTGAGAAGGATTTTCCATATACAATCCGTCTTGTATCAGAGGTGTTGGAGTCAAATGGTTCGACATCACAAGCTAGTATCTGTGCAAGTACGCTTGCAATGATGGACGCTGGAGTTCCAATCAAAGCTCCGGTAGCAGGTATCGCAATGGGACTAGTGAAGTCTGGTGATGACTATACTATCTTAACGGATATACAGGGTATGGAAGATGCACTAGGTGATATGGACTTTAAGGTTGCCGGAACATCCAAAGGTGTTACAGCACTTCAAATGGATATTAAAATCGAAGGACTTTCTCGTGAAATCCTTGAAGAGGCATTAACACAAGCTAAAAAAGGAAGAATGCAAATTCTTGAGCATATGATGGAAACCATCAATAAACCGAGAGAAGAACTTTCAGAATATGCGCCAAAAATTTTGACAATGACGATTAACCCAGACAAAATTCGTGATGTAATTGGGCCAAGTGGTAAGCAAATCAATAAGATTATTGATGAAACTGGGGTTAAAATTGATATCGAACAAGATGGTAGTGTCTTTATTTCATCGACAAATTCAGAAATGAATGAGAAGGCTAAACAAATTATTGAAGATATCGTTCGCGAGGTTGAAGTTGGACAAGTATATTTAGGTACGGTTAAGCGTATTGAAAAATTCGGTGCCTTTGTGGAAATCTTTAAAGGTAAAGATGGCTTAGTTCATATCTCCGAGTTAGCGGAAGAGCGTACGAATAAAGTGGAAGATGTCGTGAAAATTGGCGATCAAATTATGGTTAAGGTTAAAGATATCGATAATCAAGGAAGAGTTAATCTTTCACGAAAAGCAGTATTAATCGAACAAAAAGAAAAAGCAGAAAAATCAACACTATAACAATAACAAGAAGCTGGATATCCAGTTTCTTTTTACTTTTCTTGCTAACTATTTCTTTTACATTCACGTTTACGAATGAATTTTCATATCTTGTCCTCCTTTCTCATATACATGGAAGGAAGGAGTGATAGGATGCATAAATATCGAAATTATATACATATCATTGTTTTTATTATTATCGTTGCTATTTCCTTTAACATTGAAATAAATCCATTTAAAACAAATGATCAAGCGGTTTTTTCACAAATGACCATGGTGAATATGAAGGAAGATCCGTTATATAAAGAAATTAAAGAAAAAAGCACAGGCTATCTAGATGAGCCAGAAGATGCTTATATTGATCGTGTTTGGAAAAAAACTCCTGGTAGGAATGGTCAAAAAGTAAATGTGGAAGAGTCTTATAAAAGAATGAAGAAAAACAAAGGGTTTAATGAAGAACTACTTGTCTTTGATAAAGTTCCGCCTAAAGTTTCTTTGGAAGATTTAGGACCAGCGCCAATTTATAGAGGCCATCCAGAAAAACAAATGGTATCTTTTTTAATAAATGTTTCTTGGGGGACGGAGCATATTCCAGACATATTGGATACGCTAAAGAAGCATAAGGTTAAGGCAACCTTTTTTATTGAGGGTACATGGGCAAAGCAAAATGTGGAATATGTGAAAATGATACAAGAACAAGGACATACTATTGGTAATCATGCGTATAATCATCCAGACATGGCGAAGCTAAATAGGGAACAGATTTATAACCAAATAAAAGATACCAATGATGTACTCTATGCAATAACTGGAGAAACACCAAAGTGGTTCGCACCGCCAAGTGGCAGCTTTTCTGAAACGGTTATAAGAGTAGCAGATGAACTGAAAATGGAAACAATTTTATGGACAGTTGATACAATTGATTGGAAGAATCCAACCGTAAATGTTATGCTTAATCGCGTAATGGAGAAAATTCATCCCGGAGCAACGGTTTTAATGCACCCAACCCCTTCCGTTGCAAGAGGATTACCTAGTCTAATTGCCCAAATAAAAGAAAAAGGTTATCAAATTGGAACTATTGATAAGCTATTATCTGAAAGCAGATAATATGGTGTAACAGGAGGAAAAACGTTGATTCAGAAACATATTAGCAAAAATGGAGTTCGAATAGTATTAGAGAATATACCAGCTGTGCGATCCGTAACAATTGGTATATGGGTTTTAACAGGTTCAAGAAATGAAACCGAAGTGAATAATGGCATTTCTCATTTTATCGAGCATATGTTTTTTAAAGGTACCAAGAACCGAACAGCAGCTGATATAGCTGAAGCCTTTGATTCAATAGGTGGTCAAGTGAATGCTTTCACATCAAAAGAATATACTTGTTTCTATGCGAAAGTATTGGATACGCATAAGGACCATGCATTAGAAATTTTAGCAGATATGTTCTTCAATTCTGCATTTGATGAAGAGGAAATGGAACGGGAAAAGAAGGTAGTTCTTGAGGAAATAAAAATGTATGAGGATACACCTGATGATATCGTACATGATCTTTTAGCTAGAGCTGCATATGGCAATCATCCATTAGGATACCCAATTTTAGGGACGGAAGAGCATTTAAAATCCTTTACTCCCAATCAATTACGTGATTATATTCATACACATTATCTTCCTGAAAATGTCGTTATTTCAGTTGCGGGTAACGTGGAAGACGATTTTATTGACCGTATTGATCGCTATTTCGGTACATATGGTTCTACAATTCAACGATCAGCTATTAAAGAGCCGAGCTTTTTAGCCAATCAAATTGAGCGTCATAAGGAAACAGAACAGGCTCATCTCTGTATTGGCTATAATGGATTACCAATTGGAGCAGAGGACGTTTATAGTTTAATTATATTAAATAATGTGTTAGGTGGAAGTATGAGTTCTAGACTTTTCCAAGAGGTAAGAGAAAAGAGAGGACTTGCATATTCCGTATTTTCCTACCATTCATCATTTCAAGATAATGGTTTATTAACGATATACGCTGGAACAGGAAATGAACAGCTCCCGCTATTAAAAGAGACGATAGAGAATACTGTAACAGGATTAATTAAAGAAGGAATTACAGATAAAGAATTAAAAAATAGTAAAGAACAATTAAAGGGTAGCATCATGCTTAGCCTGGAAAGCACGAATAGTCGAATGAGTAGAAATGGAAAAAATGAATTATTGTTAAGGAAACATAAATCATTAGATGAAACGATTCAAGAAATTGATAATGTGACACATAGATCCATTAACCAAATAATTGAACATACATTTAATCAGGAACCTTGTACTGCTCTAATAGCTCCTTTAAAGAACTAATGAAAGAACCTTACTAACATAGGTTCTTTTTTCTTGCATATATATGTAGTATAAGTAACAAGGGAGTGCTGTGTATGCGGTATAATGAAATTAGTAACAAAGAAATCGTCAATATAACCCATGGTAAGCGGTTAGGTATGCTTGGCCAAACAGACTTAGAAATAGACGAGGACACAGGACAAATACGCTCATTTATTTTACCGAACTACAAATGGTTTGGACTTAAAAAAGAAGGTGCAGTTGCAAAAATTCATTGGAGCTCCATTAAAAAGATTGGCGAAGATATGATTATGATCGAAGCTGAATAATTTATGGAAGGTTAGTATCAACTAGATACTAGCCTTTTTTCATCCTTTTTCAAACTAATATTCACTATCCGCCTAGAAACACATAAGCTATAAAGAAAATGCTATACCATAAGACAATTCTTTCGTTACTACTTTTTTTATCAAAGGTTGGAGGGTGTTCTAGGTAATGAAACTAACAATTGCTGTAATAGGTGGAGATGCAAGATATTTAGAATTAATTAGACAGCTACAACGAGTTGAAAATAATGAATTAATATTAGTCGGTTACGATAAACTTGAGCAAGGCTTTACAGGCTTAAAGCAGACAGATTTCCACGAAATAGATGTGGAAGACTTAGATGTCGTGATATTGCCAATTACAGGTATGGATGAGGAAGGATCCGTTGAGACTGTATTCTCAGATCAAGACATTCGAATCACAGAAGATTGGTTATCCAGGTTAAAGGAATCTGCTGTGGTCTTTACCGGGATAACCAATGAGCATTTATCTATGATAACCCATAAAACAAACACAACATTAGTTCCATTATTTGATCGGGATGATGTAGCAATCTATAATTCTATTCCTACAGCAGAGGGAACGATTATGATGGCTATTGAAAATACCGATTACACGATTCATTCATCACGTGTGATTGTTACTGGATTTGGTAGAGTCGGTCATACTGTTGCGAATAAGTTTGCTGCACTAGGAGCTAATGTTTCAGTTGCCACTAGGAGTTCAAAGGACTTGGCACGAATTACCGAAATGGGGCTTACCCCAATTGAATTAGAAAAACTAGCCGAATATACGAGTGAATGTGATTTATTAATCAACACCATACCTGCAATGGTGATTAAAAAGGACTCTATCCAAAATCTTCCCTCCAATGCAGTCATTATCGATCTTGCATCAAAACCTGGTGGAACGGATTTTGAATTTGCGAAACAAAGAGGAATTGAAGCGATATTGGCACGTAGTCTTCCGGGTATTGTTGCTCCAAAGACAGCAGGAAAGATTTTGGCAGATGTTATTATTCAGATTTTAACAAAGGAAAAGGAGCTATAAGGAATGGAATTACAAGGTAAACGGATTGGTTTTGGGGTGACTGGTTCACATTGTACGTATAGTGAAGTGTTTGGTCCGATGGAAAAATTAATGGAACTTGGTGCAGAGGTCGTCCCAGTCGTTACGTATACAGTAATGAATATTGACACGAAATTTGGAAAGGCAAAGGATCATATTGCCAGAATAGAATCCATAACAGGAAAGAAAGTAATTTCCACCATGCCAGAGGCAGAGCCGCTTGGGCCGACCTACCCACTAGACTGTATGGTTATTGCTCCACTAACAGGTAATTCCTTAAGTAAATTAGCAAATGCCCAAACAGATTCGCCTCCGTTAATGGCGGCAAAAGCTACAATGAGGAATCAAAGTCCAGTTGTGTTAGGTATTTCCACAAATGATGCGTTAGGATTAAATGGCATAAATTTAATGCGATTAATGGCAAGTAAATTTATATATTTCGTCCCGTATGGTCAGGATGATCCATATAAAAAGCCAAATTCACTCGTTGCTAATATGGACTTATTACCGGAGACAATTATTTCAGCATTAGAGGGAAAACAGCTACAGCCAATATTAATACCACATTTGGATTAATGTGTGATAAAATAAAAAACTAATAGTTTTGCCAAAATTTATAAAGTTGTATCAGAGGAAGGAGATAGTATCCTATGGAGAAGTATAACGTAGCAGTTGTTGGTGCAACAGGTGCTGTAGGTGAAAAAATTGTGAAGTTACTAGAAGAAAGAGATTTTCCAATTAAACAATTAAAGCTTCTATCCTCAAAACGATCAGCTGGAACGAAGGTAAAATTTAATGGAGAGATGATAACGATAGAAGAGGCTACTGATGATAGCTTTCAAGATATCGATCTAGCATTATTTTCTGCAGGAGGAACGGTTTCTAAACGCTTTGCCCCTGAAGCAGTAAGATGTGGTGCAGTGGTTGTAGATAATACGAGTGCGTTTCGAATGGATGAGAATGTACCACTTGTTGTACCCGAAGTAAATGAACATGATTTACAATTACATCAAGGTATCATAGCTAATCCAAATTGCTCTACAATTCAAATGGTGACAGCTTTAAAGCCTATAAAAGATGCGTTCGGCTTAAAGCGGGTTATTGTATCAACATATCAAGCAGTATCAGGAGCAGGAAATCAGGCAGTAGAGGAATTACGAAAACAAGCAAAGCAGTTTATAAATAATGAAGAAATAACTGCTGAAATATTACCAGTTAAAGGTGATAAGCATCACTATCCAATAGCCTTTAACGCATTGCCTCAAATTGATTTATTCCAAGACAATGGTTATACATTAGAAGAAATGAAAATGATAAACGAAACAAAAAAAATCATGCATGCGGAAGAACTTTCCGTTGCAGCAACCTGTGTTCGATTACCTTTTTTCACTTCTCACGCAGAAAGTGTATATATTGAAGTAGAGCAAGATGGAATAACCACAGCGGATATATGGAAGGTTTTAGAAAATGCAGAAGGTATCATTTTACAAGATAACCCAAGCATTCAGAATTATCCTACACCAATTGCTGCATCTGGTAAGAAGGAAGTATTTGTTGGCAGGGTACGAAAAGATTTAGATCAGCAAAATGGTATTCATCTGTGGATTGTATCTGATAACTTGCTTAAGGGAGCAGCGTGGAACACTGTTCAAATAGCTGAAAAACTCATTGAAAAAGGACTGTTATCCAATTAATTACTGTTTAACAGGCAGTATGTTGATAAAATTGTATTTAGTTAGAGGTGTGTGAAATTGTGCAGATATTAGTTCAAAAATTTGGTGGAACTTCTGTACAAAGTAATCAAAGTAGAAAACATGTTCTTCGTCATATAGAAAACGCACTAAATAATGACTTTAAGCTGGTAGTAGTCGTATCTGCATTAGGTAGGAGTCCAGATCCCTATGCAACCGATTCACTTTTAGAATTAGTTGATTATCCAGAGCATTCCATTACTAATCGAGAGCTCGATATGTTAATGGTTTGTGGAGAAATAATCGCTTCTGTTGTTCTATCCAATGAACTAAGAAAGAGTGGTATCTCATCCATCGCTTTAACTGGAGCACAAGCGGGTATTAAGACAAATGCAGATTTTAATCAAGCTAAAATAAAAGAAGTAGAACCATCACGTATTCTAACAGAGTTAAAAAAACATGACGTCGTTGTCGTTGCCGGCTTCCAAGGGAAAAATTTACAAGGGGAGTTGACTACCCTTGGTAGAGGCGGAAGTGATACAACAGCAGCTGCCCTTGGTGCAGCACTAGCAGCGAAAAGTATTGAAATATTTACCGATGTTAATGGAATTATGACAGCAGACCCAAGGGTAGTAAAAAATGCTCGTGCATTGGATATTGTGTCGTATAGAGAAATTTGTAATTTAGCATATCAAGGAGCAAAGGTCATCCATCCGCGTGCAGTAGAAATTGCTATGCATGCCAAGGTACCGATTAGAGTGCGTTCTACTTATGAGGAAAACGGTGGAACCTTAGTTACGAATACTAGGAATGGAAAAGTTGGGGTCGATATTTCTGACCGTGTTGTTACTGGAATAGCTCATTTAGCAAATATTACCCAAATCAAGGTACAGACAAAGGAAAAAGAAGCATATCGATTGCAATCTGAGGTGTTTAAAGCAATGGCAGATGCCGGGATATCCATTGACTTTATCAATATTTCGCCTACAGGTGTTATCTATACGGTTCCAAATCAACAAGCAAAGCGTGCAATTACTATTTTAAAGTCTAAGGGTTTCAATCCATCCATATTAGACGATTGTACGAAGGTATCTGTCGTAGGAGCTGGAATGACTGGGGTACCAGGAGTTGCCTCACGGATAGTTCATGCTTTGACTAGTAAAGGAGTACAAATACTACAGTCCGCTGATAGTCATACAACAATATGGGTGTTGATTCCAAGTAAAGACTTGTTTACTGCTGTGAATGCATTGCATGAAGAATTTGATTTAAGTAATCAGTCGACAATTTTGCATGATTTTTTAACAGAAAGGTGAGTAAAAATGGATTTTGGGAACTTGTTAACAGCAATGGTTACTCCATTCGATGCTAATGGAGAAATCAATTTTTATGAAACAACAAAATTAGTAAATTATCTTTTAAATAATGGAACTGAAGGGTTAGTAGTTGCTGGAACAACTGGTGAATCACCAACACTCACAACAAAGGAAAAGATTGAATTATTTTCTCATGTAGTTAAAATTGTCGATAATCGTGTACCAGTTATCGCTGGTACAGGGGGGAATAGTACGAGAAGCTCTATTGAATTAACGAAAGAAGCGGAAAATTGTGGTGTCGATGCGGTTATGCTTGTAGCACCATATTATAATAAACCAAATCAATTGGGGTTATATGAGCATTTTAAGACCATTGCCAGTGAAACAAAACTTCCAGTAATGCTCTATAACATTCCCGGGAGATCAGTAGTGAAAATGTCTGCAGAAACGATTATTGCGTTAAGCAAAATTGATAATATAGTTTCTGTTAAAGAGGCAAGTGGAGATCTAGATTTGGCAGCTACAATTATAGAGAATACTAGTGAAGACTTTCGTGTGTATAGTGGGGATGATGGGTTAACTTTACCGATGCTAGCAATTGGTGGTAATGGTATTATCTCTGTTGCCTCCCATATTATTGGGAATGAAATGCAGGAAATGATCCACGCATTCCAGAAGGGAGACACGAAGCGAGCTGCTTCCATTCACCGTAAATTACTTCCGTTAATAAACAGCCTATTTGCTCAGCCATCACCAACTCCAGTAAAAGCAGCTTTAATACAGAAGGAAATTCGTGCTGGTGGGGTACGCCTCCCACTTGTTCCATTAACAGAAGCGGAAGAGCTAAAATTAATGAAGATCATTACTGAATTTCATCTATAAAAATAACTGAAGCAGTCATTCGACTGCTTTTTCTATTAATGCTTTTAAAACCACAGGCTCTGCCTGTGTGAAAATAAACCTTCTAGGGATGTAACAAAAGAATCTCCAATCGTATAATAGAGATGGCC
>NZ_JBNPWZ010000014.1:0-64332 GCF_050433565.1 Ornithinibacillus bavariensis
ACACCTGTTCCCATACCGAACACAGAAGTTAAGCTTCTCAGCGCCGATGGTAGTTGGGGCATTGCCCCTGCGAGAGTAGGACGTTGCCAGGCAAATTAAAAGCTAAGTTACTTATATAGTGACTTAGCTTTTTTCTTTATAATAAAATCAACATCATATTTACTCTCAAAATTACTAAACTGATAATAGAGAGAATAAGGAGGAGTTGTAGGATGAATGCACTTTTTTCAGAGCTTTTGAACGAGCACTTTATTTTAATTATTACTCGAGTACTTATTGCTTTGCTATTATCGGGACTTATCGGGTTTGAAAGGGAGTTAAAAAATCATTCAGCAGGGTTCCGTACACATATTTTAGTAGGTGTTGGTTCCTGTCTAATGATGGTATTATCCTTATATGGCTTTGACGCTTATATCGAACAGTATGGTAATATCCGTTTTGATCCAGCAAGAATACCTTCTTATGTAATTAGTGGTATTGGGTTCTTAGGAGCAGGTACTATTATGGTTTACGGCGGCACGATAAGAGGTTTAACTACCGCGGCATCTATTTGGGCAGTTGCAGGTCTTGGGCTCGTTGTAGGTGTAGGTATGTATGCGGTAGCTGTATTTACAACATTAATCATTTTATTAAGCTTAGTATTTCTAAATAATTTTGAGAGACTTTTTACCAAAAATAAGAACTATATGGTCATTGAGATAGTCGCATATCCAAATTTAGAAATCAATAAGGTAATATCAGTATTTGAAGAACACAATTTGACGATTAAGGAAGTAGAAGTAATAAAGGTAGAGAATAATTTAAGGAGCATATTTGTTAAATTTAACCGTGAAGAAAATCTAAATAGGATGAAGCTGATGGATCATTTGTCCAATATTGATTCTGTAAAAGGCGCTTCAGAGCGTTAACTTCATATTATAAAGTCATAAATAGGTCTGACTTCTTTGTTTCAACACTAAAACTTCTATAAAAGTGTTAGTTGTAAATAAGGAATGTTAGACCTTTTGCCTTTTTATACAAATAGCTACGTAAAAATAGGGATCAATGATTTTTTCAAAAAATTTTTGTCTAGAATAGAGAGGGTAAGGTATTTGCATCTATTCAAATTTGAAGTATAATAAAGGCATAGTCAAAGATAGTCAAAGTCAGAACGATTTTATTGGCAGGATTGGATTAGGGGAGGTATACTTATGAGCAATATTTCTGACATAATTGAACAATATTTAAAGAAGGTATTACAAACAAAAGGACAGGATGCAATTGAGATAAAGCGAAGTGAGATTGCAGATAGATTCCAATGTGTTCCTTCTCAAATAAATTATGTCATAAATACACGCTTTACGGTTGAAAAAGGATATATTGTTGAAAGTAAGCGTGGTGGAGGAGGCTATATTCGAATTATACGTATCAAACATCAAGACAAGTCAGAGTTGATCGATGAAATTATTCGCTTAATAAATCCTACTGTTACCCAACAAGCCTCCATTGATGTATTAGAACGTTTAGTAGAAGAAGAAATTATTACAGAGCGAGAGGCAAAGATTATGGCTAGTGGGCTTGGAAGAAATACACTTGCCTTTCAATTACCACTAAGGGATGAAGTAAGAGCTCGTATATTAACATCGATGTTAACAACCTTAAAGTATTTATAATGGTTTCAATTTGATTTGAAGGGGGAAAACCAATGGAGTGTCAGGAATGCCATCAAAGACCCGCTACATTGCATTATACACAAGTTATTAATGGTCATAAAACCGAGGTTCAAATCTGTGAAGTCTGCGCCAAAGAAAAAGGATATATGACATATCCAGAGGAAGGCTATTCACTTCATAATTTGTTAACAGGTTTATTTAATTTTGAATCAAATCCTATGGGTGCTTCACATGGGACGACATTTAATAAGGAAAATGATCTCCAATGTCCAAAATGTGGTTTAACATTTACAGAGTTTAAGCAAATAGGAAAATTTGGTTGTGGTGAGTGTTACCATACATTTGCGTCAAATTTAAATCCTATTTTTCGCAGGGTGCATAGTGGAAATACGGAGCATCGTGGAAAAATACCAAAGCGCATAGGAGGTAACCTACACTTAAAAAAACAGCTATCTTCTTTAAAAGATGAACTACAAAATTTAATTATGAATGAAGAATTTGAGCAAGCAGCCGTAGTGAGGGATAAAATTAAGGAAATAGAGCAACAAATTGATCGGAAGGAAAAGGGTGATGCAAGGTGACACTAGAGCATTTTATGAATGAAGCAATTAGTCCATGGATGCGGGAGGAAGGACCAGATAATGATATAGTTCTAAGCAGTCGTATTCGATTGGCCCGAAACTTTGCAGACATGCCATTTCCGATTATCGCTGATCAGAAGGATCTTGAGAAGATTAGGGAGTTTTTCCAAATAGAATATGAACACACTTCGTTTCAGGACTATAAGGATCTGGAGTTTGTTTCAATCCGAGATCTTACCGCAATTGAGAAGAGTGTCTTAGTTGAAAAACACCTAATTAGTCCCTTATTAGCAAAAAAGGAAGGGGCTGCTGCTACCTTAATTTCTGAAAATGAACAAGTATCAATTATGATAAATGAAGAAGACCACATCAGGATTCAGCTATATTTTCCAGGACTTCAACTAACCAAAGCGTTAACGAAAGCATTGGAGCTTGATGACTGGCTAGAAGAGAAGGTTTCTTATGCTTTTGATGAGACAAGAGGATTTCTTACAAGCTGTCCGACAAATGTTGGAACTGGAATGCGGGCTTCTGTAATGATGCATTTGCCTGCACTTGCGATGACAAAACAAATTAATCGGATGATGCCAGCAATTAATCAATTAGGCCTTGTTGTCCGTGGAATTTATGGTGAGGGTAGCGAGGCGTTAGGGAATCTATTTCAAATTTCCAACCAGATTACACTAGGAAAAACAGAAGAACATATCATAGAGGACTTAGAAAGTGTTGTTCAGCAATTAATTGGCCACGAAAGAAAAGCAAGAAACAGAATACTAGAGCAATCCGGAATTGAGTTGGAGGATCGCATTTATCGTTCATTAGGTGTTTTAGAATACAGTAGAATTATTGAATCAAAGGAAGCAGCAAGATGTTTATCTAATGTTCGTTTAGGAATAGATTTAGGAATCATTAAAAATGTTTCTCGTAATATACTTAATGAACTAATGGTTTTAACACAGCCTGGCTTTTTGCAGTATTTTGCTAAAAAGACGTTAACAGCAAATGAACGAGACATACTTAGAGCATCTTTAATTAGGGAACGATTACAATTTGAGAAATAGGTAGGAGGAAATGGTTATATGATGTTTGGGCGTTTTACAGAAAGAGCACAAAAAGTATTGGCTTTGTCCCAAGAAGAGGCGGTACGACTTGGACATAATAATATTGGAACAGAACATATTTTACTCGGTCTAGTGCGTGAGGGCGAAGGGATAGCTGCTAAAGCATTAGAATCACTTGGGCTCGAAATTGCAAAGATTCAAGAAGAAGTGGAGAAATTAATAGGGACAGGTAAACAACCGATGCAAACAATCCATTACACTCCTAGAGCCAAAAAGGTAGTGGAGCTATCCCAGGATGAAGCACGAAAGCTAGGTCATTCCTATGTAGGGACTGAACATATTCTACTAGGGTTAATTCGTGAGGGTGAGGGTGTTGCTGCTAGAGTTTTAAATAATCTAGGAGTCAGTTTAAACAAAGCAAGACAACAGGTGCTTCAGCTTTTAGGAAGTAATGAGTCACAGGCAGGTCGACAAGGCCGTGGACAATCCTCTAGTGCAAATACACCAACACTAGACTCTTTAGCACGTGATTTAACAGCTAGTGCAAAAGATGGCAACATAGACCCGGTTATCGGAAGAAGCAAAGAAATTGAACGTGTTATCCAAGTGCTAAGCCGTCGAACAAAAAATAATCCGGTACTAATTGGTGAGCCTGGAGTGGGAAAAACTGCAGTAGCAGAAGGGCTGGCACAACAAATTGTTAATAATGAAGTTCCTGAAACACTTCGTGATAAGCGTGTCATGACCCTTGATATGGGGACGGTTGTTGCTGGTACTAAATATCGTGGTGAGTTTGAAGACCGTTTGAAAAAAGTAATGGAAGAGATTCGTCAGGCGGGTAACATTATCCTGTTTATTGATGAGCTGCATACCTTAATAGGTGCTGGAGGAGCAGAAGGTGCGATTGATGCTTCGAATATATTAAAGCCTTCCTTAGCACGTGGAGAGCTTCAATGTATTGGTGCTACTACATTAGAGGAGTATCGTAAATATATCGAAAAAGATGCAGCCCTTGAAAGAAGATTCCAACCAATTCAAGTGGATGAACCAACATTAGAAGAAACCATTCAAATATTAAAAGGATTACGTGACCGATATGAAGCACATCATCGTGTTACAATAACAGATGAAGCAATTGAAGCAGCGGCGAAATTATCGGACCGTTATATTACCGATCGCTTCCTTCCAGATAAAGCAATTGATCTAATAGATGAGGCGGGTTCGAAGGTTAGACTACGCTCATACACCGTTCCACCAAATTTAAAAGACCTAGAACAAAAACTAGAAGAAGTACGAAAGGAAAAGGATGCAGCAGTACAAAGTCAAGAATTTGAAAAAGCTGCTTCACTAAGAGACTCAGAGCAACGGTTAAGGGAAGAATTGGAAACCACGAAAAGAGAGTGGAAGGCGAAGCAAGGCCAAGAGGATTCCCAAGTAACTGTTGAGGATATAGCAAGTATTGTTTCTACATGGACAGGAGTACCGGTATCGAAATTAACGAAGGATGAAAGTGAGCGTCTATTGAACCTAGAAGAAGTTCTTCATGACCGCGTAATTGGTCAAGAAGAGGCAGTTAAGGCGGTTGCAAAAGCGATTCGTAGGGCTCGTGCAGGTTTAAAGGATCCGAAGCGTCCAATTGGATCATTCATTTTCCTAGGTCCTACAGGAGTTGGTAAGACCGAGCTTGCTCGTGCATTAGCAGAGGCAATGTTTGCAGATGAGGATGCGATGATTCGTATTGATATGTCGGAATATATGGAGAAGCATTCAACTTCACGTTTAGTTGGATCACCTCCAGGTTATGTAGGTTATGAAGAAGGCGGCCAATTAACGGAAAAGGTTCGCAGGAAGCCATATTCTGTTGTATTACTAGACGAAGTAGAAAAGGCTCATCCAGATGTCTTTAATATTTTATTACAAGTACTAGAGGATGGACGTTTAACCGATTCTAAAGGAAGAGTTGTAGATTTTCGTAACACGGTTCTAATCATGACATCAAATGTAGGCGCAAGCGAATTAAAACGTAATAAGTTTGTTGGCTTCAACTTAGAAGAGGAAGGCAAAGACTATAAGGATATGAAAGCAAAAGTTATGGATGAATTGAAGAAAGCATTCCGTCCAGAATTTTTAAACCGCATTGACGAGACAATTGTTTTCCATTCTTTAGAGAAGAAACATATGAAGAGTATCGTTACCCTCATGATCAAGGATGTACAAAAACGATTAGCGGAACAGGATGTGGAATTCACGTTAACAGATAAAGCAATTGAGAAGATTGCCAATGAAGGATTTGATCCTGAATATGGTGCAAGACCACTTAGAAGATCCATTCAAAAGAATATTGAAGATTTACTGTCAGAGGAATTACTAAAAGGCACGATTAAAATAGGGCAAAAGGTCAAAATTGGCTTAAGTAATAAAGGTGAATTTATTATTTTGTCCTAAAAAATGAATAAAACAATAGAAAAAACTAGAAGAATTTTCTCTTCTGGTTTTTTTCTATAATCCGGGAATTGTGATAAGATGCGAAATAGGGTTCAATGTGAAAAATATGTGGCAAACATTAGGGAATTTACAATAAAATTGATAGATTCCTGTAACCAAGCACATATAAAAAACGTATATAATAGAGATAGCCGAAAGGAATGAGTAGGTTGGCAAAACTTAAAACAAAATTTGTCTGTCAAGATTGTGGCTATGAGTCAGCTAAGTGGCTTGGAAAATGTCCTGGCTGTCATAATTGGAATACATTTGTTGAAGAAATAGAGATGACAGGAAAGCAGAGTAGACACACCTTTAGTGGTGTAACAACTGCTGGAAGTAAACCCCAAAAAATAACAGAAATAGTGTCGCAAAAAGAACCAAGGATTACGACAAAATCGAAGGAGCTTAACCGTGTCTTAGGTGGTGGAATTGTCGCAGGATCACTCGTGTTAATTGGTGGAGACCCTGGTATTGGGAAATCGACACTATTATTACAAGTATCTTCGCAGCTTGCAGAGAAAGAGCTGCCAGTCCTTTATATTTCCGGTGAGGAGTCGATTCGTCAAACGAAGCTACGAGCAGATCGTCTAGGGGTAAAATCTGATTTGCTTTATATACTTTCCGAAACAAATCTGTTAGCAATAGCAAATCATATCGAACAACTCAAACCATCATTTGTCGTCATTGACTCTATTCAGACTATTTATCGAGAAGAGATTGCTAGTGCTCCGGGAAGTGTCTCACAAGTAAGGGAATGCACCAGCGAATTAATGCGTATCGCAAAAACAAGCGGTGTTCCAATATTTATTGTGGGACATGTTACGAAGGACGGCGCTATTGCTGGGCCGCGACTATTGGAGCATATGGTGGATGCAGTTCTTTATTTTGAGGGAGAAAGACATCATACTTATCGCATACTTCGCGGGGTAAAAAATCGTTTTGGTAGCACGAATGAAATGGGCATTTTTGAAATGAAGGAAGAGGGACTACGGGAAGTTATGAACCCTTCGGAGATATTTTTAGAGGAACGTTCACAAGGTGCCGCGGGCTCTACAGTTGTTGCATCGATGGAAGGTACAAGGCCTGTTTTGGTAGAAATACAAGCATTAATTTCCCCAACTAGCTTTGGTAACCCAAGAAGAATGGCTACAGGTGTAGATCATAACCGTGTTCCATTATTAATGGCCGTATTAGAAAAAAGAGTAGGGCTCATGCTTCAGAACCAGGATGCTTATATTAAGGTAGCTGGTGGTGTGAAATTGGACGAGCCGGCAATAGATTTAGCAATCGCAGTAAGTATTGCCTCCAGTTTTCGAGATATTCCGACAAGACCAGATGATATTTTTATTGGCGAAGTAGGCTTAACCGGAGAGATAAGACGTGTATCAAGAATAGAACAGCGTGTTCAGGAGGCTGCTAAATTAGGTTTTAGTCGGGTTTTCTGTCCAGAAAACAATCTAGATGGATGGACTCCTCCGGCAGATATTCAGGTTGTAGGGGTGAAAAGCATACAGGATGCGTTGAATATAGGGTTGGTTAGATAACAATCGCAGAAAATAATAGAATTTTGTCGAATTTTGATTGACTTGGAATTCTGTATATGGTAAAATTTATATTTTGCCAATTTGATTGTTTTTATTAGCTGTGCTATTATGGTAAAGTACTAATCTAATTTGTAAATAATGGTTATTATTTTAAGTTTATAGGTAATAATAATGGTTAGGAGGTGACAGTGGTGCTGAAAAAAATTGTTCACTTATTCTTTATCATTTCGGGTGGTACCATTGGGTATTTATATATACCATATTTTATTAGGCTATTAAATTTCTCGAATATAACCTGGATTGATTCACCATATTTAGGGGCTGCATTAGGTGCAATTATATTTTTCGTCATTTCTTATTGGATTGCTAATTATATTGTAGACTTTTTAAGGTGGATTGAAGAGGGATTAGTAAGGATTCCGATAGGTGATCTATTATTCGGGAGTTTAGGATTAATTATTGGTCTGGTTACTGCATTTTTAATTAATTTACCGATTCAAGAAATCAATATCGAATTTGTTTCAAAGGTTATTCCACTATTTATTACAATTCTATTAGGTTATTTTGGCTTCCAGGTTGGATTTAGACGACGGGATGAATTATTGAATTTGTTAACCATTAACCGTAAGGAAAAGAAGCGGACATCATCAGATGGTGAAACAAATGAACTAAATCTACCTCGACCTAAAATACTAGATACTAGTGTTATTATTGATGGTCGAATTGCAGATATTTGCCAAACTAACTTTTTAGAAGGAACAATTATCATCCCTCAGTTTGTTCTCGGTGAGCTTCAGCATATTGCAGATTCATCAGATGTTCTTAAGCGGAATCGTGGTAGAAGAGGATTAGACGTGCTAAATCGAATTCAAAAGGAACTACCTATTAAGGTAGAAATCTATGAAGGTGATTTTGAAGATATTCAAGAGGTAGACAGCAAACTTATAAAGCTTGCGAAGGTTATCGATGGTATTGTTGTAACAAATGATTTTAACTTAAATAAGGTTTGCGATCTTCAAGGTGTTCACGTTCTTAATATCAATGATCTTGCAAATGCAGTTAAGCCTGTTGTCCTACCTGGTGAAGAACTGTTGGTACAAGTTATCAAGGACGGAAAGGAACAGAATCAAGGGATTGCATATTTAGATGACGGCACCATGATTGTTGTAGAAGAAGGTAGAAATTATATCGGAAAAACAATTGAAGTACTTATAACTAGTGTTTTACAAACATCAGCAGGACGTATGATTTTTGCTAAACCAAAATTACTTGAAAAAGCATTGTAAAAAGGGTATAACTTATATTGGAGATTGACAATAAATAAAGTGATAACAGTCAGTGTTATCACTTTTTGTTATAATGTTATAGGGAATTAAATACTTGTGTTTTGTTACGTGTGTTTACCGCTGCATAAGTACACTTCGCTTTCCGTTTGGTGGCGGTGAGCCCTTGTGTAATGGACTACTCGGTACACCAAATTTTTCTTACTAGCAATAATACATTCAGCCACCACCAAGCTGTCTTTATACTAAGATATTTTATAACAAATCCAATAAAAGAAGGAAGAGACTAACTATGACAAATGAAGTACGTGTGCGTTATGCACCAAGTCCAACTGGACATTTACATATAGGAAATGCTCGTACTGCATTATTTAATTACTTATATGCTAAACATTTTAATGGCAAATTTATTATTCGTATTGAAGATACAGATGAAAAACGTAATGTTGAAGGTGGAGAAGAGAGTCAGCTTAAGTTTTTAAAATGGCTTGGTGTAGACTGGGATGAAGGTGCCGATGTTGGAGGCAATTATGGTCCTTATCGCCAAATGGAACGCTTAGATATTTATAATAAATATGTTAATGAGCTATTAGAGATGGGCCTTGCTTACAAATGCTATATGTCAGAAGAGGAACTTGAGCAGGAACGAGAAGAACAGATAGCAAAAGGACAAGCACCTAAGTATTCTGGAAAACATCGTAATTTGACACCAGAACAAATTGCTGCCTTTGAAGCAGAGGGACGTAAGCCAAGTATTCGTTTCCGTGTTCCAGACAATGTAACTTACGTATTTGATGATATCGTTCGTGAAACGATTAAATTTGAATCAAGTGATATCGGTGACTGGGTAATGGTTAAGAAAAATGGTGTACCAACTTATAACTTTGCTGTAGCCATTGATGACCATTTAATGAATATTACCCATGTTCTTCGTGGTGAAGAGCATATTTCTAATACTCCGAAACAGTTGATGATTTACCAAGCATTTGGTTGGGAGGCGCCAAAGTTTGGTCACATGACGTTGATTCTTAATGAAAACCGTAAAAAGTTAAGTAAGCGTGACTCTCATATCATTCAGTTTATTGAGCAATACAAAAACCTTGGGTATTTACCTGAAGCACTATTTAATTTTATTGCTTTACTCGGATGGTCTCCAGTAGGAGAGGAAGAAATATTTAGTCAAGAAAAGCTCGTTGAAATATTTGATCCAGAGCGACTATCCACTTCGCCGGCTATATTCGATGTTCAAAAATTAAAGTGGATGAACAATGAATATATTAAAGCTACAGATTTAGATAAGGTAATTGAATTAGCAATGCCACATTTAATTGATGCAGGTCGCATACCAGAGAATATGGATGAGGAAACAAGAATCTGGGCAGAGAAGGTAATTGGACTGTATCGAGAGCAATTACGCTATGGTGAAGAAATTGTAGAACTATCTGAAATGTTCTTTTCAAAAACTGTTCAGTATGATGAAGAAGCTAAAGCGATATTAGCAGAAGAACAAGTACCTGAGGTATTACAGGTATTTACCGATAAATTGATTCATTTAGATGAATTTAATAAGGATACAATTAAAGATCAAATAAAGGCCACACAAAAAGAGACAGGGCATCGTGGTAAAAAGCTATTTATGCCAATTCGTGTTGCAACTACTGGCCAAACTCATGGTCCAGAGCTTCCATTAGCAATTGAGCTACTAGGCAAGGAAGTAATTTTAGAGCGATTGGACACCTTATTGAAGGAATTAGGAGCATAAAAATCGAAGCGATCTAATTCACATTTAGGGCAAATTATAATATAGTATTACTACAATAAAATAAAGGAACGTGGAAGAGGGAAAGTAGTAGCTAGATGGTTACACAGAGAGAATCACCATAGGCTGGGAGTGATTTTAACCACTAACTATGAAGTGCCCCTTGGAGTCCGTTATGGAAGTAATAGTACATAGCGGCGGTTCTCTACCGTTAATAGAGTTAAGTTGGAAGGATACTTACTGGTACCTTCAAACAGAGTGGAACCGCGCTTAGAGCGTCTCTGTGTTTTAAACACAGAGACGTTTTTTTTATATATAAAAGTGTAACGAATAATTTTATATGGGGAAAGAGGGATATGGATGGGAATGTTTAAACGCATGAAGGAAGATATGGATGTGGTCTTTGAACAGGATCCTGCTGCCAGAACATATCTGGAGGTATTTTTAACTTATTCCGGACTGCATGCTGTATGGTCTCACCGAATTGCACATGCGTTTTATAAGCGAAAGCTATATTTTATTGCAAGAGCCATTTCCCAGATAAGCCGCTTTTTTACAGGAATTGAAATACATCCAGGTGCGAAAATAGGTAGACGTTTATTTATTGACCATGGGATGGGCGTTGTCATTGGAGAGACTTGTGAAATCGGTGATAATGTTACGATATTCCAGGGAGTTACACTAGGGGGAACTGGAAAGGAAAAAGGGAAGCGTCATCCAACGATAAAGGATAATGCACTGATTGCCTCGGGAGCAAAGGTGCTAGGATCAATTACCGTTGGTGAGAGTGCTAAGATTGGTGCTGGCTCTGTTGTATTAAAGGATGTTCCCGACCATTCAACTGTTGTAGGGATTCCGGGCAAGGTTGTCATTCAAAACGGAGAGAAAGTAAGACGCGATTTAGATCATCATAAGTTACCAGATCCAGTTGCTGATACATGTTCAAAAATGCAAGAGGAAATTGAACTATTAAAAGCAGAAATAGCTAAATTGAAAGAAGGGAAATAAATCATGTCGATAAAAATTTATAATACACTGACAAGGGAAAAGCAAGCGTTTCAGCCAATTGAGGAAGGGAAAGTACGGATGTATGTTTGCGGACCAACCGTATACAACTATATTCATATAGGGAATGCCCGTCCTGCTATTGTGTTTGATACGGTTAGGAGATATCTAGAATACAAAGGGTTTGACGTTAACTATGTGCTCAACTTTACCGATGTTGACGATAAAATTATTAAAACTGCCAATGAGCTTGGCGAAAATGTTTTTGATGTATCTAATCGGTATATCGATGCGTATTTAGAAGATGTTAGTAGATTAGGCGTGAAAAAGGCATCCCATAACCCAAGAGTAACAGATACGATGCAGGACATTATTCATTTTATCGAAAGCTTAGTAGAGAAAGGCTATGCATATGAAGCAGATGGGGATGTTTACTTCAAGCCTAGAGCATTTGATGGGTATGGAAAGCTATCCCATCAATCCATCGATGAATTACGTTCTGGTGCTAGAATCCAAATAGGGGAAAAAAAGGATGATCCATTAGATTTTGCTTTATGGAAGGCCGCAAAAGAGGGCGAAATTTCATGGGATTCTCCTTGGGGCAAAGGTCGTCCTGGTTGGCATATCGAATGCTCGGCAATGGCTAAAAAATACCTAGGCGAGACGATAGATATCCATGCAGGAGGCCAAGATTTGACGTTCCCACATCATGAGAATGAAATAGCACAATCTGAGGCAAATAATGGGAAGTCCTTTGCAAACTATTGGATGCATAATGGGTATATTAATATTAATAATGAGAAAATGTCCAAGTCACTTGGTAACTTTGTATTAACAAGGGATCTTCTAGCAGAGCATGACCCAAATGTTATTCGGTTCTTTATGTTAAGTGTACATTATCGTCACCCGATCAATTTTTCAAATGATCTATTAGAATCTGCGAAAAACAGTCTGGAACGAGTAAAAACATCCTATCAAAATTTAGAGCATCGAAAGGCATCTAGTACAAATCTTGATTATCAGGCCGATGAATGGTTAGAGAAAATTGATGATTTCAAAAAACGCTTTGAAGCTGAAATGGACGATGATATAAATACGGCAAATGCTATTTCTGTTCTTTTTGACCTAACAAAAGAAGCAAATGTGTACTTAAATCAAGATCACACATCAGTTGAGGTAATCAATCTGTTTCAGGAAACCATTTTAACCTTCCTTGATATTTTGGGCATTACAATTAAGGAAGAAGAAACACTACTAGATGAGGTCATTGAGGAGTTAATCCAAGAACGTAATGATGCTAGAAAGAATCGAGACTTTAATCGTGCAGATGAAATTCGTGATCTTCTTAAGGAGAAAGGTATTATTCTAGAAGATACACCACAAGGAGTGCGCTGGAAGAGAGGCTAGGAAATGAACAACGATATCAGACTAATGAAAAGCCTAGCCCTTGCCTATATGGGCGATGCGGTTTATGAGGTTTTTGTTCGAGAGTATTTATTAGGGAAGGGGACAGTCAAGCCGAATGATTTGCATAAGGAAGCGATAACCTTTGTTTCTGCAAAAGCCCAAGCTGCTGTCCTATTGAATTGGCTGGAAGAGAAATTACTTACAGAGGAAGAAGAAGCGATTGTAGCAAGAGGAAGAAATGCAAAATCTGGTTCTATTCCGAAAAATACAAGTGTGCAAACATATCGTTATAGTACTGCTTTTGAAGCGTTGCTTGGATATTACTATTTATCAAAAGAAGAAACGCGCTTAAATGAGTTAATGAAGCAAGCAATCGACTACATAGAAAGGAGGAATAACTAATGGAAAAGGAAATAATTATTGGTAAAAATCCAGTTGTTGAGGCGCTTAAATCTGGTCGTTCAGTCAATAAAGTATTAATCTCAGATCAGTTAAATGCAAATGCACAAGGAAAAATAAACCAATTAGCCAAGTCAGCAGGTACAATCGTACAAAAAGTCCCAAAGAATAAAATAGATCAGCTCTCAGATGGTAACCATCAAGGGGTTATCGCATATGTGGCTCCTTATGATTACGCATCATTAGATGAATTGTTTGAACGAGCCAAAGAACGAGAGGAAAGCCCATTTTTTATTATTCTTGATGAACTGGAGGATCCACATAATTTAGGCTCTATCCTAAGGACGGCTGATGCTACTGGAGCGCATGGTGTTATCATTCCGAAAAGAAGGTCTGTAGGTCTAACGGCAACGGTGGCCAAGACAGCAGCTGGGGCATTAGAACATATTCCTGTTGTACGAGTGACAAATATTGCTCAGACAATTGAGGAGTTAAAGGAACGAAATGTCTGGGTGGTTGGGACGGAAGCGGAGGCAACAGAGGACTATCGAAAGCTCGATGGCGCATTGCCGATAGCTCTTGTTATCGGTAATGAAGGAAAGGGTATGAGTAGACTGGTGCGTGAAAAGTGTGATTGGACTGTAAGTCTTCCGATGAAAGGAAAAGTCTCTTCTCTTAATGCTTCTGTTGCCTGTAGCTTGCTATTGTATGAGGTGTATCGTAAAAGATATCCGATTGGTGAGTAACCATGGTGGTATTAATAGTGGATGGCTACAACATTATTGGCGATTGGGATGAGTTGAAACAACTAAAGAAGAAGGATTTGGGACAAGCACGAGATAAATTAATCGAGATGATGGCAGAATATCAAGCATACTCGGGTCACAGGGTAATTATTGTATTTGATGCGTATTATGTGCGTGGTATTGAAAATAAATTGAAGCAATACAAAGTAGAAATAATCTATACGAAGGAAAAGGAAACAGCTGACGAATGCATTGAGCGCCTAGTTAAGAGGTTAAAGAATGTCCAGACACAGGTTTATGTTGCAACCTCTGATTATGCAGAGCAACGAATTATTTTTGGGCAAGGTGCTCTAAGGAAGTCTGCACGGGAATTGTCACTGGAATTGGCGGAGCTTGAAAGGGAAATTAGTCACAATGTGTCACAGCACCTCAAAACCATGCCGAAATCTAAAATACCTTTATCTGATGATGTTCTAGAAAAGTTTGAAAAATGGCGAAGAGGGGAATAAATATCATGGCGCCCATGCATTTGTCTAGAAAATTTAGGCTATTGTGTTATTAAGGTGCTTACTGTATAATGTTTGTAATATTGACTAATTTGTCAAGGGGGCTTTCCGGGTGAACATCAAGCAATTAATCAAAGACAATGACAAATTACTCAAGCTTGATGATGATGAAGTTTTAGAGCTAATCCATCAAGGAGATAATGAGGCATTGGATTATTTAATTCATAAGTATAAGAACTTTGTCCGGGCTAAAGCTAGAACTTATTTTCTAATTGGTGCTGATAAAGAAGACATTATCCAAGAAGGCATGATTGGCCTTTATAAGGCAATTCGGGATTATAATGAGGATAAATTGACATCCTTTAAAGCATTTGCGGAATTATGTATTACGAGACAAATTATAACGGCTATTAAGACTGCTACGAGGCAGAAACATATTCCATTAAATTCTTATGTTTCGTTGGACAAGCCTATTTATGATGAAGAATCCGATCGAACATTACTTGACGTTATCGCTGGCTCTAGGGCGATTGATCCACAGGAGCTATTGGTTAACCGAGAAAATTTTGGCGATATGGAACTAAAGCTTTCAGAGTTACTGAGTGAATTTGAAAAAGGGGTACTCCATTTATACTTAGAAGGTAAGACATATCAAGAAATTTCTGTCGAGTTAAATAGGCACGTAAAATCGATTGATAATGCGTTGCAGCGAGTAAAACGAAAGCTGGAACAACTGATGGAAACGAATGAACTAAGCTTATAAGTATCGTTGACACAATTGGACAACCGTGCTACATTAAAATGAGAAAAAACCCTAATTTGGGGTGATATGATGACGAAGAAAATCACATTAGCGTGTGCAATATGCTCCAGCAGAAATTACACAACTAGTAAAAATGTATCCACACAAGCTTCACGCATGGAAGTGCGAAAATTTTGCAAAACATGTGGACAACATACATTGCATCGCGAAACAAAATAATTTTTAGATAAGTGGAATCCACGCCTGAGTTTGGGGGGTACAAACATGTTTAAATTTCTAAAAAATGTCTCTAGAGAAATGAAGAAAGTTAGTTGGCCAAAGGGAAAGGAATTATCTAGCTATACCATTGTTGTAGTTTCAACCGTTGTATTTATGGCTGTTTTCTTTGGGCTTATCGATTTAGGAATCTCTCAATTTTTGAACTTATTTTTTGAATAAAATTCTTATAATTATGCTATAATGAAAGATGGATAGCGACTGTTGCTAAAAACCCGGATAATACGGGTTTTTTTAATAGGCTTTTTTTAATTTAGGCTCTTTTTGTATTGGTGGTTGTGATGGGGACCCTCATAGCAGCTTCTGAGAAAGTCTCATTATCTCCTAATTTATGATAATAGGCTTTTTGCGAATAAAGCCTTATTTGAAATGGTGAATCTACCCAAAGGGAGGGAAGGACGTAAGGTCCTATTATTATGGAGAAAAATTGGTATGTTGTTCATACATATTCAGGGTATGAAAATAAAGTAAAAGCAAACCTGGAAAAACGAGTAGAAACAATGGGTATGGAAGATAAAATTTTCCGTGTCATTGTTCCTGAGGAAGAAGAAACAGAAATAAAAAACGGTAAAAAGAAAGTACAAAAGAAAAAGGTATTTCCTGGTTATGTTCTAACCGAAATGATTATGACAGACGATTCTTGGTATGTTGTTCGCAATACTCCAGGAGTTACTGGCTTTATCGGTTCTAGTGGTGGTGGTACAAAGCCAACCCCATTACTACCTGGCGAAGCGGAAGCTATTCTTAAGCGTATGGGAATGGCGGAACCTGTAGTTCAAGTAGACTTCGAATTAAAAGAAAATGTAAGAGTTATGGATGGACCTTTTGCTAACTTTACCGGTTCGATTGAACAAATTGATGTGGATAAGCAGAAGGTTAAGGTTCATGTGAATATGTTTGGTAGAGAGACTCCTGTAGAATTGGATTTCTCACAAATCGAGAAAATATAAGGATAAATATTTCTTGAAAGTCTTGCATATTTTTCATTTTCGTGCTAAAATTCTTGTGTTATTCATGCCCTCTAACCAAATGTTAGGGCTAAAAATGAGTGGGAGGGGAATATCCCCAATTACCACATCACGGACTTTAAGGAGGTGTGTCTCGTGGCTAAAAAAGTAATCAAATTAGTTAAATTGCAAATTCCAGCTGGTAAAGCTAACCCAGCACCACCAGTAGGACCTGCACTTGGTCAAGCCGGTGTTAATATCATGGGATTCTGTAAGGAATTTAATGCTCGTACGCAAGATCAAGCTGGTTTAATTATTCCGGTTGAAATCACTGTGTTTGAAGACCGTTCATTTACATTTATTACGAAAACTCCACCTGCAGCTGTATTGCTTAAGAAAGCAGCTGGTCTAGATTCGGGATCTGGAGAACCTAATAAAAATAAGGTTGCGACTTTAAAACGTGATAAAGTAAGAGAAATTGCAGAAACCAAAATGCCTGATTTAAACGCCGCTGATGTAGAAGCAGCGATGCGCATGGTTGAAGGTACTGCACGTAGCATGGGTATTGTTATTGAAGACTAATACTCTAATGTACACTAAAGGGTTGCGGTAATGGTCATCCGTTTCGCGCAACCTTTTTCATGAATAAGAAATACCATTTTCTTATTTGTATTAGTGCTTTATAAAAGCTGTTCGGGCTTTTATAAGTGGGAGGTACAACCGTTATTACCACAATAGAGGAGGAAATAAATAATGGCTAAAAGAGGTAAGAGATATCAAGAAGCTGCTAAGCTTGTTGATCGTTCTAAAGCTTATGAAATAAATGAAGCTGTTTCTCTACTAAAGGAAACAGCTAAAGCTAAATTTGATGAAACTGTTGAAGTTGCATTCCGTTTAGGTGTTGATCCTAAGAAAGCTGACCAACAAATTCGTGGTGCTTTCGTATTGCCACACGGTACTGGTAAAACACAATGCGTTCTAGTATTTGCTAAAGGTGATAAAGCTAAAGAAGCTGAAGCTGCTGGAGCAGATTATGTTGGAGATCAAGATTTAATCAACAAAATTAACCAAGGCTGGTTTGAGTTTGATGTAATCGTAGCTACTCCTGACATGATGGCTGAAGTTGGTAAACTAGGTCGTGTGCTTGGACCTAAAGGTCTAATGCCAAACCCTAAAACTGGTACAGTTACATTCGAAGTGGAAAAAGCAGTGAAGGAAATTAAAGCTGGTAAGGTTGAGTATCGTGTAGATAAGCAATCGAACGTCCATGTTCCTATCGGTAAAATTTCTTTTGATAACCAAAAACTTGTTGAAAACTTTGACGCGTTAGTAGAAACTATCATCAAAGTTAAACCACAAGCTGCAAAAGGAATCTACATGAAAAATGTAGCAATTACCTCTACAATGGGACCTGGAATTAAAGTTGATGTTACAAACTACCGTTAATTGGTAATTGACTTTTATTGGTCAATTCGGTATACTAAATATCGCTTAATAAATTGAATACGTTGTACCGTAGACAGCAGGTGCGAGCAATCGCTTAATGTCCTGCCGAGGTGATTGAAACAAATAGATGAATTTGTTTTTTAGGAGCCTTCATGTCTACATGGGGGCTCTTTTTATGAATGAACCTAGAGCGGTATAATGGACAAAACTAACGGGAGGTGGAACAATGTCAAAGGTAATGGAATCAAAACAACAACTAGTACAAGAAATCGCTGATAAATTACGTGATAGTAAATCAACTGTTTTAGTTGACTACCGTGGTCTTGATGTTGCTGAGGTGACTCAATTACGTAAAGAGCTTCGTGATGCGGGTGTTGAATTTAAGGTTTATAAAAATACAATGACACGTAGAGCTGCTGATGATGCAAATCTGTCAGAGTTAAATGAAGTTCTAGTAGGACCTACTGCTATTGCATTCAGTAATGAAGATGTAATTGCGCCAGCTAAAATCCTAAGCAATTTTGCTAAAGACCATGATGCTTTAGAAATCAAAGGTGGCGTACTAGAAGGTAAGATTGTATCACTTGAACAAATCAAGGAGCTTGCAGATCTACCAAACTTCGAAGGTATGGTATCTATGCTACTCAGCGTGCTTCAAGCACCAATTCGCAACTTTGCTTACGTTACAAAAGCTATTGCGGAACAAAAAGAAGAACAAGGCGCATAATTTGATTTACAATCGAATGCTGTTCGAACAACTATAAAATTAAATTATTAGGAGGAAATATAAAATGACTAAAGAGCAAATTATCGATGCTATTAAAGAAATGTCTGTCCTAGATCTTAATGATCTTGTTAAAGCTATTGAAGAAGAATTTGGAGTAACTGCTGCGGCTCCTGTTGCTGTTGCTGGTGGAGCAGCTGCTGGTGGCGCTGCTGAAGAAAAAACTGAATTTGATGTTGTACTTGCTGATGCTGGTGCTTCTAAAATTAAAGTTGTTAAAGCAGTTCGCGAAATCACTGGTCTTGGCTTAAAAGACGCTAAAGACTTAGTTGATAACGCTCCTAAAGCAGTTAAAGAAGGCGTTTCTAAAGAAGAAGCTGAAGAAGTTAAAGGTAAGCTTGAAGAAGCTGGCGCTACTGTAGAAGTAAAATAATCAATCATACTAACTTCATTAAAAAATTAAATGAGCTCGTCGTATTAATCGACGGGCTCTACATTTAATTATAGAAACTTCATTATGACATATTATAGGTAAAGTAGGTGCCCAAATGACTGAGCATTACTTTTCACAAAAACCCCAATCAAAAAGTTCACCCATGACATGGAATTATAAACTGCGTGGAAAAAACTATGTATTTTCTAGTGATGTAGGTGTTTTTTCAAAAAACGAGGTCGACTTCGGTACAAGATTATTAGTTGAAACGTTCACTCCGCCACAAGTACCAGGGGATATATTGGATTTAGGCTGTGGGTATGGTCCAATTGGGGTGGCTATTGCTAATGAGATGCCTGAAAGAACGGTTGTCATGGCTGATGTAAATGAACGTGCATTATCTCTAGCGAAAACGAATACAGAACAAAACGGCATACATAATGTAGAAATAGTAATAAGCAATCAGTTTTCTAGTTTGAAAGAACGTTCTTTTGCTGCTATCTTAACTAATCCGCCGATTCGAGCAGGTAAAAAAGTAGTTCATGGAATGTTTGAAGGTTCGAAGGATAGATTGCATAAGGGTGGAGAGCTTTGGGTTGTTATTCAAAAAAAGCAAGGTGCACCTTCAGCAATTGAAAAAATAGAAGCTTTATTTGGAAACTGTGAAACTATAGAGCGCAGTAAAGGGTATTATATTTTGCGAGCGGTAAAGGATTGACTTTCTATTTTAAAATGTGGTAATATAATAAAATGCTAATATGGGAAACCTTTGTCAAGAGGAATTTGTTATCAAAGGAAGAAAAGTGTATAATTCACTGGTTATCGGAAACAATGATAGAATCGAGTTTTTTAGTGCGTTCTATCTATTTTTCTCATTTAATCTAGATTAAAATTAGGTTATTTCTTTTCTTTTTAAAATGATACCCCATAATTTTAGGTATGGCAAGTAATATTTTGTTTCGGTGAAATGGAGCTAAAGGATGCAATTTCACCTGTTGTAAGTATTACTTGTGAGGTAAGTTTATTTAATGCAGTTGTGAGAACATAGCTTCCTGTTATGGAGGTAGTTGTTCTCTAACAATATATTATTTTTAACTATGAGCATTGCTCATAATCAAAATAAGCATGATTTGAGAGGTGAAGCAGTTGACAGGTCAACTAGTTCAGTATGGACGGCACCGAAAGCGTAGAAGTTATGCGCGCATCAGTGAAGTATTAGAATTGCCGAATCTAATCGAAATCCAAACCGCTTCATATCAATGGTTTATGGAAGAAGGTTTGCGAGAGATGTTTCAGGACATTTCTCCAATTGAGGATTTTACAGGTAATCTATCACTTGAGTTTGTAGATTATAGCTTAGGTGAACCGAAATATCCAGTAGATGAATCAAAAGAAAGAGATGTAACTTACAATGCTCCGCTTCGTGTGAAGGTTCGTTTGATCAACAATGAAACTGGTGAAGTGAAGGAGCAAGAAGTCTTTATGGGAGACTTCCCTCTCATGACGGATACAGGTACGTTCATCATTAATGGAGCAGAACGTGTTATCGTATCACAGCTTGTTCGTTCGCCGAGCGTTTACTTCAACGAAAAAATTGATAAAAACGGAAAAAGGGGCGTCGCTGCAACCGTTATTCCAAACCGAGGAGCTTGGTTAGAATTTGAAACGGATGCTAAAGATGTTGCTTATGTTCGTATTGACCGTACACGTAAATTGCCAATCACAGTGCTGTTACGTGCTCTTGGATTTGGTACGGATCAAGAAATAATTGATTTAATCGGTGAAAACGAATATCTAATGAATACATTAGAAAAGGATAATACAGAAACGACTGAAAAAGCACTTCTTGAAATCTATGAGCGTCTACGTCCAGGAGAACCACCAACTGTTGAGAATGCAAAAAGCTTGCTTATTTCACGCTTCTTCGATCCTAAGCGTTATGATCTTGCACATGTTGGTCGTTATAAAATAAACAAGAAGCTTCATATTAAAAATCGCTTGTTTAACCAGGTACTAGCTGAACCGATTGTCGACCCTGAAACTGGTGAAGTTTTAGCACAGGCTGGCGATAAAGTGGAGCGTAGATTATTAGATAAATTAATCCCGTACATTGAAGAAAATGATGTAATCTTGGGAGAGAGAATACTAGAGCCGCATGATGGAGTTTTAGAGGATCCAATTCGAATTCAATCGATTAAGATTGTCGACCCAACTGATCCGAGTGGTGAAAGAGCACTTAATGTTATTGGGAATGCACATATCGATTCTAGTGTTAAGCACATTGCACCTGCTGACATTTTAGCTTCGATTAGCTATTTCTTTAATCTACTACACCATGTTGGGGATACGGATGATATCGATCACCTAGGTAACCGTAGACTTCGTTCGGTTGGGGAACTATTACAAAATCAGTTCCGTATCGGTTTATCTCGAATGGAGCGGGTAGTCCGTGAACGTATGTCTATTCAGGATACGTCTAGTGTAACTCCACAGCAACTGATCAATATTCGTCCGGTTATCGCGTCAATTAAGGAATTCTTTGGTAGCTCACAGCTATCTCAGTTTATGGACCAGACTAACCCGCTTGCTGAACTAACACATAAGCGTCGTTTGTCAGCATTAGGACCGGGTGGTTTAACTCGTGAACGTGCTGGTTTCGAGGTGCGTGACGTTCACTATTCGCATTATGGTCGTATGTGTCCAATTGAAACACCTGAGGGACCGAATATTGGATTAATTAACTCCTTATCATCCTATGCAAAGGTTAATAAATTTGGTTTTATTGAAACGCCTTACCGTCGTGTTGATCCTGACACTGGTAAAGTAACCAATCAAATTGATTATCTAACTGCAGATGAAGAGGATAATTATATTGTTGCACAAGCAAATGCTCGCTTAAATGATGACGGTACATTTGCTGACGAAGAGGTTATTTCTCGTTTTCGTGGTGAGAACACAGTTGTTCCACGCGAGAAGATTGACTATATGGATGTATCGCCGAAGCAGGTTGTATCTGCTGCGACAGCGTGTATTCCATTCTTAGAAAACGATGACTCAAACCGTGCGCTAATGGGAGCGAACATGCAACGTCAGGCTGTTCCACTACTTAGTCCAGAAGCTCCAATTGTTGGTACTGGAATGGAGTATGTTTCTGGTAAAGACTCTGGTGCTGCTATCATTTGTAAGCACGATGGAATTGTGGAACGTGTGGAAGCTAAAGAAGTTATTGTTCGTCGAGTTGCTGTTGTCGATGGAAAAGAAGTAAAAGGTGATACAGATCGCTATAAGCTTCAAAAATTCATTCGTTCTAACCAAGGTACTTGCTACAATCAACGCCCTATCGTTCAGGAAGGGGATCGTGTGACCAAGGGTGAAGTTCTTGCTGACGGTCCTTCTATGGAAAAAGGTGAACTAGCACTTGGACGTAATGTTTTAGTTGCGTTTATGACTTGGGAAGGATACAACTACGAGGATGCTATCATTATGAGTGAGCGCCTTGTAAAAGATGATGTATATACTTCTATTCATATTGAGGAATATGAATCTGAAGCTCGTGATACAAAGCTTGGACCAGAAGAAATCACTAGAGATATTCCGAATGTTGGTGAAGAAGCACTTAAAAATCTAAACGAACAAGGAATTATTCGGATTGGTGCTGAAGTTTCTGATGGTGATATCCTAGTCGGTAAAGTGACACCTAAGGGAGTTACAGAACTATCTGCTGAAGAGCGTTTACTTCATGCAATCTTTGGTGAAAAGGCACGTGAGGTGCGTGATACTTCTCTACGTGTGCCACATGGTGCAGGTGGAATTGTCCTTGATGTTAAAGTGTTTAATCGTGAGGATGGGGACGAATTACCACCAGGTGTCAATGAATTAGTACGTGTTTATATTGTCCAAAAGCGTAAAATTCATGAAGGGGATAAGATGGCTGGTCGTCACGGAAATAAGGGTGTTATTTCTCGTATTTTGCCGGAAGAAGATATGCCATTCCTTCCTGACGGTACACCCGTTGACATTATGCTTAACCCTCTAGGGGTACCTTCGCGTATGAACATCGGACAGGTGTTTGAGCTGCATTTAGGTATGGCTGCAAGACAGTTAGGCATTCATGTTGCAACACCGGTATTCGATGGTGCTACCGAACAAGACGTTTGGGATACATTAGAAGAAGCTGGAATGCCTCGTGATGCAAAATCCATACTTTATGACGGAAGAACTGGTGTGCCTTTTGATAACCGTGTGTCTGTTGGGGTTATGTATATGATTAAACTAGCACACATGGTTGACGATAAATTACATGCACGTTCAACTGGTCCGTACTCACTTGTTACGCAACAACCGTTGGGTGGTAAAGCTCAGTTCGGTGGTCAGCGCTTCGGTGAGATGGAGGTATGGGCACTAGAAGCTTATGGTGCTGCTTATACGCTTCAAGAAATTCTAACAGTTAAGTCTGATGATGTAGTTGGACGTGTGAAGACGTATGAAGCTATTGTTAAAGGTGACAATGTACCAGAGCCTGGTGTACCAGAATCCTTTAAAGTATTAATTAAAGAATTACAAAGTCTTGGTCTTGACGTTAAGATTCTTGCAGGTGATGAATCAGAAATTGAAATGCGTGACCTGGAGGAAGAAGATACACAGGCGGCAAGCAAGTTAAATTTAGAGGTTGAAGAAAATTAATTATCGGGGGAATAGACTAGCTAATTAGTCTTCCCCCAATAAGCTCTTAGCAAGGTAATTCATCGTAAAAACGGACATTAAAAAGGGAGGTATACCCTTGTTAGATGTAAATAATTTTGAATTTATGAAGATTGGTCTAGCTTCACCAGAAAAAATCCGTTCATGGTCCTATGGTGAAGTAAAAAAACCAGAAACGATTAACTATCGTACATTGAAACCAGAGAAAGATGGGTTATTCTGTGAACGCATTTTTGGTCCAACGAAAGACTGGGAATGTCATTGCGGAAAATATAAAAGAGTTCGTTATAAGGGTGTTGTTTGTGATCGCTGTGGTGTAGAAGTAACGAAGTCTAAAGTTCGCCGTGAACGTATGGGACATATTGAATTAGCTGCACCTGTGTCACATATTTGGTATTTCAAAGGAATTCCAAGTCGAATGGGTCTTGTATTAGATATGTCTCCACGTGCTTTGGAGGAAGTTATTTATTTTGCTGCATATATTGTTACAGATCCAGGAAATACGCCTTTAGAAAAGAAACAACTACTTTCTGAAAAAGAATACCGTACGTATTATGAAAAATACGGTTCTTCGTTTAAAGCACAAATGGGTGCGGAGGCTATTCGCAAGCTTCTTCAAGATATTGACCTTGATAAAGAGGTTGATGCATTAAAAGAAGAGCTGAAAACAGCTCAAGGGCAACGCAGAACAAGAGCAATTAAGCGATTAGAAGTATTAGAGGCATTCCGTAACTCAGGAAATGAAACATCTTGGATGATCTTAGATGTACTTCCTGTTATTCCACCAGAGATTAGACCAATGGTTCAGTTAGATGGTGGACGTTTTGCAACCTCTGATCTAAACGATTTATATCGTCGTGTAATTAACCGTAATAATCGTCTAAAGCGTTTATTAGATTTAGGTGCACCAAGTATCATTGTGCAAAACGAAAAACGTATGCTACAAGAAGCTGTTGATGCTTTGATTGATAATGGTCGTCGTGGTCGTCCAGTTACTGGACCGGGAAATCGTCCATTAAAATCACTTTCTCATATGCTTAAGGGTAAGCAAGGTCGTTTCCGTCAAAATTTACTTGGAAAACGTGTTGATTACTCTGGACGTTCTGTAATTGTAGTTGGTCCAAACTTAAAAATGTATCAATGTGGATTACCAAAAGAAATGGCACTTGAACTGTTTAAGCCATTTATTATGAAAGAGCTAGTAGAGCGTGGTATTGCACATAACATCAAATCAGCTAAACGTAAAATTGAACGTGTTCATCCTGATGTTTGGGACGTATTAGAAGACGTTATTAAAGAACACCCGGTTTTACTTAACCGTGCACCTACTCTTCACAGATTGGGAATACAGGCTTTTGAACCAACACTAGTAGAAGGTCGTGCAATCCGTCTGCATCCATTAGTATGTACAGCTTATAACGCTGACTTTGATGGTGACCAAATGGCTGTTCACGTACCACTATCTGCTGAGGCACAAGCAGAAGCACGTTTGTTAATGCTTGCTGCACAAAACATTCTTAATCCAAAGGATGGAAAACCAGTTGTTACACCATCACAGGATATGGTGTTAGGAAACTATTACTTAACACTAGAACGTGAAGGTGCTATCGGTGAAGGTACAGTAGTCACAGATGTAAATGAAGCTAGAGTTGCATATCAAAACGGCTTTGTTCATTTGCATACACGTATTGCTGTTAAGGCATCTACTTTGAACAACAAAACATTTACTGAAGAGCAAAATAATCAATTATTGTTAACAACAGTAGGTAAGTTAATCTTTAATGAGATTTTGCCAGATTCATTCCCTTATATTAATGAGCCAACGAAATTTAATCTTGAACAACGTACTCCTGAACACTATTTTGTGGAAAAAGGAACAAACATTAAAGAAGAGATTAAAAAGAGAGAAATCATCAAGCCATTTAAGAAGGGATTCCTCGGTGATATCATTGCAGAGGTGTTCAAACGATTTAAGATTACGGAAACATCTAGAATGCTTGACCGTATGAAGGATCTTGGTTTTAGCATGTCTACTACAGCTGGTATGACGGTAGGTATTTCCGATATCGTGGTATTACCAGAAAAAGAAGAAATTCTAAATGAAGCGCAAAAGAAAGTTGATAATGTAATGAAGCAATTCCGCCGTGGTCTAATCACGGAAGAAGAGCGCTATGATCGTGTTATCGCTATATGGTCACAAGCAAAAGATACGATTCAGGATAGGTTAATGGAATCACTTGATAACCGTAACCCAATCTTTATGATGAGTGACTCTGGAGCTCGTGGTAATGCATCTAACTTTACACAGCTTGCTGGTATGCGTGGACTAATGGCTAACCCGGCTGGTCGAATCATTGAATTACCAATTAAATCAAGCTTCCGTGAAGGCTTAACAGTATTAGAGTACTTTATTTCTACCCACGGTGCGCGTAAAGGTCTTGCGGATACCGCATTAAAAACAGCTGACTCAGGATACTTAACTCGTCGTCTTGTTGATGTTGCACAGGATGTAATTGTTCGCGAAACTGATTGTGGAACAGATCGAGGACTTCCAGTTACCGCTTTAATGGACGGTAATGAGGTAATAGAACCACTATTCGACCGATTAGTTGGACGTACAGCTTTTGAAACAGTTGTGCACCCTGAGACAAAAGAGGTAATAGTGGAGTATGATACTGTCATCAGTGAAGACCAAGCGAAGCAAATTGTGGAAGCTGGTATTGAAAAAGTAACAATCCGCACAGTGTTTACATGTAATACAAAACACGGTGTTTGTAAGAAGTGTTATGGTCGCAATTTAGCAACAGGCTCTGAGGTAGAGGTTGGCGAAGCGGTTGGAATTATCGCTGCACAATCGATTGGTGAGCCTGGAACACAGCTAACAATGCGTACGTTCCACACTGGTGGGGTTGCTGGAGATGACATTACACAAGGTTTACCACGTATTCAGGAGTTGTTTGAAGCACGTAACCCGAAAGGTCAGGCTGTTATTAGTGAAATTTATGGAACAGTCTTAGAAATTCATGAAGCGAAGGATAAACATGAAGTTGTAATCCAAGGTGAAGTAGAACAACGCTCATATGCCGTTCCATACAATGCTCGACTTAAGGTTTCTGTTGGTGATGAAGTAATTGCCGGACAGGAGCTTACAGAAGGATCAGTGGATCCAAAGGCATTAATACGTGTCCAAGGTGTTGCAGGTGTTCAGGATTACTTGCTACGTGAAGTGCAACGAGTATACCGTATGCAAGGTGTTGAAATTGGTGATAAACACGTTGAGGTTATGGTACGACAAATGCTTCGTAAAGTACGTGTAATTGATGCTGGTGATACGGATGTCTTACCTGGTTCTCTACTTGAGCTGCATCAGTTTAAGGAAGCTAACCATAAAGTACTCATGGAAGGTAACCAACCAGCAGTTGGTAAGCCAGTACTACTAGGTATCACTAAAGCTTCATTAGAAACTGATTCGTTCCTATCTGCTGCATCCTTCCAAGAAACTACAAGGGTTCTAACAGATGCTGCAATCAAGGGTAAACGAGACGAATTACTAGGTCTAAAAGAGAACGTTATTATCGGTAAGCTTGTTCCAGCAGGTACAGGAATGCAACGTTACCGAAAAGTTCAACTACCAAAGGTTGAAACGGAAGAGGTATTAGAAGAAGAAGTAGAACAGCCTGTACAGTAAGAAAAATGATTTAAGCTTTCGATTGTTTAAGGCTTTCTAGATAAAAAAATTATAATCGGAAGCACCAAAATGTTATAAATTCTAGTTGACATTGTAAAACGAGAATGATAATATATTCAAGGTGCTTCCGATTTATACTTGTTACTTTGGAGGATATAATTATGTCTTATGAAAAAGTGACGAAAGTAAAATCACAGCTAGTAATTGGCATGAAGCAAACACTGAAGGCTATGAAAAATGGCCATGTAAGTGAAGTGTTTATAGCTGAAGATGCTGATCGGCGAAAAACACAAGAGATTGAAGAATTAGCTAAATCGCTGGGCATTCCGTGTCAGCGTGTTGATTCCATGAAAAAGCTAGGTGCCGCATGCGGAATTGATGTTGGCGCATCGAGTGTAGCAATAAAAAAGTGATGGTTTTGGCGGGATAGATTCTCGCGAAAGCTTTGTTTTTTGCTTCAAGATGAACCACCTGGATGTGTGGTATTACAAACCGGGTGATTACTAGCTGTTTTTTAGTAAACCAGAAGGGAGGAAATCGAAAATGCCTACAATTAACCAACTTGTTCGCAAAGGTCGCGAAAGCAAACCTAAGAAATCTGACTCACCAGCACTTAATAAAGGGTACAACAGCTTCAAGAAATCATTAACAAATGAAAACTCTCCACAAAAACGTGGTGTTTGTACTCGTGTTGGTACACTAACCCCGAAAAAACCGAACTCTGCATTACGTAAATATGCTCGTGTTCGTTTATCAAACAACATGGAAGTAACTGCATACATTCCTGGAATTGGACACAATCTACAGGAACACAGTGTAGTTTTAATCCGTGGAGGACGTGTAAAAGACTTACCAGGGGTACGTTATCACATCGTACGTGGCGCACTTGATACAGCTGGAGTAGATGGCCGTATGCAAGGACGCTCTAAATATGGTACAAAACGCCCTAAAGAGAAGAAATAATGATTGTTCACAACACAGATGAAAGAAAGGAGGGGGACATATGCCACGTAAAGGACCAGTACCTAAGCGCGATGTCTTGCCAGATCCACTTTATAATTCAAAACTAGTAACTCGTTTAATCAACCAAATCATGATTGATGGTAAACGAGGCATTGCTCAAAAAATTCTTTATAATGCATTTGAACTAGTTCAAGAGCGTAGCGGACAAAATCCGATGGAAGTATTTGAACAAGCAATGAAAAATGTTATGCCTGTACTTGAAGTACGTGCACGCCGTGTTGGTGGTTCTAACTACCAAGTACCGGTTGAAGTTCGTCCAGAACGTCGTCAAACTTTAGGCTTACGTTACCTTGTTAACTATGCACGCTTACGCGGAGAGAAAACAATGGAAGAACGTTTAGCTAACGAAATCCTAGATGCTTCAAACAACACAGGAGCTGCTGTTAAGAAGCGCGAAGATATGCACAAAATGGCAGAAGCAAACAAAGCGTTTGCTCACTATCGTTGGTAATTTAAACAAATATAAAGCCTTTAGCAGGAAGGAGAAGAATACATGGCAAGAGAGTTCTCCTTGGAAAAGACGCGCAATATTGGTATTATGGCACACATCGATGCAGGTAAAACCACTACAACTGAGCGTATTCTTTTCTATACAGGACGCATTCATAAAATTGGTGAAACACATGAAGGTGCTTCCCAAATGGACTGGATGGAACAAGAGCAAGAGCGCGGAATCACGATTACATCCGCTGCGACAACTGCTCAATGGAAAAACCATCGTATCAATATCATTGATACTCCAGGACACGTTGACTTCACCGTAGAAGTTGAGCGTTCATTACGCGTACTTGACGGAGCTGTTACAGTACTTGATGCTCAATCTGGTGTAGAACCACAAACTGAAACAGTATGGCGTCAAGCAACAACCTATGGTGTTCCACGTATTGTTTTCGTTAACAAAATGGATAAAACAGGTGCTGACTTTTTATATTCAGTAGGTACATTAAAAGACCGCTTAGGAGCAAATGCACACCCAGTGCAATTACCTATCGGTGCTGAAGACCAATTTAATGGTATTATTGACCTTATTAATATGGAAGCACACTATTATCTTGATGATCTTGGTACAGTTGACGAAGCACGTGAAATCCCAGAAGATCTAAAAGATAAGGCAGAAGAATTACGCACTAGCCTAATTGAGGCTGTTTCTGAGTTAGATGAAGATCTAATGATGAGATACTTAGAGGGAGAAGAAATCTCTAATGAAGAGCTTAAAAAGGCAATTCGTAATGCTACACTTAGCGTAGAATTCTACCCAGTATTCTGTGGATCTGCATTTAAAAACAAAGGTGTTCAATTAATGCTTGATGGTGTAATTGATTATCTTCCAGCACCAACTGATATTCCTCCAATCGAGGGTACTGTTCCTGGTACGGAAGAAAAAATCACTCGTCCTTCAAGTGATGATGAACCGTTTGCAGCTCTAGCATTTAAAGTTATGACCGACCCATTTGTTGGAAAGTTAACCTTCTTCCGTGTTTACTCAGGAACTTTAGATTCTGGTTCTTATGTTCGTAACTCGGTTAAAGATAAGCGTGAGCGTATTGGTCGTATTCTTCAAATGCACGCTAACCACCGTCAAGAAATTTCAAAGGTTTACGCTGGTGAAATTGCTGCTGCGGTAGGATTAAAGGATACATCTACTGGTGACACATTGTGTGATGAAAAGAATTTAGTAATTCTTGAATCAATGGAATTCCCAGAGCCAGTTATCTCTGTAGCTATCGAGCCTAAAACAAAAGCAGACCAAGATAAAATGGGTATTGCGTTAGGTAAACTAGCTGAAGAGGACCCTACATTCAGAACTGAAACAAATCCTGAAACTGGTCAAACAATCATCTCTGGTATGGGTGAGCTTCACTTAGATATCATTGTGGACCGTTTAAAGCGTGAGTTCAAAGTAGAGGCGAATGTTGGTGCTCCACAAGTAGCATACCGTGAAACATTCCGTGCAGCTGCTGAAGTCGAAGGTAAATTCGTACGTCAGTCTGGTGGACGTGGACAATACGGTCACGTTTGGATTAAATTTGAGCCAAACGAAGAAGGCGCTGGCTTTGAATTTAACAATAACATCGTTGGTGGTGTGGTACCACGTGAATACATCCCTGCTGTTGAACAAGGTGTTAGAGAAGCAATGGAAAATGGTGTATTAGCTGGTTATCCATTAATCGATGTAAAAGCATCATTATTTGATGGTAGCTACCATGATGTAGACTCAAACGAAATGGCGTTTAAAGTAGCTGCATCTATGGCTCTTAAAGCTGCTAAAAATAAATGTAACCCTGTACTTTTAGAACCAATTGAAAAAGTTGAAATTGTTGTTCCAGAAGAATACATGGGTGATATCATGGGTGACGTTACTTCCCGTCGTGGACGTGTAGAAGGAATGGAAGCTCGTGGTAATGCTCAAGTAATTAGAGCAATGGTTCCTCTTTCTGAAATGTTTGGATATGCAACTGCATTGCGTTCAAACACACAAGGTCGTGGAACATATACAATGCACTTTGATCACTATGAAGAAGTACCAAAGAGCATTGCAGAAGAAATTATTAAGAAAAACGCTGGAGAATAATTGATTTTTTCTTTATTCTCAAGTATAACTTTTAGTGTAAGCTAAGAAATAAACAAGTTTTATTTCTTAGCTCCAACATATACTTAAAAAATCTTTCATTTATTTAAAGGAGGAAATATAAATGGCTAAAGAAAAATTTGACCGTTCCAAATCACACGTTAACATTGGTACAATCGGACACGTTGACCATGGTAAAACTACATTAACTGCTGCTATCACAACTGTAATGGCTAAGAAAAGCGGTAAAGGTACTGCAATGGCTTATGACCAAATCGACGGTGCTCCAGAAGAAAGAGAACGTGGTATCACAATCGCTACTTCTCACGTTGAGTACGAAACTGAAACTCGTCACTATGCACACGTAGACTGCCCAGGACACGCTGACTATGTTAAAAACATGATCACTGGTGCTGCACAAATGGACGGAGCTATCCTAGTAGTATCTGCTGCTGATGGTCCAATGCCACAAACTCGTGAGCACATCCTACTTTCTCGTAACGTAGGTGTTCCAACTATCGTTGTATTCTTAAACAAAGTTGACATGGTTGACGATGAAGAATTACTAGAATTAGTTGAAATGGAAGTACGTGACCTACTATCTGAATACGACTTCCCTGGTGACGATGTTCCAGTAATCAAAGGTTCTGCTCTTAAAGCACTAGAAGGTGATGCAGAGTATGAAGAAAGAATCGTTGAGCTAATGAACGCTGTTGACGAATATGTACCAACTCCAGAACGTGACACTGACAAACCATTCATGATGCCTGTTGAGGACGTATTCTCAATCACTGGTCGTGGTACTGTTGCTACAGGTCGTGTTGAGCGCGGTCAAGTTAAAGTTGGAGACGAAGTTGAAATCATTGGTCTTCAAGAAGAATCAAGTAAATCAACTGTAACTGGTGTTGAAATGTTCCGTAAGCTTCTTGATTATGCTGAAGCTGGAGATAACATCGGTGCACTACTTCGTGGTGTGGCTCGTGAAGATATTAACCGTGGTCAAGTACTTGCTAAGCCAGGTTCAATTACTCCACACACAAATTTTAAAGCTGAAGTTTACGTATTGTCTAAAGAAGAAGGTGGACGTCACACTCCATTCTTCTCAAACTATCGCCCACAGTTCTACTTCCGTACAACTGACGTAACTGGTGTTATTACACTACCAGAAGGAGTAGAAATGGTAATGCCTGGAGACAACATTGAAATGAATGTTGAACTAATTTCTCCAATCGCTATTGAAGATGGTACTCGTTTCTCTATCCGTGAAGGCGGACGTACTGTTGGATCAGGCGTTGTAACTTCTATTACAAAATAATAATAGCTTACGAAAACAGGTAACGTGACGACGTTACCTGTTTTTTTGTTTTTTTTAACTAGTTAAATTTGTGTTGGAGCATAGAAACTACCATTATATACATGAACAGATGACACATTCTCTCGTAATACACCAAAGGTCAAAGGTCATAATATCGGAAGCTACACCAAACTTTCCCAAGTTATAAATCTTCTTAGAAACCTTGCAATCACTTAAATTAGCAAGTATAATAATTAATTGTGCAACATATAAGATTTTCATCAAAAAAGGTTGCATTGACCATATAAATTCTATATAATGAGAATGTTGGTCACTCGAGGCGATGATGTGGAAGGTTGTTGGCACACCCGGCCCCTTTGCCATGGCGGGGTGCTAAGAAATTTTCATGGAGTATGTCTATTATAATATGGGCGAAAAGGAGGGAAAATAATGGCAAAAGAAAAAATAAGAATCCGTTTAAAAGCATATGATCACCGTATTCTTGATCAGTCTGCTGAAAAAATTGTAGATACTGCGAAGCGTTCTGGAGCAAAAGTTTCTGGTCCAATTCCATTACCTACTGAAAAAGCTGTTTACACAATTTTACGTGCGGTTCACAAATACAAGGACTCACGTGAACAATTCGAAATGCGTACACATAAACGTCTAATCGATATTGTTAACCCAACACCACAAACAGTGGATTCTTTAATGCGTTTAGATCTACCATCTGGTGTAGATATTGAAATTAAACTATAAAATATTGTCTTTATAATAGGAGGTGTAACGGATGACGAAAGGAATCTTAGGTCGTAAAATCGGCATGACTCAGCTATTTAACGAAAACGGTGAATTAATTCCTGTTACTGTTATTCAAGCTGAGCCGAACGTAGTTTTACAAAAAAGAACGCTTGAAAATGATGGATATGAAGCGATTCAACTAGGTTTTCAAGATTTAAAACAATCTCGTACGAATAAAGCGGAAAAAGGTCATGCTGAAAAAGCAAACACAACCCCTAAGCGCTACGTTCGTGAAATCCGTAATGCTAATCTTGATGAGTATGAAGTAGGTCAAGCGATTAGCGTAGAAATTTTCCAAGCGGGCGAAAAGGTTGATGTAACTGGAACTTCAAAGGGTAAAGGATTCCAAGGCTCTATTAAGCGTCATGGACAATCACGTGGACCAATGTCACACGGTTCTCATTACCATAGATCTCCAGGTTCAATGGGAGCAATCGATGCAATGCGCGTATTCCCAGGCAAAAACCTACCAGGACATATGGGTCAAGAACAAGTAACGATCCAAAACCTAGAAGTTGTTAGTGTAGATGCAGAACGCAACCTACTACTAATCAAAGGTAATGTACCAGGTGCAAAAAAATCATTCGTAAAAATCACGAGTGCAATCAAGGCTAACTAATCATATATACGAAGGGAGGATATGTCATGCCTAAAGTAGCACTATTTAAACAAGATGGTTCACAAGCAGGTGAAATCGAATTAAACGATTCTGTCTTTGGTATTGAACCAAACACACATGTTTTACACGAAGCGGTAGTTATGCAACGTGCTTCTATGCGTCAAGGTACGCATAAAGTTAAAAACCGTTCTGAAGTTCGTGGCGGAGGTCGTAAGCCATGGCGTCAGAAGGGAACAGGACGTGCGCGTCAAGGTTCTATTCGCTCACCACAATGGGTTGGTGGTGGTACTGTATTCGGTCCTACACCACGTAGCTATAGCTATAAATTACCTAAGAAAGTTCGTCGTTTAGCACTTAAATCTGCATTATCTTCTAAAGTACAAGAAGAAAACGTAGTAGTTTTAGATAACATCGTATTTGATGCTCCTAAAACAAAAGAAGTTGTAAAAATGCTTGGAGCTTTAAATGTAAACGAAAAAGCATTAATCGTAACTGCAGAAACTGATGAAAATGTAGTACGTTCAGCTAACAACCTTCAAGGTGTTAAAGTTCTATCTGTTACTGAAGTTAATGTACTTGATTTATTAATGCATGACAAACTTATCTTAACGAAGGATGCAGCTGAAAAAGCAGGGGAGGTGCTTGCATAATGACTGATGCACGTGATATTATTAAGCGCCCTGTAATTACTGAGCATTCTGCTGATCTTATGGCAGAGAAGAAATATACGTTCGAAGTAAGTAAAAAAGCGAACAAAACACAAATCAAAGATGCGGTTGAAGAAATCTTTGGTGTAAAAGTTGAAAAAGTTAACACAATCAATCTAAAAGGTAAATTCAAGCGAATGGGCCGATACGGTGGTTTCCGCCCAGATCGTAAAAAAGCAATTGTGCAGCTATCCGCTGACAGCAAAGATCTAGACTTCTTTGAAGGCTAAGAGATATTAAGTGAAGGAGGGAAAACAAGATGGCGATCAAAAAGTTTAAACCTACCTCTAATGGTAGACGTAATATGTCTGTATCAGATTTTGCTGAAATCACTACAGATACACCGGAAAAATCCCTACTTGCTCCGCTAGCGAAGCGTGGTGGACGTAACAACCAAGGGAAATTAACGGTTCGTCATCAAGGTGGCGGTCATAAGCGTCAATATCGTATTATTGACTTTAAACGCGATAAAGATGGTATACCAGGAAGCGTTGCTACAATCGAATACGATCCTAACCGTACCGCTAATATTGCATTAATTAACTACGCTGATGGTGAAAAGCGTTATATTCTAGCACCAAAAGGATTACAAGTTGGTCAAGTAATTGAGTCTGGAGAAAATGCAGACATTAAAGTGGGTAATGCACTTCCACTAGCAAACATTCCAGTTGGTACTGTAATCCATAATATTGAATTAAAACCAGGTCGCGGAGGACAATTAGCTCGTTCTGCTGGTGCTGAAGCACAAATCCTAGGCCGTGAAGATAAATATACACTTGTACGTTTAGCTTCTGGTGAAGTTCGTTTAGTGCTATCAACTTGCCGTGCTACTGTTGGTCAAGTGGGTAACGTAGAACATGAACTAATTCGCGTTGGTAAAGCTGGTCGTTCTCGTTGGATGGGTATTCGCCCAACTGTACGTGGATCTGTAATGAACCCTAACGATCACCCACACGGTGGTGGTGAAGGTCGTGCTCCTATCGGACGTAAATCACCAATGACTCCTTGGGGCAAACCAACACTTGGATATAAAACACGTAAGCGTAATAAAGCTTCTGATAAGTATATTGTTCGTAAACGTAAAAAATAATTACATTGTCTAAACGGGAAATAATTCCCATTTCTGAACTTCGAAAGGAGGTTTATCCATGGGTCGTAGCTTAAAAAAAGGACCTTTTGCAGATGACCATCTATTGAAAAAAATTGATCAATTGAATGAATCTGACAAGAAGCAAGTGATTAAAACTTGGTCACGTCGTTCTACAATATTCCCGAACTTCATCGGACATACTATTGCGGTTTATGATGGACGTAAGCATGTGCCTGTATATGTTACAGAAGACATGGTTGGACATAAATTAGGTGAATTTGCTCCAACACGTACGTACAAAGGACACGCTAGTGACGATAAGAAAACAAAACGCTAATGAGAGGAGGCGCTAAAGGGTATGCAAGCTAAAGCCGTAGCAAAATCAGTTCGTATTGCTCCTCGTAAAGTGCGATTAGTCGTTGATTTAATTCGAGGAAAACAAGTTGGCGAAGCAATTGCAATTCTACGCCACACACAACGCGGTGCTTCTCCTGTAGTAGAAAAGGTGTTAAAGTCAGCAATCGCTAACGCAGAACACAACTACGAAATGGATCCAGATAACCTAGTAGTTTCTGAAGCATTCGTAAACGAAGGTGTAACATTGAAACGTTTCCGTCCACGCGCTCAAGGACGTGCAAGTAAAATTAATAAGCGCACAAGCCACATTACAGTGGTTCTATCAGAAAAGAAGGAGGGGTAATTAGTGGGTCAAAAAGTCAATCCTAATGGTCTTCGTGTCGGTATTATTAAAGACTGGGAGTCTAAGTGGTATGCTGGCAAAGACTATGCAGACTTACTACATGAAGATATTAAAATTAGAGAATATCTTGAAAACCGCTTAAAAACTGCCGCAGTTTCTCATATTGAAATTGAACGTGCAGCTAACCGTGTTAACGTTACAATTCACACTGGTAAGCCAGGAATGGTAATTGGTAAAGGCGGTTCAGAAGTAGAAGCTCTACGTAACTCATTAAATAGTCTAACTGGCAAACGCGTTCACATTAACATTGTTGAAATCAAAAAAGTTGATGTAAATGCTAAGCTAGTAGCTGAAAATATTGCTCGTCAATTAGAAAATCGTATTTCATTCCGTCGTGCACAAAAGCAAGCTATCCAACGTGCTATGCGTGGTGGTGCAAAAGGAATAAAAACACAGGTATCTGGTCGTCTAGGTGGCGCAGATATTGCTCGTGCTGAACATTATAGTGAAGGAACAGTTCCACTACACACATTACGTGCTGATATCGATTATGCAACAGCAGAAGCTGATACAACATTCGGTAAACTTGGTGTTAAAGTGTGGATCTATCGTGGTGAAGTCCTTCCAACTAAAACAAACAAATAAGGAAGGGGGCTTTTCTTATGTTAATGCCTAAACGTGTTAAATATCGTAGACAACATCGTGGTAAAATGAGAGGCCAAGCAAAAGGTGGTACTCAGGTTACTTTTGGTGAATATGGAATACAAGCTCTTGAGGCTTCTTGGATCACAAGTCGCCAAATCGAAGCTGCTCGTATCGCTATGACTCGTTACATGAAACGTGGCGGTAAAGTATGGATTAAAATTTTCCCAGATAAGCCTTATACAGCGAAGCCTCTAGAAGTCCGAATGGGTTCTGGTAAAGGTGCTCCTGAAGGTTGGGTAGCAGTAGTTAAACCTGGAAAGGTAATGTTTGAGATTGCTGGAGTTTCTGAAGAAGTTGCTCGTGAGGCTTTACGTCTTGCATCTCACAAACTACCGATCAAAACTAAATTTGTAAAACGTGAAGAAATTGGTGGTGAAATCAATGAAGGCTAATGAAATCAGAGAACTAACCACTGCCGAAATTGAACAAAAAGTTAAATCATTAAAAGAAGAATTATTTAACCTACGCTTTCAACTAGCAACTGGTCAACTTGAAAACACTGCACGTATTCGTGAAGTGAGAAAAGCTATTGCTCGTATGAAAACTGTAGTACGTGAACGTGAACTAAGCGTTAACAACTGATAATGAGAGGAGGTTAGCCTCAAAATGACTGAACGTAATAATCGTAAAGTGTATACAGGTCGTGTCGTTTCAGATAAAATGGATAAAACAATTACTGTTTTAGTTGAAACTTATAAAAACCATAAGCTATATGGTAAACGTGTTAAATACTCTAAAAAGTTCAAAGCACATGATGAAAACAATCAAGCAAAAACAGGCGATATTGTTCGTATCATGGAAACTCGCCCACTTTCAGCAACTAAGCGTTTCCGTCTAGTTGAAGTGGTTGAAGAAGCGGTAATTATCTAATAATGTTCGTTCGGAAGATATCCGAAGGGAGGTCTCAAAGCGTATGATTCAACAAGAAACTCGTTTAAAAGTTGCAGATAACTCAGGTGCACGTGAGTTGCTTACTATCAAAGTACTTGGTGGCTCCGGCAGAAAAACTGCTAATATTGGTGATGTTATCGTTTGTTCTGTAAAACAAGCAACACCAGGAGGCGTTGTCAAAAAAGGTGACGTTGTAAAGGCAGTAATCGTTCGTACTAAATCTGGTGTACGTCGTAAAGATGGCTCGTATATTCGTTTTGATGAAAATGCTGCAGTAATTATTCGTGACGACAAAAGTCCAAGAGGAACTCGTATCTTCGGACCAGTTGCGCGTGAATTACGTGATGCACAATTCATGAAAATCGTATCTCTAGCTCCAGAAGTTCTATAAGAAGAGAATTACCTTGTAAGGAGGTGCGTCAAGCATGCATGTAAAAAAAGGTGATAAAGTTATCGTTATTTCCGGTAAAGATCGCGGCAAAACCGGTACTATCCTTGAAGCTTATCCAAAAAAGGACCGTGTACTTGTTGAGGGTGTTAACATGATTAAGAAACACGCGAAACCATCACAAGAGAATCCACAAGGTGGAATTCTTAACCTAGAAGCACCAATTCATGTTTCTAACGTGATGCCAGTAGATCCGAAATCCGGTAAACCAACTCGTGTTGGGTATGAAGTACGTAACGGAAAGAAAGTTCGTATCGCTAAAAGTTCCGGAGAAGCTTTAGATAAATAGTATTTGCTGTGAAAGGAGGGCAACATGGTGAATCAATTAAAACAAAAATACCAAGATGAAATTGTTCCATCATTAATGAATAAATTTAACTACAAGTCTATTATGGAAGTGCCAGCAGTTGAGAAAATTGTTGTCAACATGGGTGTTGGTGATGCAGTTCAAAACTCTAAGGCACTAGATAGCGCTGTTGAAGAATTAGCATTAATTTCTGGTCAAAAGCCAATGATTACACGTGCTAAAAAGTCAATCGCAGGTTTCCGTCTACGTGAAGGAATGCCGATTGGTGCGAAAGTAACACTTCGCGGTGAGCGCATGTATGAATTCCTACAAAAGCTAATTTCTGTTTCACTACCACGTGTACGTGACTTCCGTGGTATCTCGAAAAAAGCTTTTGATGGTCGTGGTAACTACACTTTAGGTGTTAAAGAACAATTAATTTTCCCAGAAATTAACTACGATAAAGTAAGTAAAGTGCGTGGTATGGATATTGTTATCGTAACAACTTCTAATACAGACGAAGAAGCACGTGAACTTTTAGCTCAGCTGGGCATGCCTTTCCAAAAATAGACATGAGCTAATACAAGGAGGGAAAATTTGTGGCTAAAAAATCAATGATTGCGAAACAAAAACGCCCACAAAAGTATAAAGTTCAAGAATATACTCGTTGTGAACGTTGCGGTCGTCCGCATTCAGTAATTCGTAAATTTAAACTTTGCCGTATTTGTTTCCGCGAACTTGCCTATAAAGGTCAAATTCCTGGTGTCAAAAAAGCAAGCTGGTAAACCCCGATTAGGGAAGGAGGTAATTAAGTAATGGTTATGACAGATCCAATCGCAGATATGCTAACTCGTATTCGCAATGCGAACATGGTTAAACATGAAAAGTTAGAGCTTCCTGCTTCTAAAATTAAAACTGAAATTGCTGACATTCTAAAGCGTGAAGGCTTTGTACGTGATTATGAAGTTATTGAAGATAACAAGCAAGGGATCTTACGTATTTTCCTTAAGTACGGTGTTAATGAAGAACGAGTAATTACAGGAATTAAGCGTATAAGTAAGCCAGGACTACGTGTATATGCAAAAGCTGATGAGGTACCTCGTGTACTAAATGGCTTAGGAATTGCAATCGTATCAACATCTAAAGGCGTTCTTTCTGATAAAGAAGCTCGCGCTCAAGCTGTTGGTGGCGAAGTTCTAGCATATGTTTGGTAATTAATTTTTATTGATGAGGAGGTGCATGGAATGTCTCGTATAGGACTTAAGCCAATTGAGATTCCGAGTGGTGTAGAAGTAAAACTTAACAGTAATACAATAACTGTAAAAGGCCCAAAGGGTGAACTTACTAGAGATTTTCATCATGACATGAAAGTCGTTGTTGCAGATAACGTTGTGACTATTGAACGTCCAAGTGATCAAAAAGAACATCGTTCATTACACGGAACAACTCGTAGCATCATTGCTAACATGGTTGAAGGTGTATCAAAAGGTTTTGAAAAACAACTTCAAATCATCGGTGTTGGTTATCGTGCACAAAAGCAAGGTAACAAAGTTGTCGTAAACGCTGGATACTCTCATCCAGTTGAAATAGATCCAATTGAAGGTATTGAAATCGAAGTACCAAGCAACACTTCTGTAATCGTTAAAGGTATTGATAAAGAAAAGGTTGGAGCAGTTGCTGCCAACATTAGAGCGATTAGAAAACCTGAACCATACAAAGGTAAAGGTATTCGCTATGTTGATGAATACGTACGTCGTAAAGAAGGTAAAACTGCTAAGTAAGGTTAGTTAGGCGAGAAAGGAGTGACCCGGATGATCACAAAACCTGACAAAAATGTTGCACGTAAAAGAAGACATAACCGCGTTCGTAAAAATCTTTTCGGAACTGCTGAACGTCCTCGTTTAAACGTGTACCGTTCCAATAAACACATTTATGCACAGCTTATAGATGATACAAATGGTGTAACATTAGCAAGTGCATCTACAGTTGAGAAAGAATTAAATCTTGATTCAACAAGTAGCGTTGAAGCTGCTACTAAAGTTGGAGAATTAGTTGCAAAACGTGCCCAAGATAAAGGTCATAAATCAGTTGTATTTGATCGTGGAGGCTACCTTTATCATGGTCGTGTAAAAGCATTAGCAGATGCTGCTCGTGAGGCAGGTCTTGAATTTTAATCGTAAAAGGAGGGACATAGATGAAAACAGTAATCGATCCTAATAAATTAGATCTTGAAGAGCGCGTTGTTGCGGTAAACCGCGTTGCAAAGGTAGTTAAAGGTGGACGTCGTTTCCGTTTTGCAGCACTAGTTGTTGTTGGAGATAAGAATGGTCATGTTGGATTTGGTACTGGTAAAGCGCAAGAGGTACCAGATGCAATTAAAAAGGCAGTTGACGATGCAAAGAAAAACTTAATTACTGTACCAATCGTTGGTACAACAATTCCACACGAAATTCATGGAGAGTTCGGTTCTGGTCGAGTACTAATGAAGCCAGCTTCTGAAGGTACTGGAGTTATCTCTGGTGGTCCTGTTCGTGCGGTACTAGAGCTTGCAGGTGTAGGTGACATTTTAACGAAGTCACTTGGTTCGAACACACCAATTAACATGATTCGCGCTACAATGGATGGCTTAAGCAATCTAAAACGCGCAGAGGAAGTTGCTAAACTTCGCGGAAAGTCAGTAGAAGAACTGTTAGGATAAGGAGGGAAACATTATGTCTAAAAAATTAGAAATCACCCTCACACGCAGTGTTATCGGTGCAAAAGAAAAGCAAATTAAAACCGTTGAAGCACTAGGTTTAAAAAAGATTCGTCAAACCGTAGTTCTTGAAGATACTCCAGCTGTTCGTGGAATGGTTAACAAAGTATCTCATCTTGTATCGGTTAAAGAAGGTTAAATAACTAAGCGTAAAGAGGAGGTGCTCGTATGAAACTTCATGAATTAAAACCAGCAGAAGGAACTCGCAAAGAAAGAAACCGTGTTGGTCGTGGAACATCATCTGGTAACGGAAAAACTTCTGGTCGAGGACAAAAGGGACAAAAGTCACGTTCTGGCGGTGGAGTTCGTCCAGGATTTGAAGGTGGACAAATGCCTTTATTCCAACGTTTACCAAAACGCGGATTTACAAACATAAATCGTAAAGAATATGCTATAGTGAACTTAGACGTTTTAAACAGATTTGAAGACGGCACAGAAATTACTCCTGAGCTTCTACTTGAGTCAGGTGTCGTATCTAGCTTAAAATCAGGTATCAAGGTACTTGGTAATGGTTCCGTCGAAAACAAATATACCGTTAAAGCTCATAAGTTCTCTGCTTCAGCAAAAGCAGCAATCGAAGAAGCGGGCGGTAAAGTAGAGGTGATCTAATGTTCCGTACATTCTCCAATTTTATGCGCGTGGCTGACATTAGACGGAAAATAATTTTCACATTACTTATGTTAATTGTATTCCGTCTAGGCACATTTATTCCTGTGCCATTCACAGATAAAAGTGCTATTGATTTTATGAACCACCAAAATGTATTTGGATTCTTGGATACCTTTGGTGGGGGGGCATTACAAAACTTCTCTATTTTTGCAATGGGGATTATGCCTTACATTACAGCATCGATTATCATGCAGCTTTTGCAAATGGATGTTGTGCCAAAGTTTTCAGAGTGGAAAAAACAAGGGGAGATGGGTAGAAAGAAACTAGCCCAAGTTACTCGTTATGGCACTGTAGTTCTTGCATTTGTGCAAGCAATTGCAATGTCTATCGGATTTAACGCAATGGCTGGTGGCTTGTTAATCGCTGACCCAGATCCTGTTAAGTTTGTAATCATTGCACTTGTATTAACTGCTGGAACAGCATTCTTAATGTGGTTAGGTGAACAGATCACTGCAAATGGAGTTGGGAATGGAATCTCGATTATCATTTTTGCAGGTATTGTAGCTGCTTTACCGAATGCAGTAGAACAACTATATGTACAGTACTTTACAAATCCTGGCGATGAATTATTCATGAATGTCGTTATTGTTGCGATTATTGCTTTAGTAGCAATAGCGATTACGGTTGGCGTTATTTACGTAAATCAGGCGTTACGTAAGATCCCAGTACAATATGCAAAGAAATTAGTAAACCGTTCGCCAGTAGGTGGACACTCTACTCACCTACCAATTAAAGTAAATGCTGCAGGGGTTATTCCTGTAATCTTTTCTGTTGCATTTATTATGGCGCCGAGAACAGTTGCGAGCTTCTTTGAAGGTAAATGGGCAACAACAATCCAATCAATTTTTGATTATACGTCACCAGCAGGTATGGTCATTTACGTTGCGTTAATTATTGCGTTTTCGTATTTCTATACATTTGTTCAAGTTAATCCGGAGCAAATGGCAGAAAATCTGCAAAAACAAGGTGGATATATCCCAGGAATTCGTCCTGGTAAAAATACTGAAACATATTTAACTCGTGTAATTAATCGATTAACTTTTGTAGGAGCAATTTTCTTAGCTGCTGTTTCTGTATTGCCGATTTTATTAGGTTCGATAGCAAAACTTCCGCAAGCAGTACAAATCGGTGGAACTAGTCTACTGATTGTAGTTGGAGTTGCTATTCAAACAATGAAACAATTAGAAGGACAGCTAGTAAAACGTCACTATAAAGGTTTTATTAAATAAGAAATCTGCTAATGAAGCGAGGGGAAATGATTGAATTTACTTTTAATGGGCTTACCTGGTGCTGGTAAAGGCACACAGGCTGAGAAGATCACCGAAAAATATAACATCCCTCATATTTCAACAGGAGATATGTTTCGATCTGCAATAAAAGAAGGAACAGAGCTTGGCAAGAAGGCGAAAAGCTTTATGGATCAAGGCGCTCTAGTTCCGGACGAAGTAACAATTGGTATCGTAAAAGAACGTCTTAGTAAAGCTGATTGTGCATATGGGTTTTTGCTGGATGGTTTTCCAAGAACTATTGCACAAGCAGAAGCTTTACAAGCACTTCTAAAGGATATTGATCAAGCTATTGATTATGTGATACATGTGAATGTACCAGAGGAAAAATTAGTGGAGCGTTTATCCGGTCGTAGAATTTGTCCAGCATGTGGTAGAGCTTATCATGTAATATATAACCCTCCTAAAAATGAGGGTATATGTGACAAAGATGGTCAGGCGTTAATTCAACGTGACGATGATAAACCTGAAACGGTTAAAAATCGTTTAGCGGTTAACATCGAACAACAGAAGCCGTTACTAGATTTTTATGAAGATAAAGGATATCTTGTAACAATTGATGGTGATCAAGAAATCAATAAGGTCTTTCAAGATATTCAAACAATTATTGAAAAATAAGCAATTACTGTAGGCACTGCACGAATAGACAATTCTATTTGTACAAAAATAATATGAGTCGTAAAGTTTAATGCTTTACTTGTGAATAACACAGTATGTGTTTGACAATAAAACCCTCAAATTAGGTAACGTTGGTAAACGAAACTGATTCGATTCCACAGATAGGTCTTGTTTGTCGTATTTTGCAAGGACACTAGACGATGTGACTATCAGCTAAGTTCTTGATAATTGCAATGTCTTGGCATTAGATGGGGAAACCGTAAATATGATCGACCAATGAGAAAGAATAGCACATCATATTGTAACATGGATTATACGTCTCCTAAGTCCAAAACAGCCTTCTAAAAACTGGTCGTGTCACAAATAAAAATCAAGATTTACGTGTTTTGTATAAAACAATATTGTGACTGATTTAAGAGAAGGGAGTAAAGCACGATGGCGAAAGATGATGTAATTGAAGTGGAAGGAACCGTAACGGAAACATTGCCTAACGCAATGTTTAATGTAGAGCTTGAAAATGGCCACACGGTCTTGGCTCATGTGTCTGGTAAAATTCGTATGCACTTCATCCGTATCTTACCAGGTGATAAAGTAACGGTAGAATTATCTCCGTATGATTTAACTAAAGGACGAATTACGTACCGTTATAAATAAGCGAGCTCCGATATAAAAGGAGGTAAAGATGATGAAAGTAAGAGCATCTGTTAAGCCAATTTGTGAAAAATGCAAAGTCATTAAACGAAAAGGCAAAGTAATGGTGATTTGTGAAAATCCTAAGCATAAGCAAAAACAAGGTTAATTTGAAGGAGGTGCGCTAAGTATATGGCACGTATTGGAGGAGTAGACATTCCACGTGATAAACGTGTAGTAATTTCTTTAACTTACATTTATGGTATTGGTAAGAAAACTGCTCAAGAAATTTTAAAGCAAGCTGGTGTTTCTGAGGATACTCGTGTTCGTGACCTTACTGAAGATGAGTTAGGACGCATTCGTCAAGCAGTTGATGGATACACAACTGAAGGTGATCTTCGTCGTGAAGTATCGTTAAACATCAAACGTCTAATCGAAATTGGTTCTTATCGCGGATTAAGACATCGTCGTGGCTTACCTGTTCGCGGACAAAATACGAAGAATAACTCTCGTACACGCAAAGGTCCACGTCGTACAATCGCTAACAAGAAAAAATAATGTAAGGAGGTAAACAAATAGATGGCTCGTAAAACTAATACACGTAAACGTCGTGTCAAAAAGAATATTGAGACTGGCGTAGCACATATCCGTTCTACTTTTAATAACACTATCGTAACAATTACAGATGTTCAAGGTAATGTTATTGGTTGGAGTTCTGCAGGTGCACTTGGTTTCAAAGGATCTCGTAAATCAACTCCATTCGCTGCACAAATGGCTGCTGAAACAGCTGCTAAAACTGCAGTTGATAACGGAATGAAAACTTTGGAAGTTTCTGTAAAAGGTCCAGGAGCTGGTCGTGAAGCTGCTATTCGTTCTTTACAAGCAGCAGGACTAGAAGTTACTGCAATTCGTGACGTTACTCCAGTTCCTCATAATGGTTGCCGTCCACCAAAACGTCGTCGTGTATAATTGAACGTATAATATTTGTCACCCTGTCTATAATGGGTTATGATGACTAAAAGTATTAGGTGAAATACTGTAATAGTTTAAGTATTGAATCACCAAGGTTTATAGAAGAAAGCTTGAAGCAATCCGCCATTAGGCGCTTGCATCGTTTTCTTTTTTCTAACCTTGTCATACAGCATCGCATAGACAAAAGGTACGATGAAACTATACAGGTAGAGCAGAATCGCCAACTGCCTATTTGAGGAATTTCGGTTAGAACTCCTTGTGTCTAACCGGGGTTTCGACGTTTTTAAGGAGGGTATTATGGAATGATTGAAATAGAAAAGCCAAAGATTGAAACGGTTGAGATTAGTGATGATGCTACATTTGGAAAATTTGTGGTAGAGCCGCTCGAACGTGGTTATGGTACAACTCTTGGAAACTCCTTGCGTCGTATCCTACTATCCTCACTTCCAGGTGCTGCTGTAACATCAGTTCAAATTGATGGAGCATTACATGAATTTTCAACTATCGATGGTGTGGTTGAGGACGTAACTACTATCATTTTGAATTTGAAAAAGCTAGCACTAAAGATCTATTCTGATGAACCTAAACAACTGGAAATTGATGCGCAAGGAGAAGGAGTAGTTACTGCTGCTGATCTAACCTTTGATAGTGATGTAGAAGTATTAAATCCTGAACTTCCGATTGCAACATTAAATTCAAAAGGTAGCCTGCGTATGAAGATTACGGCCGAGCGTGGTCGTGGTTATGTTCCAGCTGATGCAAATAAACATGAAGATCAACCAATTGGTGTTATTCCAGTTGATTCCATTTTCACACCGGTATCACGTGTTACTTACCAAGTAGAGAATACTCGTGTAGGACAGAGTGCTAACTATGATAAATTAACATTAGATGTTTCGACTGATGGTAGTATCAGACCAGAAGAAGCAATTTCGCTTGGTGCTAAGATTTTATCGGAGCATCTGAACATCTTTGTTGGTTTAACAGATGAAGCACAAAATGTCGAGATTATGGTTGAAAAAGAGGAAGACCAAAAAGAAAAAGTAATGGAAATGACAATTGAAGAGTTAGATTTATCGGTTCGTTCTTACAATTGTCTAAAACGTGCTGGCATAAATACAGTTCAAGAGCTTTCAAATAAATCTGAAGAAGATATGATGAAAGTGCGTAACCTTGGCCGTAAATCATTAGAGGAAGTTAAAGTAAAACTTGCTGATTTAGGATTAAGCTTACGTAAAGACGATTAATAGTAAGGACATCTTTAGAGTTTCAAGAAAGGGAGGGATAGTCCATGGCAAGAAAACTAGGACGTACTACAGACGCACGACTAGCACTACTTCGCAACCTTGCATCTGATTTAATTATTCACGAGCGGATTGAAACAACAGAAGCAAAAGCGAAAGAGCTTCGATCTGTCGTTGATAAAATGATTACATTAGGTAAACGTGGTGATCTTCACGCTCGTCGTCAGGCTGCAGCATTCTTATACAACAAAGAAGCTAATGAAGAGGATTCAGTACTTCAAAAGCTTTTCAACGATGTTGCTAAACGCTACGAGGATAGACAAGGTGGATATACTCGCGTTCTTAAGCTAGGCGAACGTCAAGGTGATGGAGCGAAAATGGCAATCATTGAGCTAGTTTAATCATCCATACACGTTAAGGGCAGGACTAAATCTCTTCCACGAGGTGAAATCCAAGCCCTTTTTTTGTATATGGAAAGTGAATAGGGTTTGTAATGGAAAGACATATAAATGCATTATCTATATACAGCTACACGTCTGTAGATAATGCGCCGAACCCATCTAGCGGTGCTGGGTATTTAACATAATTCAAAATTAATAGTACAATACATAACGTAAAGTAAAAAACCAAGGCAGGTAGAGGAGGATTATGATGAGAGAGCGTTTTATAGAGTTTAGAAATGTATCGTTTCGATACGGAGATGAGCAGCCTTGGGTGTTGGACGATGTTTCGTTCACCATATATAAAGATGAGTGGGTAGCCATAATTGGCCATAATGGCTCTGGAAAATCCACTATTGCTAAATTAATGAATGGATTATTATTCCCGCAAAAGGGAGAAATAATTATTAATGGAATTCCAGTGAATGAACAGACCGTATGGGATGTTCGCAAACAGGTCGGCATGGTGTTTCAAAACCCGGATAACCAATTTGTCGGCACAACCGTACAGGACGACGTAGCCTTTGGTATGGAGAATCGAGGGTTCGCCCGAGAAGAAATGGTGAACAGTATCAATGAGGTACTTCAAGCTGTTCGGATGGACGAATATCTTTTAACAGAGCCACATCGTTTATCTGGTGGGCAAAAGCAGCGCGTAGCGATAGCAAGTGTATTAGCGATAAATCCAGAAGTATTAATTTTAGATGAAGCGACTGCAATGCTTGATCCAAAGGGTAGAAAAGAAATCATGCGAACTGTTTCAGAAATACAAGAAAAAAATGAGATTTCACTTATTACGATAACCCATGACTTAGAGGAAGTTGTACAAGCTGAAAGAGTTATCGTTATGAATAGTGGTAAGGTTTGGGCTGAAGCAACACCAAGGGATATTTTTAAGCAAAAGGATGACTTACGAAAGATAGGACTGGACGTACCGTTTGTTGCTGTATTAGCAGATGAATTAAAACAACTAGACATCATGATTAAAAATGAACCGTTGAATCATGATGAACTATTGGAGGAACTATGGACATTACATTCAAAGATGTAAGCTATATCTATCAAGCTAATTCACCTTTTGCTCATAAAGCGTTGGATCACTTATCTTTCCATATCCCTGCAGGTTCTTTTGTTGCAATTATTGGCCATACTGGTTCCGGTAAGTCTACACTAATACAACACTTAAATGGGCTACTAACCCCTACTGAGGGTGAGGTACAAATTGGCGATTATCAGATTACATCAGATAAAAAGCCAGAGAACCTGAAGGAACTACGCAGTAAGGTCGGCGTAGTATTCCAGTACCCAGAACATCAGTTATTTGATGAAACCGTTCGAAAAGATATTGCCTTCGGTCCCAAAAATTTTGGAGTTTCAGAGGAAGAAATTGAAAGAAGAATATTGGAGATAGCACCTGCTGTTGGAATAGATGAGTCTTTGTTAGAGCGTTCTCCATTTGATCTTAGTGGCGGACAGATGAGAAGGGTAGCAATTGCCGGTGTTCTGGCTGTAAAGCCGAATATTCTTGTGTTAGATGAGCCGACTGCAGGTTTAGATCCAAGAGGCCAATCAGATATTATGAATATGTTTTATGAACTACATCAAAGAGAAAATCTAACAACCATACTAGTTACCCATAGTATGGAGGATGCGGTTAAATATGCAGACCATGTAATGATTATGAACAAAGGAACAAAATACATGGAGGGTATTCCAGAAGAGGTTTTTGCGCAGCAGGAAGCATTAAATAAGGTACAGCTAGATGTACCGGAAGTCATTCAATTCCTAAATGCGTTTAACGCACGTTTCGGCGTGGATATTCCTTTTAGAAGACAAAGTGTTGCTGAGCTGGCTTCTGAGATTCAGCACGCCTTGAAGGGGGCTGAATCGATTGAATAACGCAATTGTGATTGGTCAATATGTCCCTGGAAATTCCCTTATTCATCGATTAGATCCACGAATGAAAATTACAATAATATTTTTCTTTGTCATCGTTGTTTTCTTTGCGAACAATATTATCAGCTATAGTATATTAACGATATTTGCTATTTTAACAACTTTATCTACGAGAATATCATTACGTTTTATTTTAAAGGGACTCACACCTGTTTGGTTTTTAATTGCATTCACCTTTATTTTGCATTTAATTGTAACGAAGGAAGGTACCGTATTATTCGATGTTTTTGGATATAAGGTTTATTCAGGAGCGTTAATACAGGGATTTGCAATCTCATTACGGTTTTTTCTATTAATTTTAATTACCTCTCTATTAACCTTAACGACGACACCAATAGAAATTACCGATGCAGTAGAGGACTTACTCCATCCCTTGAAAAAAATAAAGTTTCCAGTACATGAGCTTGCATTAATGATGTCCATTTCACTACGGTTTATACCAACCTTGTTACAGGAAACAGATAAAATATCGAAAGCACAAGCATCTCGAGGAGTAGACTTTCGCACAGGCCCAATCAAGGAACGCTTACATGCCATAGTTCCATTACTCGTTCCGCTGTTTGTCAGTGCATTTAAACGAGCGGAAGAGCTAGCAATGGCAATGGAGGCAAGAGGCTATCAAGGCGGAGAGGGGCGAACAAGGCTGAGACAATTAAAAATCAAAGGCTTAGATATTCTAGTTTTTCTCTTCTTTTTAGCTGTAGTGGCTGCACTATTCTGGACAAGAAATTACTAATTTGGGAGGGCTGGAAAGGTGCCAAAAATAAAATGTATACTTCAATATGATGGTTCGAACTTCTTTGGCTATCAAGTCCAGCCTGAAAAAAGAACGGTACAAGGAGAGCTAGAAAAAGCCCTAGAAAGGATTCACAAGGGTGAAAAAATTCGTGTGCATGCCTCAGGAAGGACAGACACTGGAGTACATGCTAAAGGACAGACCATTCATTTTGAAACGAAGCTTTATATCCCGGGAAATAGTTGGGGGCGAGCACTAAATTCTCTTTTACCGGAAGATTTACATGTGAAAGCTTCTGAGGAAGTACCAGAGAGCTTTCACGCTAGATATGATGTTTTAGAGAAGGAATATCGTTATTTTATCTTAAATAGAAAAGAACCCGATATTTTTGCTCGAAATTACTCCTATCATTTTCCCTATAAAATTAATATAGAGGCCATACAGGAGGCATGTCGATATTTAGAGGGGACACATGATTTTACTACCTTCTCTTCAGCTCGAGCGACAGTTAAGGGAGATAAGGTTCGAACTTTGTTTGAAGTATCTTGTCAGAAGAATGGGGACCAGATTGAATTCCATTTTAGAGGAAGCGGATTTTTATATAATATGGTTCGTATTTTAGTAGGGACGTTATTAGAGGTTGGACAAGGCAAGATAGATCCAATAAATATAAGAGAAATGCTAGAAAAGAAGGATAGAAGGCTTGCAGGCAAAACAGCACCAGCTCAAGGGTTGTTTCTATGGAAAGTAGTATATTAATGCTAAGTACTATTCGACATTTCCTGGGAAATATCAACAGTTTTCTTTCCTAGTTAAAATAGTATATAATAGTCTTTATAGATTCTCACTTTAAAAGCATAAAAAAGTTTGCCAAACCCTTGACAAAATACCATTATTTGATATATTATGGTCTATGGCATTTTATTTCTAAAAACCGCGATTAGCCCCGGAACTAATTGTGTTGAAAATAAAGAAATAACGAAACTTACAATTAAAAAATTATTGAATGAATATTTGGAGGGAAACCAATCATGCGCACAACTTTCATGGCGAATGAAAACAATATCGAACGCAAATGGCTTGTTGTGGATGCAGAAGGCCAACGTCTTGGTCGTCTAGCAAGTGAAGTTGCTGCAATCCTTCGCGGAAAGCATAAGCCAACTTACACTCCACATGCTGACACTGGTGATTATGTAATCATCATTAACGCTGACAAAATTGAACTTACTGGAAATAAACTAAGTGACAAAATGTACTACCGTCACTCTGGACATCCAGGTGGATTAAAATCTCGTACTGCTGATGAAATGCGTACTAAATACCCTGAGCAAATGCTTGAGATTGCTATCAAAGGCATGCTTCCAAAAGGATCTTTAGGCCGTAAAATGGGTAAGAAATTGCACGTTTATAGAGGTGCTGAACATAACCATGCAGCACAAAAACCAGAAGTTTACGAACTTCGTGGATAATAAAAGGAGGTAAACAAATTGGCACAAGTACAATACTACGGCACTGGTCGTCGTAAAAGCTCAACAGCACGTGTACGCTTAGTACCCGGTACTGGTAACATTACAATCAATGGTCGTGAAGCAAAAGACTATTTCCCATATGAAACTCAATTATTAATCCTTAACCAACCACTACAAGCTACTGAAACTCAAGGAACTTATGATGTTCTAGTTAATGTTCATGGTGGTGGATTTACTGGTCAAGCTGGTGCAATCCGTCACGGTATCGCACGTGCTTTACTAGAAGCAGATCCTGGTTATCGTCCAGCACTTAAGAGTGCAGGATTCCTAACTCGTGATCCACGTATGAAAGAACGTAAGAAATACGGTCTTAAAGGCGCACGTCGTGCACCACAGTTCTCAAAACGTTAATAACCCTTGTTACTATTGGGTTTACTGCCTGTTTGGAAGTCAATTCCAAACAGGCTTTTTCATACAAAAAATAGATAGTGACTGGAATTTTTTTTAATTACATTCACTATCGTATCTTTTGGGAATCATTATTTGTTAATTTTGATAATCTGTAAGATGAGTACAGGTGTCCATAGTAGTTTATTCTTGCACGTCCTAATTCTTATTTGAATATCTTTCATTCGGGGCAAACTGCATAGAAGCATGTGTGTCTTAATCCATGAACGTTAATACACCCTTCACAGAAGGAGTCAGATTTTTAATAAAGTTGGAAGCCGAGGCAATGTGAGAAAGCTCGGCTTTTGTCTTTAATTTTAAAATTAGGTAATAGAGTCATTACAAATACCATCACTTCAACTATTGAGAGTCCAATGATTAGTTTAACAATAAGAGTTGGAATTTACACTTTATAACCGAAATCTAGCGGCTTACCGGTTTCTGCAATTGTTTTAATATTACTAAGTATCATCCACCAGAATTGGTCTGCCTTTTCAAATTGCGGATTATTATCTGTCCATTGATCATTTACTAGTTGTAATAGGGTACAGTTTCCAACTGTGTTCAACCTTATGGTCACTGTGCTTTCCAGTTCCGCGTGTCTATCATGATGTGAGGGGCCAGGGTGGTCGGTGTAACTCAACAATTTGTATTCCTCGAAAGCTAACAACCTACCGTAGATATGTACGGTTTGATCTCCTTCTACTCCAGGGCCAACAAACTCTATAGCATCGCCCACCTGCATACTTGATCGGATGACCCCTCCCATAAAAGCGTGAAACGATTTCTCTGGATTAACTAACAACAGGATAAACTGATTTGTTATACCTGTCAGGGTTGTGGGCTATCCCTCTGGCTATCCCTCTCAAAGTGATTCCATTTACTTCAATAGATACCGGGTATTCCATAATGAACAACCATCCTCCTTTTCTAAGCTCTTCTTAAAGTAAAGAAGTTAAGATACGTGTACATAAAGAAACTTGGATCTACGTCTAGATTCTGGATAAAAAAGATTAAGTGTTTTCTGCGCAACAACCATTCATGGAGAAATAAACCCGTGGATGTTACGCTCAAAAAAAGTTTGATTATTCTAGGGGATGTTTTGTTGAACATTAGTTACCCGATAGCTTATTAAAAAAGAGGATATCCAAGATTAAGGTTTGAATTTATTTGCGTGTTCTGCCACCCACTGAGCATATGTACGGACAGGTCTTCCGATAATTTGTTCAACTGAGGGCTGCTGCTCAACTGTCCATTGGATATACTTATCAGGATGCTTGCCGTATTCTTCTAGCGCATAAAGTGTTACTTCAATCGTTTCGTCAGGCCAGCCTTGGGTTCGCCAATGTTTACGAGCTTGATCTGGTGTCAACTCTTCTGTAAGTATCTCGCGCCCAATAGCTTTGCTAATTAAATGTACGCGCTCCATTGTACTAATTGGCACGTTTACTGCTTCCAGTATTTTGCCGAGATATTTATCTTCAAGTAAGGCTGCGGAGGCAACTGCAGCAAGGTCGTCCTCATGAATAAATGGATAGTAGCCAGTATTGATGTATGGCTCGCGGACGATTCCTTCATTCTTAATAGACTCCTGCCAACCAGACCCTGTTGCAGGGTAACTACCTTCAAACATTCCCCCCATCACAGCTGATGGCCGGATATGTGTCCATTCCATACCCGATTGCTCTACGGCCTTCTCAATAGCCAACCAAAACCATGTTTCAGGTGGGTAGTTGATTTCATATTCAGGACCATGCGATGAGAGTACGACAAAGCGCTGTACATTTGCCCTTTTTGCCAATACTAGGTTCTCCTTTATTGTCTTTGCGTTCGCACCTGCTAAGAATACTCGTTCTATGTCTAGAAACACCTCGTGCCTCTCTACGGGGAGGGCAATGTTTCCATTGACAATCTGAACACCTTCTGGCCAATTATGCACTTGCTGCCCTTCGGCAAGAATGCGTACCTTCTTACCAGCCTTAAGCAGTTGATTTACAAGACAACGCCCTACTAGTTCGGTGGGACTCGTGCCTTCACCTTTGTTTGGCGGCACGACGGTGATTAATATCATAATAACTCTCCTTGTTTTAAGCCATTATCATCTGCTTTACCTCTGATCATAAGACTTAATGTTACCACATGGATTTTTTACCGCAAGCACTTAACCCTAAAACCGTTATGACTATTAATGAAATATAAATAAATTTACGCATTCATTATCCCTCTAATAACACTATTCCGTAACATGGCTCTATTATGAAATAGATTTACAAAAGTGTTTTTTAGGATATCCTTTATTGTATTTCAAATATTAAACGTTCTTAAAGTAATAGTATCAATCTTTATTATAAATTATCAAACTTTATTTCGAGTCTACAATGGGTACTTTTTCTAAATCACTTTTGTCACATAAGTTAATCTGGTATTATTGCACTTTTCTTTTGAACTTATCGTTGCAAATTTTCATTTGTCATCAAACAACAATCCTTGAAAGAGGATAAGGAATAAACAAAGCAGGATGACCCCAACTCCTAGAATTCTCAATTATTATTTCTTTAGTTTTGATAATACTGGCACCCCTAGTCTACTCCTTCCAATGAAACATTAAGCTTCTGCTAATAACTATTCGATAAACACGTTCAGTAACTAAAAATACCAAACCATAGACTAGTAGTAAAAAACTGATACATGCGAATGCACTAAATTACGATGACTAAAATATTGTCCAGAAAAGCAATTGTCCATAATTGCCTGACCATCGGTAATGCAACAAGCAGATGGCAAACGGCAACGATAAGGGGAGCAATAAATGCTGTCAGCAACATATAGTGGAATTTAATCCCCTTTCACTCATCCCTATTTTTCTAAGTATCTCAAAGCGTTTTCGATCATAGAAACTATCGGCTTTCCAGCCATTTCTTAAATTCATCAGGTGTATGTACATTATTGTCTAACACAGCATTATAAATATCGAAGCTTGTTACTCGCTTTCCATAATCGGGTCGTGTTGCCCAAACGGTTTTAATGCTTAAAATAGAGACAATCGCAGCCGGAGTTAGTTGTTCAGGTAGTGTGCGAATATGCTGCAAATCGGGCTGCTCTTCAGGCTTGTCTACAAACCAAATATCTAGTTCCCATTTCTTTCCGATATTGGACTGGTAAGTGATTCCTAGGAAGTAACCGTCTGGATAAGCTGGATCGGTGTTCCAATTACCCGTATCGTTGATGAATTTTAAATCACGAACTTGAGGATTGGACATCAATTGTGAAGCTATTCTGGAAACTGTAGCGATGTTCAATGTCGAACAAACAACCGTTATATCAAGATCTCTCCAAGCCATTAAGCCTAAAGCCGCACTCCCTACTTTTACTGGTGTACCAGCTTCTGCTAACAATTGATCAAGGCGCATCTCTTCAACAATTGCATCCGCTTCGGTTTGCAGCTGCAGTTGGCGGGCAAGTAGTTCTTCCTGTTTTATCATGGTAACACTCCCTTGTAGCATCCACTTTTTTCACGGTTAATAAATTGTGGATGTGTTTTCTTTATAATACGACGTTGTATAGATAATTATTTTCCTAAGTTAAAGAGACTTTCTCTCGTTACTACGAGGATCTAAGAACAGGAGTAGATCTTCTATCTTCTATTCCTGAAGCTGTGGCTGTCCAGCTACCCCATAAAAGAACAACTCCATCAATTGATCCATATTCTCGGTGGTCTGTTTTTGACTCGAGCCCTCCCATTTCCGGACTAGTTCATTCTGAAACAATGTAAAATAACGCATCATGATTTCTTCAGTTTGATCTTTTCGAATAAACCCCTCTTGTTTTCCAAGTGCGACATACTTCTTAAAAAAGGGCACGACCTTCTGCTCGTTATAACCGTCCATCATTTGTATCAGCCCTCTTAAATCAGCAGAAGGGAATTTCGGAAACTCATCTGCTAATATTTTTAAGTTATTCGCCTCCAACAGCATGATCTTTTTAGTCTTTTCAACAAAAGATAACTCCGAACTCAGGATATTCTCATATTGTTCCAGCTGCTTGTCCAGCCAGTTAATCAAGGAATCCGTATAAAGCTGTTCCTTTGTCCCGAAATAATTATATATGGTTGCAGGAGAAACATTTGCTTTATATGCAATCTCATTCACGCTAACCTTTTGAAAGCCATATTTGAAAAATAATTCAATTGAGGCACTGAATATCTGCTCTATTTTTTTCTGTTTCCGTCGTTCGTAACCATTCATATTAGTTCACCTCATATGTAGTTTAACTAAAGTTTTAGAGTGATTCAATATAAATAATACAAAATATATTGATTAATGAATTTTATATCGATATAATGGTTTTAGAGTCAAATACTATATTTAGTACATAACTTTATACTAATCAAGTGTTATCTAATTGATGATGGGAGTGGCGTGAAATGAGACAGTTTCGGATTCCTTCTTTCTTGCAGGATGTGTTTGGTGAAAAACAGTCTGTTCCATCCGTTTTAACAATATTGCTTTTCGGTGGTATACTGACCGCTGCGTTATATTACCGATTCCCTGAAATGGTTTCCGATTTGCCAATGTGGCGCAGTGTTCTAGCATTATTATTGATTTTCGATGTTTTTGCTGGTGTTATTGCGAATTTTACAGCATCAACTAGTAATTTCTATGCAGCGAGGAAAAAAAATCGAATCGTATTCCTCGCCATCCACGTCCATATCGTGCTTATTGCCCTTCTTCTCCATACCAATATTGTTTATTCCTTAGGAGTATGGGCATATACGATAATTGGGGCGTTTATAGTAAACGCCCTTATTGGGAAGCGTGTACAATTATTTGTAGCTGGCTTACTTGTGTCTGTTGGTTTTGGGGTCATGCCAATGCTACCAGGAATAACGCCATATATGTTAATCGTGGGGTTACTGTTTTTGATGAAAGTATTGTTTAGCTTCTCTGTCGATCATTACGGGAAATACCGAACATAATATTAAAATTAAGTATGAATACTACGCCTTAAAGTGATATTTTAAGAGCATTACCTAGAAGAGAATGGGGTTTGTAGATTTAGTGCTGTTAGTAAGGTAATCATTTATCTTTTATACGGAAGAAAATCCTTTAGTTATTAATATAGCGTAAACTGCATAGAATTCTATAAAAGATAAAAATTGAGTACACACGTAGAATATTATCTTTTCCCCTATAATCTTCATAGTTAATTACGATCAATTAATTAAAGGCGGTGCAATTAATGAATCGTTATCGTAAGCCAATAATTGGCGCACTTGTTGGAGGCACGACGGCTGGCGGCTGGTTGATTGTTGACTTAATACTTCCAGAGCCGATTGGAGACTACTTATTGTTTGGATTAATGGGAATCGTTAATGCTGGTGTAGGCTGGCAGGTTGCTAAGATGACAGATAAACGGCAAGTAAAGTCAGAACCACTTAAACAGCTAACTACAGACGCAAACTAAATGTGTCAGAAACCGCATTTTATGTCGAATAGAATGCGGTTTCTGGCATTTTTATGTCGATATTACCAATATTATTTCGAAAAGATTGAAAATAATAGAAATTTGTTCGACCGTGGGTTAAAATGGAAAAAATGGTCCCTATAAAATTTAAGGGAAATGGGTGAAGTCATGACATATACAATACAATTATTTAAACTATTGTTTGCTGTTGATGATCATATTTTTCGAATTGGAAAAGCAGAAGTTGTAAAAATTCCTTGGAGAACAATCTTCATCTTAAGCCTTTTTGGCATAATCGTTTATGCTGTGATGGGAGCGTTTGGCATTGGTACATCTCCTATATCATCTAGTGTGTCGCTTGTTAATCCAGCTGAATTTGAATTGCGAAAGCTGTGGTTTGTATTTGGACGAGTACTATACGCTGTCTCCTTTGTTTTATTTATCTTATTTATTCCACCATTAATATTCTATACCGTCACAAAAATTCCTTTTAAAAAATTACTCGTCATGCAGGTTGTTGTGCTCTTCGTCCTGCTCTTAGAAAGAATTGTATGGATACCGATCCATATTTTGATCGGATTAGATTGGTTTGTATCCCCATTTTCGTTCGGCATTATTGCTTCCTACGTAACAGACCAAAACTTTATTATTTATTTTTTTGGTTCTATTACTCTCTTTCAGATTTGGATAATGGTTTTTCAGGTAAAGCTATTAACTAGACTTTCCGGAATACATAAGGGATGGATTTATAGTTTAGTAATCTTATTTCATATAGCAATTTGGACCGTAACAGCTGTACTAGCATTTACAGACATTCTTATCATTAATAGGTGGTTTGGCTAATGCGAAGAAATCAAAAATTAATTATACGCTTGATGGTACTAGTATTTATTATTGTCAACTTAGTTCTTGTAAGTGTAGATGATGATGGAAAAGTAATGCGAAGTGTTTATGTATCGGATTGGAACAAGGTTTACCAAACTAATTTGTATGAGACCGTAGAAGCAAAAGGTGTGGTCACTTATTCAAGAGAAGACTATGTCTATTTTGACAAAAGTATTGGCAGCTTTGATACGTTTTTAGTTGAAGAGGGTAGTGAAGTTGCAAAAGGTGACCCATTGTTCGCATACCGTATACGTGATTATGAAGAAACAGAAGCTTTACTTACGTATGAGTTGTCTAAAATAGAAGGTGAAGTCTCAGCAATTGAGGATGCAATAGCTGAAATGGTTGCCTACCAGATCCCCAAACCATCTGTTCCTGTTATGAATGACAAGGAAACAGAGAATACAACCGTTGTTATTACACAACCGGATCCTATTGAATTAGAAGTAATGAAGGAACAATTTCTCATCCAAAAGGAACAGGAATTGGCCGCTAAGAATGAACAGAAAAAAGCTGTAGAGGAACGGCTTAAAGATTTACAGGATGGCGGGGACACGGTAACTATCGCAAGTCCAATTCATGGAAAGGTAAAAGAAATTAACCCTTCGTTGAATGATCCTATTATGGTTATTGAAAGTACGGAACTACAGGTAAGTGGGGAAGTAAATGAAAGAGACCGTGTAAAGGTCGAAGAGGGACAGAAAGTTAAGATTTCCCTCTTAGAAAGTGGACAAGCCCTACAAGGAACGGTAACGAGTGTCAGTGAGGCGCCACAGGAGGTAAGTATCGATACCAAAAGTATGTACCCTTTTGAGATCACCTTCAATGAAGAAGAGACATTGGACAGTATAAATCCAGGCTATCATACAAAGCTAACAATCACAGTAAAAGAGGCGCTTAATACCCCGACGATTGATAAAGGAATTGTTCAACAAAATGAAGTTTGGCGATTAAATGAAAAAGGAATAGTGGAAAAGGTAAACATTCAAACTGGTATCCAAATGGGTAAGGAACTGGAGGTCATTAGTGGACTGGCTGTGGGTAATGTTCTATCAACTGAAACATTGCCATCATCCTACGAGAGTATGCCATTTATCACCCCATTAAAACTTCAACAAACACCTTGGAAAGAGGTAGGAGAATTTAAAGATTGGAAGAAATATATGCTCATAGGGATGTTAGTGCGATGATTTTGTTGAGAGTAGATATGTAAATACTACTCTCTTTTTTAACGCTTTATTCAAGCATAAACCGTACACTTGTCCCATAAAATAGGGAGAGGACAAGTAAAGGGGCGTATGCGATGAAGGGGTTTATAAAATTTGCACTATGGGTAGTAGGTTTTGTTTTGTTAATTATGCTTATTAAACTTCCACTTGAGGAAGCTTCTGTTCAAACGGTAGGATTTTCGTTACCATTGTCGGAGAAAATTATTGTTCTAGATCCTGGTCATGGGGGACCGGATGGAGGGGCGGTTGGTAGTGATAAGACAGTTGAAAAAGATATTGCGTTAGCTGTTTCAATAAAAATTAAGGAATATTTACAACAAGCAGGTGCAACGGTGTACCTAACAAGAGAGACGGATACAGACTTGGCAGATGAGAGTACTAAGGGGATCTCTAGGCGGAAATCAGAGGATATTCGTAATAGGATGGAATTTATCAATTCAAAGGAAGCGGATTTTTTTGTAACGATTCACTTGAATGCAATACCATCGACAAAATGGCGTGGGGCACAAACATTTTATTTTCCTAAATCAGATGAAGGTAAGCATTTAGCAAAAATGATTCAAGCCGAGATTACTCGTAATATGGAAAATACAAATAGAAGTGCATTAGCAATTAATAACTTATATCTTTTAAAGAATGCAGAGATACCCGGGGCGCTAGTAGAAATAGGATTTCTATCAAATGTGGAGGAAAGAGAGCTGTTGAAGGATGAAAATTATCAAAAGCAAATGGCAGCAAGTATTTATGAAGGAATCCTCCGCTATGTGACAGAAGAACCAGAGGAAGAAAAAACAGAATAGGTTGAATGGTTCATCTTCCATGAATCATATCACTTAGATTTTTAGTGATTTATGATATACTAGCCTTGGACAACTATTACGTATCCAATGCCATAGGAAGGTGAAAAAGATGATAAGCAGAGAAGATGTTATTCAATTACTTAATCCTGTAAGAGATCCTTTTTTATATAAAACGCTTGAAGAAACAGAAGGTATTAAAGAGGTAACAATAAAGGAAGACAAGAAACATGTTAGTGTCAAAATTGCAATAGGTAAAACCAATACTGCAGAGCAAATGCAGCTACAACAAGAAATTGTTGGTATTTTAAAGCGTAACGGTGCTGTAACAGTTGGACTACGATTTGAAAAGCTTCCAGATGAGATAATTAAGAAATACCAGCCTGCAATTGAAAGCGCTAAAGAGCGTGCCTTGATGGGCGGAAATAAACAACCGCATTTCCTAGCTATTGCCAGTGGTAAAGGTGGAGTAGGAAAGTCAACGGTTACTGTAAATCTAGCTATGGCACTAATGAGATTAGGAAAAAAAGTTGGAATTATTGATGCGGATATTTATGGTTTCAGTGTTCCAGATATGATGGGTATTGAGGAAAGACCAATCGTCCGCGGTCAAAAGATTATTCCAGTTGAACGTTTTGGGGTTAAAGTTATCTCTATGGGCTTCTTTGTGGAAGATAATTCACCAATCATTTGGCGTGGTCCAATGCTTGGTAAGATGCTCAACAGCTTCTTTAAAGAAGTAGAGTGGGGAGACTTAGATTATCTATTATTAGACTTGCCACCTGGAACCGGTGATATTGCAATGGATGTTCATGAATTATTACCTTCTTGTAAAGAAATCATTGTTACAACACCACACCCAACGGCAGCGTTTGTAGCGGCTAGAGCTGGGCAAATGGCGTTAAAAACAAAACATGAAATACTAGGCGTTGTAGAAAACATGGCCTATTATAAGAGTGAAAAAACCGGTGAAAAAGAGTATGTCTTTGGACAAGGTGGAGGCAAAAAGCTGGCAGAAGTGCTACATACAAAGGTACTTGGACAGCTTCCAATCCAACAGCCATATGAAGAAGAAGATGTTTTTGCTCCATCTGTTTACCAGGAGGATCACCCAAATGGGAAAGAATATCATAAAATGGCAGCAAAAGTTATTGCACAAGTAGAAGAATAAGAAAGTAGGGTCAGTTTCCACTTCAAGGAAAGCTGACCCTATTTGTTGCTAGGATGGTATCGTGTGGCCTATTGACCGCCGCCACCACCGGAACCGCCGTCACCAGAACCACCACCACCACCTGGCCCACCGCTTGAACCACCGCCTTGGCCACTTTGTCCACCTGACTGGTTACCTTGGTTTTGATTACCTTGTTCTTCTGCGGCTTTAAGGAGGGCTTCCTGAACCTTGGCTAGGAATAATGGAGATTCCAATGTTTGCCGAATCGTATCTTCAAGATGCTTACGAAACTGTTGGCTTTTTAACACCTGAAGTACCTGATCTTCCATTTCAGGATTTTTTAATAAATCCATCATCTGTTTTTGATACTCGGAGTCATTCATTAAACTTTTCATTAAGTTTTTTTGATCTTCTTCCACGGATTTATAATATGTCTCAACAAATTTAGGATCCTCAAAGAGCTTTTTCCACATATCTTTGCTCTTTTCAGAATTTAATGTTTCATCAATAGCGCTTTTAACTGTGGAAGAATCGATTACAAGCTTCTCTTGCATTTTTTCGTCTGCTAAAATTTCTCTCAGAGCCTTCTTACCATCTTCTGTTTGAAGTATATCAACAACCATTTTTTTTGTTGCATCATAGTCTGTATCTTTAATGGCTGCTTCACCGCCACTACATGCACTTATCATTAAGAGTAGGATACTGAAAATTAACAAGAATTGTACACGACGCATACAAATCCTCCTTCCACTTATCCTTTAATTTGAGTAAGATGAGTAAAAATATGCACATAGGATAGGAAAAAAGATAAGGTTCATGTTACAATACGTCTTAGATATAGCTATAATTCAGGAGGATTTATCATTGAATAGTCGTAAAGTAGTTAACTTGTTTTTGAAAACCCTCGCAATTGGAGGGCTTGTTGGGCTTATTACCAGCTTTTTTGTTAATGTGGAGGGTGTTTATACCGATAATCTTCAGCCCTTTAACTTTTTAGGCCTCATCGGTGTTATGCTATTTTTTATTGGACATGGTTTATTATATAGTGCTGTAAGCCAGACTGGCTTCTTTGCTTATCTTTACGTTAATCGATTAGGGTTAAGTATATTTCGCTCTTTTTGGCCGACCGTACAGTTTGTATTAATCGCTTTTATCACCTTTGATTTAATTTATTTCCCTTATAAGGCGTCAGATGGAGAGGTTTCTCTTATTTGGTTTATTCTAATGGCGGCAGGCCTCTTATTATACGGGTATATCATTGCTAAAATAAAAGCAAAAGAAACGAAAAAGCATGCTTTTATTCCTGCATTCTTTTTCATGGTCGTGTTCACAGTCGTTGAATGGGTACCTGCACTAAGAATTGGCTTAATAGGTGTAGATTTTTCTATTATCATGGTTATTACGTTACTTGCTTGTAATACCTATCAGTTACTTGTATTGCACCGTTTAAATCAAGCGGATGGAACTCCGAGAAAAGGAAAAAAATAATGGCAAAGGATGTCTCATTTGTACTCATTAAAGAGTATTATCTGAGACATCCTTTTTTAATCCACAATTTTTGACTTGGCATGTGCTTGATTCATTAGTTCGGATACAGTAACAAAGTTAAACCCTTTATTTTTTAGCCCTGGGAGGATAGTTTTCAATGATTCAGCTGTTTGCTTAGCAGAGTCTGACGCATGTAACAAAATAATATCGCCATTTTTAGTTTGGGACATGACTTGATCCACAATTATTTGTGTTCCTGGGTTCTGCCAATCATTCGGATTTACATTCCAGTGAATCACTTTATTGCCTAATCCCTCTGCAAGCTCAATAACTTCATCATTAAAATGACCGTGTGGGGCTCTTACTAATTCCATGTTATTGTAGCCTAATTTTCCAAAAACCGCCTTGGCATATTGTAAATCCTTTCGAACCTGGTTAATTTCTTGATCTAGATAGCTCTTATATCGATAGCCCAGCATTCCAATCTCATGCTTACCTTCCGTTATTTTTTTTAGTATATCTGGATGCTTTTCGGCCCATTCCCCGCTCACAAAAAAAGTAGCCTTAACTTGATGGTTTTCGAGTTGCTTAAGAATGTCATATACCTTTTCTTCTCCCCAGCTAATATTAAATGTAAGGGAAATATTCGGTTCATTAGAATTCCCTTTCGTTAGTGCTACAGGCTTGTCCGATGAGAAAATTGATAAAGAGCCATTATTTTCAAACCAAAGAAACCCGGCAGTGAAAAATGCAAGTACAATAATTAGTGTCCACCTTTTTAAGCGGCTGAAACGAATTACATAAAAATGATTCACTTTTCCCCCTCCTACTTAAGACAAGTCATTCCTTACATTTTATGAATGGAATGATAAATTATGAACAAGTGGAGCTTTTTTTGATTAATGGGGTTAGAAGAACCTGCATAAATTATCCAAAAATGTGAACGATATAGACTACTGGCTATTTATAGCTGATTCATTAGAGGTGATATTATGCTAGGTTTAATGATTAATGATATGGAGAAAAGAGAATTAGAATACTTAATTAAAAGAGAGTTAGATGAAATCATATTTGATTTAGATGATCATCGAATTGATCATTTAGTAAAGAATGCTATGCGTGATAGATATAAGACCTTATTTCAGCTATTACGAAGAGTTTCCACCGATAAAGAATGCCTGCGATACATACCAAAACGAACAAAAAATGAATGAACTACTAGTTAGCAACGGGAAAGAGTTACTCTGATTTGAATGCAAAAATTTCAGAAGAGACTTTTTTTAAAAAGACCGTTGATTTTATTCTGGAGCTATGATATATTAATTTCTGTTGTCAGTTATGAAACATCAAAAAAACTTAAATAAAAGTTTTAAAAAAGATGTTGACATTTAGTGGTAGACATGTTAAATTATATCTTGTCGCTAAAAACGACACATTGAAATAATTGCTCCTTGAAAACTGAACAAAACAACCAGTATGTAAGGAAAAAACATACCCTGTTTTTTCTATTAATAATCTAAAAGCTAGCGTGCTTTTAGT
>NZ_JBNPWZ010000015.1:0-50679 GCF_050433565.1 Ornithinibacillus bavariensis
AAGGTGTCCTTTTTGTGTGCATAAAAAGAGTGGTATTCACCTGTTTAGGTAAGTACCACTCTTTTTTTATTTACTGGGGTTTTGTCCCAGCCTCTCTCTTAAAAGTAATATCCTCTATAATTAATTCATTCTTCATTAATCCCATAACAAACAGGTCAACTAGCTCCGAAAACGATGTAAAAATTGTTGTAATCGTTCATTATTCGATTCCTCAAGTACTTCACTTGGTGTTCCTTCTTCTGCAATAACACCATTATCCAAGAATATAACTCGATCAGCCACATCAAGTGCGAAATCCATTTCGTGCGTTACGAGCACCATTGCCATTTCGCCCTCTTTAGCAATATCACGAATAACCTCTAGTACTTCTCCAACTAGTTCTGGGTCAAGGGCAGATGTAACCTCATCGAATAGCATAATTTTTGGTCGCATTACAAGTGCTCTTGCCATAGCGACGCGTTGCTTTTGTCCACCAGATAATTGGCTAGGATAGCTATCTAGCTTATCGCCAAGTCCTACCTTTTCGAGCATTTGTATGGCACGTCTTTTGACACTGGATCTTTCTTCCTTTTTTACATGAACTGGAGCAGTCATACAGTTTTGTAATATCGTCATATGCGGGAAAAGGTTAAAATGTTGAAACACCATTCCGATATCTCCACGAATCGCTCGTAAATGTTTTTCATTTGCTTTGGCAAGTCTACCATTCTTCTCCATCTGCCAAAGGTTCTTACCATCAACGATAATCTCTCCGGAAGTTGGTTGCTCTAGCGTCATTAGCATTCGTATTATTGTTGTTTTTCCTGAGCCACTTGGTCCGATGAGGGCAACCTTTTCTCCTGGGTGAATAGCAAGATTAATCCCTCTTAATACTTCTGTATCACCATAGGATTTACATATATTTTTGTAAGACACAATGGGCTTCTTTTTTGATTTCAACGAGTGGATATGTTCTTTCTCCGTTACCGATACCATTACATGACAGCTCCTTTATATTCCTGTAGCTATGGGCTATTATCATAACGACGATTTATCGTTCTTTTCTTGATTGAAATTGCGGAAGGATAGCTATTACCGGTGCAAAGATGTACCTAAATAATTATCAGCACTATTTTAACATTAATACTGTTAAGATGAAAAGAAAGGCATTATCGTATATGTGTAAAGCGAAAGATTTTTTAAAAACATCCTATAATTATTTGGCTAGCAATATATCTGTTTCGTGTTAGAATATAGTTAATATACTAACAAGGGCTTTTTCTATGGTAGGGGGGGAGAAAGATTATTACGATGATTTGGGTAGTTGCGATTGTATGTATAGTTATTACGATTATCGTCGTTGCCTTATCAATCTTAACACTGGACAAAGGGTATGGGTATAAACATACAATAGATCCACTACCATCGGAAAGTGATAAGGGAAGTAATCGGAATCAAAGTTAATGAGTAGCTGTTGGAATTTAGATAAGTGGACGGAAGCTCGCATGAAATTATGCGGGCTTTTTGTATTTAAAGGTATTAATCTAGTCTTCATTCAGTGCCCTTTTTTCTAAAAATACTGTATCCAATACCACTGTCTTATATTAGAATAAAAATAACAAATGAAGAACATGAAGGGGGAAAAACATGTATTTCCTTATCAGTATTCTAATTGGTTATGCGTTTGGATGTATACATGGTTCTCAATTAGTTGGTAAATATAAAAAAATAGATATAAAAAATTCAGGTGTTAAAAATGCTGGGGCTTCCAATACTACTATTCTATTAGGATGGAAATATGGAATTTTAGTTGCACTTATTGATATTTTTAAAGGTACCCTTGCTATCTTATTCATGCTTTACATTTTAAATGAAAACAGTATAACAGGTGATACTCAAATTTTATTAGTGTATGTTACGGCGATGGCAGTTATACTTGGTCACAATTTTCCAATTACAATGAAGTTTAATGGAGGAAAGGGAACAGCATCACTTGTCGGAATTTTACTAGCAATAGATTGGAAAATTGCACTGATCGGTATTGCCATTCTATTCATTTTTACTTTCGCAACAGATTATCTTGTTATTGGTGTCTTGATGATGTATATTTCTTTTTTAGTAACAACGTATTATTTTTTTGGAGAAGAGCCAACAATGATTGTAGTTCTTCTATCTGTCTTAAGTGTTGTGAAACATTTAGAGAATTATAAACGTATTATTACGAAAGAGGAAAGAAAGCTTTCTAGTATGTTTCAGAAAAGAGTAAAGGAGTAACTGATGATTGAGATCATTATTTGGATTTTAATTGTAGCATTATTTATCCTAAGCTTTGTTGGAGTAATTTATCCAATTATTCCATCTGTACTACTCATTTGGATTGGCTTCTTATTGTATCAATTCGGTATTAATGGGGACGAATTAGGCTTCATCTTTTGGACGATAATGGTTATTTTTACTATTATTCTTTTTGTGGCGGATATTGTAGCAAACAGCTACTTTGTGAAGAAGTTTGGGGGTAGTAAGTGGGGCGAACGTGGTGCGGCTATTGCTGTCATTATTGGCTCATTTGTTATACCACCATTCGGGATAATTATTATACCTTTTGTCGCTGTTCTAATCATTGAAATGCTTCAGAAGCGAACCTTTCAGGAAGCTTTTAAGGCATCTATTGGCTCGTTGTTAGGATTTTTAAGTGGAACATTTGCTAAGGTTTTCGTGCAAATCATCATGATTATTTTGTTTATTATCAATATAATATTTTAAGAGACAAGGCAGCTTTATAAATGACAAAAGCTGCCTTCTGTTTTACCCCTATTTATGTGTATGTAACATTACCTTATAAGTAAATAACACAAATTAGGTCAAAATATAGGTAATGATGTAAAGAAGGGGTGTATGGAATTTGAATCATTTAAAAATCCTTGGAATTAAATTTGGTGCGGTACTTTTTACTGTCTTTGCTCTCTACAGTGTATTTCAAGAGACGAGTCTCATGGATATTATTCTGATTAGCCTATTTACTACAATTGTTTCTTATCTCATTGGAGATTTAATTATTTTAAGATATGCAGGAAATATTAATGCGACGATATCAGACTTTGGGTTAGCCTTTGTGCTATTACTTATTTTCAGCTATGTGTTCATAGGATATGATATTCCATTGATTACATTGGCATTATTAGGTTCTTTTTTTATCTCTTGTTGTGAGCCTTTTCTACATGGATATATACTAAATAAAATCCCCCCAGCAGTTAGGAGGGATCACCGAACATTAAATCAACTACAGACTGAAATTGCAGATGAACCCGATATTCATAAGCTAAAAAAGGAATAAATAGTTGAGAAGACGCGATTCGTATTGGGGATACTTGACATTCGTAAGGAAGCACTTTATATTTAAGTTTAATATAAGAAATATGGAAACGTTGAAAAGGATTAGTACAATTTAAACAGTCTATTCAGAGAGGAAATGGTTGGTGAGAATTTCCATAGACAAAAATTGGAACCTGCCTTGGAGTTCGCCATCGGATGATACGTCATGAAGATGTGCGCGGTCATTGACCGTTATCAAGTCAAGTGTACTACCGGTCTATCGGTAGTAAACAAGGGTGGTACCACCAATCCTCGGTCCCTTATGTGGATTCCGAGGTTTTTTTGTGTTCTCAAAAATTAATTTATTTAAAGAGGTGCTGTTCATGAGCAAGAAAAATAAGGAGTTTGTTGAAAAAATTACAGCCATGGAGGATGACTTTGCCCAGTGGTATACCGATGTGGTGAAGCAAGCAGAATTAGTAGAATATGGTCAAGTAAGAGGAACCATGATTATTAAGCCATATGGCTATGCTATCTGGGAAAATATTAAAAATGAGTTAGATCGTATGATTAAGGAAACCGGTCACTCCAATGTTGCGTTCCCATTATTTATTCCAGAGAGCCTACTACAAAAGGAGGCAGATCACGTAGAAGGATTCGCACCTGAAGTAGCTTGGGTTACTCATGGTGGCAATGAAGAATTAGTGGAAAGAATTGCAGTTCGTCCTACATCAGAGGTTCTTTTCTGTGATTATTATTCCAAAAACATTCATTCTTATCGTGACTTACCGAAGCTATATAATCAGTGGGCAAATGTAGTCCGTTGGGAAAAGACGACCCGTCCATTTTTACGTTCTTCTGAGTTCCATTGGCAGGAAGGACATACAGCACATGCAACAGATGAGGATGCGAAGCAGGAAACAGATCGTATGTTGAATGTTTATGCCGATTTAGTGGAGCACTACTTAGCTATTCCAGTACTTCGTGGTCGTAAAACCGATAAAGAGAAATTCGCTGGTGCTAAGTATACTTTAACAATTGAAGCACTAATGCATGATGGAAAAGCGCTACAATCTGGAACATCCCATCATTTTGGAACAGGTTTTGCAGAAGCATTTAATATTACGTACCTTGATGAAAATGGAAAGAGCCAATTTGTTCATCAAACCTCTTGGGGAGTTTCTACTAGAATCATGGGTGCATTAATTATGGTACACGGTGATAATCGTGGCTTGGTAGTGCCACCAAGAATTGCACCAATTCAAGCTATGATTGTACCTATTGCACAGCACAAAGAGGGAGTTCTCGATAAGGCATATGAATTACGTGACCAGTTGAGATCCCTGGTACGGGTTGATATTGATGCAAGTGATAAGATGCCAGGATGGAAATTTAATGAGTATGAAATGAAGGGTATTCCAGTTCGTATTGAAATGGGACCAAAGGATATTGAAAATAAGCAGGTTGTATTAGTTCGCAGGGATACTGGCGACAAAGAATTTGTTGCACTAGATGACTTACAAGAACGATTACCAGCTTTACTTGAGGAAGTTCAGCAAAATCTTTATGATAAAGCATTGACACACCGCAATGAAATGACTAGAGAAGCTAAGAATATGGATGAATTCAAACAGGCAGTAGAAAAAGGTGGATTTATCAAGGCAATGTGGTGTGGTGACCTTGCATGTGAGGAAAAAATTAAAGAAGAAACAACTGCAACCTCTCGTTGCATACCGTTCGAACAGGATAAGATTGCTAATAGCTGTGTCTGCTGTGGAAAAGAAGCAAAAGAGATGGTGTATTGGGCAAGAGCATATTAATTCGTGGATAGATGAGGGCCTAGTTTTTTTACTAGGGCCCTCTTTTTTATGGATTTAGAGCTGTCGGGTGAATTCGATATTTTTTCAAAAAAAATGTTGAATATTTATTGAAATAATGTTATAAATATACACATGAGTTAATAAATATGCATAAAAGGAGTATACTATGAAAAATTTGTTGAAAAAGGAATTACATAAAATAGAAAATGATTTATGGTCAATTGCTAACAAGATGTATGAAAATCCAGAATTAGGTGACCAGGAATTTGAATCTATGAAACTACTTGTTGATTTATTAAGTAAGCATGAATTTGAAGTAGAGGTGGGCATAGTAGGAAGACCTACAGCATTTCGAGCAGAATACCATAGTGATAAGCCTGGCCCAAAGGTAGCCTTTCTAGCCGAATATGATGCCTTACCGGTTGTAGGTCATGGATGTGGACACAATTTGATTGGCACGATAAGCGCCGGTGCAGGGATAACCTTGAGTAAAATAATCCAGGAAATTGGTGGGAGTGTTGTCGTACTAGGAACCCCGGCAGAGGAAACAAATGGTGCAAAGGTGCCTATGAGTGAAAAGGGGATATTTAATGATATCGATGTTGCTATGATACTTCATCCGGGTGATCAATCCCATATTAGTGGAGATTCCTTAGCAATGGATGCTATTCAATTTGCTTATACTGGAAAAACCTCACATGCTGCTGCTTCACCTGAGGAAGGAATTAATGCACTTGATAGTGTTATTCAATTATTTAATGGTATCAATGCATTAAGGCAGCACCTATTACCTGATGTACGAATTCATGGAATTATCTCTGAGGGTGGGAAAGCTGCTAACGTTGTACCAGATTATGCAGTTGGACAATTTTATATACGTGCAAAAGAACGTTCCTATTTAAATCAAGTAGTAGAAAAAGTGAAAGCTATTGCTGAAGGTGCAGCACGTATGACTGGTGCAATACTAGAAATTTCCAATTATGAGCTAAGCTATGATGAAATGAAAACGAATCAAGCATTATCAGCTGCTTTTACTAATAACTTAGAACAGACTAGTAAACTACCAATATTGTCTGCAAAAGAAACCTATGGATCAATTGATATGGGAAATGTCAGTCAAGTTGTTCCAGCAATTCATCCGTATATTGGAATGAATAAACCAGGACTAATTGCACATACAAAGGAGTTTGCCAATCAAACGATAACAGAAGATGGCTTTGAGGCATTGAGGTCAGGTGCCCTCGCATTAGCATATACAGGCTTTGATGTGATTACAGATACGAAGTTATATGAATCGATACAAGCTGAATTTAAAGGTAAGAAGTAATTTTTATACACCAAAATGAATATTTATTTAATTGCAATTATATTTATAAGGGAGAGTTCAACATGAAAAAAGCGAAAATAGGAATTTTATTTATCTTATTACTGAGTCTATTAGCTGCCTGTAGCTCTGGAGAGGCAAATTCAATGGATAAAGAAGGAAAAAAAATATTAAAGGTTGCAACCTCAGCTGACTTCCCACCCTTTGAATCCTTTGATGACAAGGGTAATATTATTGGCTTTGACGCCGATTTAGCAAAGAAAATTGCTGATGAATTAGGTTATGAAATAAAGATAGAAGATATGGAATTTGATGGTTTGATAGGTTCCTTACAGTCTAAGAGAGTAGATATGGTGCTTTCTGGTATGAGTGCAACAAAGGATAGACGCAAGAATGTAGACTTTTCTGAGTCATATCATCATTCAGGAGAAATGTTTATTACGAAGGCTGAGGACGCTTTTCAGGATTTAGAAAGCTTAAGAGGGAAAATAGTTGGTGTACAGCTTGGAACAATTCAAGAGGAAGGTGCAGAGAAATTAGCAGAAGAATATGGGTTTGAAATAAAGAAAATAGATAATGCTAGTATTCTTATTCAGGAACTAAATACGAATCGTATTGATGTTGCTTATATGGATAAGACTGTTGCAATAGGTTATATCAAATCACAAGGCTTTGTTGGCTTTGATGATCCAACAACTAGCTCACCAGGTATGGCAATAGCGTTTCCAAAGGGAAGTGAATTAGCTGCTGATGTTAACAAAATACTGAAGAAGCTTGAAGAAGATGGAACTATACAGGAACTAAAGGATAAATGGTTATCAGAATATGAATAACTTTATTGCTAGAAGGTGAGGTGTGAAGGCATGAATTTGGACTTTAGCCAAATCGTGCCTTCAATTCCTTTTATTTTAGAAGGAATTGGAGCAACGTTAAAATTTGTCAGTGTATCCATCCTATTAGGTTTAATTTTAGGAACAATATTTGCATTATGTAAAATTAGTAATAAAAAATGGTTAAAGTGGCCTGCAGATGCTTATACTTCGATCTTTCGTGGTACACCATTAATCTTACAATTGATGATTATTCATTATGCAGTGCCACAGCTATTTCAATATGATATTCCAGTGTTTTTAAGTGCTGTATTAGCTTTTGGCTTGAATTCGGCTGCTTATGTATCGGAGATCATTCGTGCGGGAATTATGGCTGTCGATAAAGGACAGGTTGAAGCGGCTGAAGCATTAGGAGTTGCTTATAGACCAATGATGCTGAATATTATTCTGCCCCAGGCAATTAAGAACATCTTGCCTGCATTGATGAATGAATTTGTTTCCTTAACAAAGGAGTCGGCATTAGTTTCAACAATCGGCTATCTAGACATTATGCGAAGAGCAGAGATAGTTGGTTCGCAATTATACCGTAATTTCGAACCGTTACTGTTTGCCGGTCTAATTTATTGGGTGATGGTTTTTATTCTATCTACTATTGGTAGATGGGTTGAACGGAGGATGAGGCATAGTGATTAAGATAAATAATCTTTCTAAAAGCTTTAGTGATAACTTAGTTTTAGAAAATATTACAACAACGATTGAACATGGAGAAGTTGTGGCAGTGATTGGTCCATCAGGTTCAGGGAAATCTACCTTTCTGCGCTGTATAAATTTACTGGAATCCCCGTCAAGTGGTCAAATTTTATTACATGAAATGGACATTACCAAACCCAAGATAAATAAACTTGAGATCCGGAAGAATATTGGAATGGTTTTTCAACATTTTCATTTGTTTCCCCACATGACAGCATTAGAAAATGTTATGTACGCTCCAATGAAGGTAAAGCATCAGAAGAGAGGGGAAGCAGAGAAAATTGCAAAGGAATTATTGATTAAAGTTGGTTTAACAGAGAAAATGGACACCTATCCAAACCGCTTATCCGGTGGTCAGAAACAGCGTGTGGCGATTGCTAGGGCACTTGCCATGGAACCAGAAATCATGTTATTTGATGAGCCGACTTCTGCACTAGATCCAGAGATGGTTAAGGAAGTCTTGGATGTAATGAAGGATCTGGCTAAAAGTGGAATGACTATGGTTGTTGTGACTCATGAGATGAATTTTGCAAAGGAAGTGGCAGATAGAATTATCTTTATGGATGGTGGACAACTGATTGAAGAAGGAGAGCCAATATCCTTTTTCGATAATCCACAAACAAAGCGAGCAGGAGACTTCTTAGCAAAGGTTCTTTGATAAAAAAACTCGATGGCTATCCATCGAGTTTTTTTTATTGGAGAAGGTGTTCAATATCCTTTTCAATTTTGTCTGGAGTGGTTTGTGGTGAATACCGTTTTATTACACTTCCGTTTTGATCAACTAGAAACTTCGTGAAATTCCATTTGATTTCCTTCGTTACAAACCCTTTTGCTTCTTCTGTTAGAAATTTGAATAGGGGATGTGCATTTGGCCCCTTCACGTCTATCTTTTGGAACATCTGAAAGGTAACACCATAATTTACTTTACAGAAGCCATCAATCTCTTCATTCGTTCCAGGGTCCTGATTCCCAAATTGATTACAAGGGAAACCAAGGACTTCAAATCCTTTACCATGATATGTTTCATATAGCTTTTGTAAACCATCTAATTGGGGTGTAAACCCACATTTACTTGCTGTATTTACAATTAATAGTACCTTTCCCTTGTATTGGGATAGATGAATGGTTTCTCCTTTAATTGATCCAACGGAAAAATCATGTACATTCATTAATAATTCCCCCTTTCCACTTGAGAATAGCATAAATTATCACAGGAAACTATTAAATGCTCAAATGCCTACTCGGCAACAATCATACGATAATGGCCATAAAAAAACTGCACCTCCAATTGTTATTTGTGTCTAACAATTGGGGTGCAGTTCAATGATGATCGTCTTTTTTTTCTTACGCTTCTTGAGCAACTTGATTTTCTTTAGCAATAACATCTAATCGATGTTGAATCTCTTCTTGTGAAAGGTTGTGTTCTTTAATATATAAGTTACGTGGGTGTACACGACATTCGTGTGAGCATCCGCGCATATATTTATGTTCATTCTCTTCTGAGCAGAGTATTTGTCGATTACATTCTGGATTTGCACAATTTACATAACGCTCGCAAGGTTTGCCATCAAAGAAGTCTTTCCCTACAACAACATGTTCCTTACGATTTATTGGTACAGAGATGCGCTCATCAAATACATAACATTGTCCATCCCATAGCTCACCCTGTACTTCTGGGTCTTTACCATAGGTTACAATTCCCCCATGAAGCTGTGCAACATCTTCAAATCCTTGCTTAATCATCCAGCCAGTGAATTTCTCACAGCGAATTCCACCAGTACAGTACATCAAAATCTTTTTACCTTCAATCAAATGTTTGTTTTTTTGTACCCATTCTGGTAAATCACGGAAATTATCAATATCCGGGTTAAGTGCGCCACGGAAATGTCCTAATTCATATTCATAGTCGTTACGTGTATCAAAAATAACGACGTCATCACGTTGCATTGCTTCATACCATTCTTTCGGAGATAAAAACTCACCAGTTAATTCCTTAGGATCAACATTCTCTTCTTCATCCAAACGAAGGGTTACAAGCTCTTTACGTGGTCTAACATGCATTTTCTTAAATGCATGACCATCACTTTCGTCTACCTTGAAAACTAAATCAGCAAAGCGAGGGTCGTTGTGCATCATTTCCATATACTTCGTGGTAGCCTCGACAGTACCAGAAACAGTACCATTGATTCCCTCTTTCGCTACTAGAATTCTACCCTTTAAACCAGCGTCTTTACAAAAAGCTAAATGCTCTTTTGCAAAGATTTCAGGATCCTCGATGTCTACATACTTGTAGTACAATAATACTCGATATTTTTCCATTTCATTACCACCTATCATTCATATTTGCAAGATATAAATGTTGGTAGTCGTTATTTACTTTTTTATAATCTTGCAAGAGTATAGTTTAACAAGTTTTTACCAAAAATTCAACAGGATAATGTTAGTAGATAGGAAGAGAATAGTAACTTTTCGAAGTGTTTTAGAAGGGAAAGAAACGATAATAGGACATTTTGCTTTCGGGTATATTAAGAGGGTAGGATATTATGAAAAAGAGGAGGCAGCAGCCGTGACTCAGCGTAATACTGGAAGGGAAACGACTCCCCATTCTGATGGAAAACGGGAAAGCATTATTAATTCTTCTGCAGGAGTTCAATTTGGTATAAAATCTAACGTACAGCATGATGAGAACTCTTCCTCTCATCAGAAAACAAAAGATGATCAGTTAATGCGTTTTGAAAAGCTAATGAGAGGTACCCCAGTTAATCACAAGGACAAAAAATAAAGTTGCTTGGTCACTCTACGAAGACCAAGCAATATTAAAGCTTCTGGAAGAGATTATTAAAATATTTCCCGCTTTGCAGCATCTTAGCCCCGTACCAAAACATTTCCCCATCAACTAATAAAGGGGTAACATTCGGTAGTAACTCTAACCATTCCTTCAGGTGTTTTTCACGAAACGGATACGGTTCTGTAGCTAACAGGACGTAGTCTAGATTTTCCTTTAGAAAGTCCTGTTCAAAGACGGTTGGATATCGTCCGTCATATAAAGTAAATGGGTTAATAAGGCCCATTTTGTCGAGTAAGGATTGAATATATGTATCTCTGCCGACGACCATATAGGGATTTTTCCAAATAACGTATGCGGCCCGTTTGTTATGAACATGAGGTAAATTTTGTAATACGTTTTGGATTTGTTTAGTTAAATTATTAGCTTTAATCTTTGTGTCCGTTAACAACCCTAAATCTTCGATCATACGAAAAACATCTAACGTATTTTGTACCTCAAATACAAAAACAGGATAATACCTTTCCAGTGTCTCTACGATTTCTTTTGTATTTTCCTCTTTCTCAGCAATGATAAGATCTGGTTTTACTTGATGGATACGATCAATATTAATATCCTTTGTGCCGCCAATATTTTTAGCAAGGAGCACTTTATCTTTAGGGTGAATACAAAACCTTGTTCTTCCGACAATCTCATCTTCAAGTCCTAAATAATACATGGTTTCAGTGATTGCTGGAACAAGAGAGACAATTCGTTTAGGTGGATAATCGAATTGAATTGTTCTTCCGAGGTGGTCAGTAAAGGTTTGCATGTCAGTTCCCCCTTATAAAAACCAATAATTGTTATTAGTTTAGTTTACCCTACTGGAGATTACCTGTCATTTCCAAAAGTAAAGCAGAATATTACAAATAAGTTATATTTGTAACACGGAATTTAATTTTTTTCTTAAATATATCTGAGATACTTGCTTTTTTCTTCTTAAACAGGTACATTATAAATAGCAAAAGGAAATTGAAGTTTGTAATACTTTACGATCTCTTTATCAGAGTTTGGGTAAAAGTATTAATGATTCAATTATACTTTGCAAGCTATTGATAAGGAGGTCATATAAATGACTGGTAAAGTAAAATGGTTTAACGCAGAAAAAGGTTTCGGTTTCATCGAGCGCGAAGACGGTGACGATGTATTCGTACACTTCTCAGCAATCCAAACTGATGGTTTCAAAACTCTTGAAGAAGGTCAAGACGTTGAATTTGAAATCGTTGAAGGTAACCGTGGACCACAAGCAGCTAACGTTGTTAAACTATAATTAAACCACAACCACAAGGCTTATCTCATCTGAGATAAGCCTTTTTATGTCTTACACACCATATTTTTACGATTCTTGTGAAGTTTTACTTTATCTTATATTAGGAGGTAGTTTCATGAGTAAGTTTGATTGGGTAAAGAAAGCAAAAACGCAATGGGATCAAACAGCGGAGTTCTGGAGTGAACGCAGTAAACAGATGTGGGATAAGGGAAGCCGGAAAGAAATTATTCCTTTTTTAGATAAACATCTAAATCAAGGCGCAAAAATATTGGATGTTGGCTGTGGTGATGGTTATGGTACATATAAATTACACTCACTAGGCTATCAGGTTATGGGAATTGATTTATCAGAGGAAATGATTGTAAAGGCAAAGGAACGATTACAAGCCATTCCATTTCAGCAGGCAGATGTAGTCGATTTACCAATAGAATCGCATTCCTTTGACGGTGTATTATGTATCAATGTTCTTGAATGGGTGGAAGTGCCATCACTTGCCCTAACGGAAATTCGTAGGATATTGAAACCCAGTGGATTACTTTGTGTTGGAATTTTAGGTCCAACTGCCGGGCCAAGAGGTAATGACTATCGAAAGGTGTACGGTGAACATACAATTTGTAATTCGATGATGCCTTGGGAGTTTCTTCAGCTTGCTAAGGAAATGGATTTTCAAGTGGTTGATGGCTTCGGAGTGTATAAAGAAGGAGTTAAAAAACAACATCATGAAGGATTATCACAAGAATTAAAACAAGCGTTGAGCTTCATGTGGATTTTTTTACTTCAAAAAGTAGGTGACTAAAATGGATAAAAAAGCAATGGAAGATTATATTATTGAAAAATATCAGCACGATGAAAAAATGATGATATTAGTTTTTGCACAGTGGTGTATCAATCGTGATTTAGACCCAATGGAACTATATCACGCTGCATATCCTAGTCAGGGAAAAAAAAAGGTGTTGGAAGAAATGATAGAATTAACCGTTCCCAAAAAGGATTCTGAAGAAATAGCAGATGAGACAGTGTTAGCGGTACTTCAGCTTTTCGGGAACGATAGCCTAGCATTTGTCGTTCAACAAATAATTGATAACCAGAAGAATAATTAAAGTGTAGCTGCAAATAATTTAATCAATGCTTGTGTTCCACTATCAGCTTCACCTTTCTCGGCAAGCTCTTGATAGAGCTTAAGTGATAATTCTAAGCCTGGAGTTGATAATCCTAGTTCCTTTGCTGATTCAATTGCAATGGTCATATCCTTGATGAAATGCTTCACATAAAAGCCAGGTGCAAAATCTCCCTCAATCATACGGGGTGCAAGCTTGGATAAAGAGAAGCTCCCAGCTGCGCCAGTCGTAATACTGTCTAAAACTCTTACTGGGTCAAGTCCAGCTTTTTTCGCATAGGCAATAGCTTCACAGACACCAATCATATTGGAGGCAATTGCTATCTGGTTACTTAGCTTTGTATGTTGTCCTGCACCAGCCTTTCCTTGAAGGATAATGTTGCTACCCATCACTTCAAATATCGGGAAAACTGTATCAAAGGCTTCCTGTTCCCCTCCAACCATAATGGCAAGTGTACCATTTTTCGCACCAATGTCTCCTCCTGAAACGGGAGCATCTAGGGAGTATAAGCCCTTTTCTTTTGCTTTCTTAAAAATCTGCATTGCTAAAGACGGCTTTGAGGTTGTCATATCTATTAGGTATGCACCCTTTTTCGCGTTTTCAATAATTCCACCGCTTCCTAGATATACTTCCTCTACATCCTTTGGATATCCAACAATGGAAATAATAACATTCGCTTCTTGAGAAAGCTCTTTAATGCTATCCTTCCATAACGCTCCATTGTTCAATAATTCCTGAGCTTTTTCTTTTGTACGATTAAAAACATGAACAGAATAACCAGCCTTTAGCAAATTCAGGGCCATACTTTTTCCCATTACACCTGTTCCTATAAAGCCGATTTTTGTATTTTGTGTAAGCATTATGTAGCACTCCCTTCCTGATTCTACTATATAATTATTTTCAACATTATAAAAGCAAATTTGCAATTGGAGTGATAGTGCATGCATTGGCAGTTGAAAAGCTTTAATGAATTGACCGTCCAAGAATTATACGCAATTTTAAAGGCTAGAACAGATGTATTTGTTGTTGAACAAGAATGTCCATATCCAGAGTTAGATAATTATGACCAAAAATCATTACATTATTATTTAACGGTTGAGGGGGAGATTGCTGCATATGTTCGACTTCTCCCTAAAGGACTTGTCTATAAGGAGACTCCAGCAATTGGGAGGGTCCTGGTAGTAGAAAAGTTTAGATCACGTGGCTATGCTCGAGAAATCATGGAAAATGCACTCCATATTATTGATGAAAAGTGGCAAGAAAGCACTGTTAGAATTCAAGCACAGGCTTATTTAAAAGGATTTTATGAATCCTTGGGGTTTCAGCAAATCTCTTCTGAATATTTGGAGGATGGTATTCCACATATTGACATGTTGTTAGAAGGAAATTAAAGAATCAATATAATTCTATTACACATAGTAAGATTAGCTACCTTTTATCACAGGTTCAGGGGAAGTAAAACCCCAACGAATAAGGAGGCTAATACATGTTATCGAATGAACAGAAAAGTGAGTGTAAAAATGCATTGCTACTGAGGCAGAATGAATTAATTGAACACGTTCAGGATCATTTTGGTCTAAATTATGAATTAATAAAGGAATCGATGAGTGAGCTATCCAATTACGATAATCATCCAGCTGACCATGGAACCGAGCTTTATGAACGAGAGAAGGATATAGCACTTAATGAGCATGCTGAAAAGGAATTAGAAGAAATAAATAAAGCATTGCACGCTATTGAGGAAGGAACGTATGGGATTTGTAAGGAGTGTGGAATGGACATTCCTTTTGAGCGACTACAAGCAGTGCCTACGACTGATCGTTGTATAAACCACGCAAACAATATTACGTTTGAGCGAAATAGAACGGTTGAAGAGGAAGTATTCAGTCCGAATATTAACCCTGATGAGGCTACCGATGAGACTCAGGTAGGCTACGATGCAGAAGATGCTTGGCAGGAAGTAAGTAGGTATGGTACTTCTGAAACAGGTTCAGACCTATATGGAGATCAGGAAAATTATGATGAGATGTACCCAAACAGCGACGAAAATATTAGCAGTGTAGAGGATATAGAGGAATTTGTTGCTGCTGATGAACGGGGGTATTTTACTGGAGTAACACCAAATCATAACCGCTATGAGAATGAGTTAGAGGAATAAATTGTACACAGCCATTTTAGCTATGGCTGTGTTATTTTTTGAAACATTATAGTTAGGCAAACCGTAATAAAATGAAGGAGCGTGATGAAGATGAGTGAGAATAGAGGCTGTATGAAATGTGGTAGTATGGATGCTTCAAAGAAAGAAGTAGCGATGACAGGAACAGGGCTATCAAAAATGTTTGATATCCAGCATAATCAATTTGTTGTTGTCTATTGTAATAACTGTGGATATTCCGAGTTCTATAATAAAAATAGCTCAGCCGGAATGAATATACTTGATTTATTTTTAGGTTAATAAAAAAGCGGGAACCCGTAAACGAATTAAGTTTGGTCCCGCTTCTGTAATAATTTACCTATCTTAGAAAGTAGAAGACATCTCTCATAAATGCACCGATTAAAGAATTTGCCACAAGGAAGATAAATAAGAAGGATACAAAATACTGACCAAGTAATGTATAAATTCGATCTAATCCAGTAGCCTCTTTTTCATATAATATACAAGCTGGTATTACAAATATAGGTCCCATAATACTAATGGTAAAGAGAATTGTAGGTAAAAATGGTAAATGTCCAATCGACAGTACAGCACCTACTAAATATAGAAGGGCATATGGTAATAAATACGCTCCGTACTTACCAATTACGTCTAAATATGTAAAATCTACTTTAGTAATTTTAGCTGCTACATAGGTTAATGAAGCAATGCCGGCTAATAAAATGATAACTAATAATAATGGCATAAATAATTCATAAAATATAGATGGTGCAGGCATGAACCATGTACTTCTTGCAATAAAAGCATGTGGTAAGAAGAGTGTAAATGCAACAATTAATGCGAAAGCAACAATTGTAATAAGTGATGAAAATAAATCTTTATGGTTTGCCTTTCGCGCCATAGTTGGTTGCTTTACTAATGTAAGGAAAAAGTGTCCAAAGTTAGCAAAAACTAAAGTAAGCTGATCTGTGAAATCTGATTTGTTCTCTTGCTTCTTCGTTTGTTCTTTTTGAGATTGATTAGAATTCGTATGGAGAGCAGTTAGGGAACCCGTTGAATCATTTAATTCAACTTGTTCGTTAACACTTTCAGTCTGCTCTATCTCCATTGATTCATATGGAACCGTTTCTTCAACTTTCGGCTGTTCTTGTACCAGTTCGCTATGCTCCAGCAATCCCCCACAGTTGGAACAGAACCTGCCGCTCTCTGATTCATGGCCACAATGCTGACATTTCATACTAACACTCCTTTAAATCATACAGTTAAATCATATTATATATAATATCGATAAAAAAGAGCAATGAATAAAAAATAGGAAGGGGGGATGTCCCTTCCTATTTAGATTAATCGTTTCTTTGTGTCAGCTTAAGTTCAATAATCTGTTTTTTACCATTACGATAGATCTCTAGTTTTACGGAATCTCCTACTTGCGTTTTTGTATACATATATTTTCTTAGCTCTAATGCTGAAGGAGTATCATGACCGTCTATTTTAGTAATGACATCAAATTGCTGTAAGCCTGCCTTATCAGCTGGTGAGCCTGCCTCTACACTTGCAACCACCATACCATCCTCTACTTCTTCAGGGAGGATGATGTTGTGACGGTATTGCATTGGTACTTGATTAATGGAGGCCATGCTAATTCCGATAAATGGTCGCTCTACTTTGCCATTTGATTCTAATTGTTCAACAATAGGAAGTGCTGCGTCTATCGGGATTGCAAACCCAATTCCTTCTACCTGTGTCATAGCAATTTTCATAGAGTTGATTCCAATAACCTTACCGCTAGAATCTACTAGGGCACCACCGCTGTTACCAGGATTAATAGCGGCGTCTGTTTGAATAACCTCAGTAACCCAATCTTCTGCACCATCTCCATCCGTATCCATTGATACAGAGCGATTTAATCCGCTTATAATACCTTTTGTTAAGGAATTAGCAAACTCCATACCAAGTGGGTTTCCGATGGCATACACGGTTTCTCCAACTTGTTTTCCATCTGTCGTGCCAAGTGTTGCAACTCGGTCGATTTTGCTACCGTCAATTTCAAGTACTGCTAAATCAGATAAGTCATCAGAGCCAAGAACCTTTGCTTTCATTCGTTCATCATTGGATAAGACAACTTCAACCTCTTCTGCTCCTGCTACAACATGATGATTTGTAATGACATAAGCCTTGCCATTTTCTTTTTTATAAATAATACCCGAACCAGTTCCGGTCTCCTCACTTTGCGTCCAAATACTTTGTCTCTTCATATTTGAAACACCAACAACTGCTTCGGAAACCTCGGCCAAATTAGTAGATGCCTCTGCATCATCTGTAGCCATTGTTGTCACTACATTTTGCTTATTCGTATCACTTTTATCAGCTATAGCTCCTCCTGATGTATCATTCTCGAAAGTTGGGATGAGATTATTCATGATTAGTATTAACACAATTACTGCAGGTATTAGCCCCCCTAACATACCGGCAAAAAATGCCCGTATGCTTGATGGGCTTTTTCCTTTAACTCTTTTCTCTTTAACGACTTTATTTGGTTTTGTTAAGCCAGGATCCTCACTTTCTTCTGAAAGATTGGTTATTGCTTCAGAAGTTGAAGTACTATCATTTTGAGTTGTTTCCATTGTATCGTCGTTTCGCTCATTATATTCCATACGATTCTTCCTTTCATAAAAGGTTATTTATAGCATATCCTAAAGCCTCGGAATAGCTTTGGTATAAATGTGGAATAAGTGTGGAATTAAGGGAAATATATTGTTTCCTAACTTATTTTTTGTGAAAATAGAAGCAAAGAAAATAGCAAAGCGGTGAGATGTATGAATTATCATATTGCTGTTATTGAGGATGACCCTAACATTCAAAATATTATTTCTGCCTTCTTAAAAAAAGAGGGCTATCAGGTTTCTGTAGTAGAAAGTGCTGAAAAAGGTCTATCACTTTGGAAAACGAATCCACCTGATATGTGGATTGTAGATATAATGCTTCCCGGTATGGACGGTTATGAATTTTGTAGGCTGGTACGAAATGAAAGTGATGTTCCAATCATTATTGTATCTGCTAAGGATGAAGAGATTGATAAGATTCTAGGGCTTGAATTAGGTGGAGATGATTACTTAACGAAACCATTTAGTCCTCGGGAGCTTATCGCCAGAGTGAAAAGAGTATTTAAACGATATCGTCCAGACGAAGTGAAACAGGAAATTACAGAACAGGTTGTAGTGGATGGACTCGTTATTAATAAGAGTGACCGTAGGGTCTTTTGGAATGGAATAGAACAAGATGTAACCACGAAAGAATTTGATATGTTAATTCTGTTTGCTGAAAATGTAAATCGAGCTTTTTCCCGTGAAGAATTATTGATGAAGGTTTGGGGGGAAGACTACTTTGGTAGTGACCGGGCGGTAGATGATTTAGTGAAAAGAATTCGAAAAAAATTTCAAGAATTACCACTAGAAACGGTATGGGGGTATGGTTACCGTTTACGAGATAAAGAGGAATCATGATGAAACTTCAATATCAATTAAATGCTGCCTTTACTGCTTTACTATTAATAATTATGGCTGTCACAGGCTATGTGATATACTCACTAATTTTGAATTTATTAATTCAGGATGAACAGAGACAGCTGGAACAAAAAGGTGAGATTTTAGTTAACGTTTTAGACGATGCATTTATTTCAAGACAGAATCTCATTGGCTTTAATGAGTTTCTACAGGACCAGGATTTACAATTGTTTTTATATGATAGGGAACAAAATACAGTACTATACTCCACTTTACCAAAGCAAATAGTAACCGGATTATTCATGAATAATGATTTTTCGAATAACGATGAGGAGCTTTGGGAATATGGGAAGGAGAAGTATGTAACTTCTAGAATTTTATTTGTCCCGAAAAGTCTTGGGTTAGAATTAATTCTCTTAACCCCACTTGGCGATCTTCAGGTGGTTCAACATAATTTTATTCAACGAATGCTAATTGTATTTGCTGTTGGAGCAGTAGTGGTTATTGTTCTTAGCTATTTTTTAACGAATAAGCTTGTGACCCCGCTAACTAGGCTTAACTATCAGTTAAAGAAAATTGAAAAGCGGAAATTTGACGAAATTGAACCGATTCAAGCGACTGGTGAAATAAAGGAAGTGTCGCAAAGCTTTTATGATATGGCAAATGAACTACAGCGCTACATCAACACACAGCAAACCTTCTTTCAAAATGCTAGTCATGAATTAAAAACACCTCTTATGACTATTCAAGGATATGCAGAAGGAATAAGGGAGAAGGTATTTGATGAGAAGGAAGAAGAAAAAGGTCTTGAGGTCATTGTTACGGAGGTTAGCCGCTTAAAGAAAATCATTAATGAAATGATTTTACTTGCTAAATTGGAGAGTGAGGAGGTCACCTATCAAAAAGAATTATTCGGAGTAAATTCTTTGTTTGATAAGGTAATGGAACGTGCATTACCATTAGCTACAGAAAAAGAAATGGACTTGAAGCGGAATATAGATGACACGATACAAATATATGGAGATGAGGAAAGGCTGTTACAAGCACTATTAAATCTCACCTTTAATGCACTCCGACATGGAAATAAACAGCTTCTTTTGACAGCTAGGCAGGAAGATAATCATGTGATAATGACTATTGAAGATGATGGAGAAGGGATTGAGGATGAGCTCAGACCGCATATTTTTCATCGATTTGTGAAAGGTAAGAATGGGGAGACAGGTCTTGGACTGGCAATTTCTAGAGCAATTGTTGAGCAATTTGATGGAAAAATTGAAGCAGGAAAATCCACGTTAGGTGGAGCGAAGTTTACGCTAACTTTTCCAATCACATCCAGTAAATAAAAACAAGACAAAAAAGACATATTATGATATAATTGTCTAGTTTGATTCTACTCGGAAATAAGAGGAGCGTACTTTATGCAATTTAGAGAAGATGTTCGTAATATCGCAATTATCGCTCACGTAGACCACGGAAAGACTACCTTAGTGGACCAATTACTAAAATACTCTGGTACTTTTCGTGAAAATGAGCATGTAGATGAGCGTGCCATGGACTCAAATGATATTGAGCGTGAACGAGGAATTACCATTTTAGCAAAAAACACAGCCATTAGCTATAACGATACAAGAATAAATATTTTAGATACACCTGGACACGCTGATTTTGGCGGTGAGGTAGAACGGATAATGAAAATGGTTGATGGTGTTGCTCTAGTGGTTGACTCCTATGAAGGGACTATGCCACAAACACGGTTTGTATTAAAAAAAGCCTTAGAGCAAAAATTAACACCAATAGTCGTTTTAAATAAAATAGACCGTCCAAATGCTAGACCAGAGGAAGTAGTGGATGAAGTACTTGATTTATTTATTGAGCTAGGAGCAGATGATGAACAGCTAGAGTTTCCAGTTGTGTATGCATCTGCATTAAATGGTACTTCTGGATATGAGCCAGATGAACAAAAAGAAACAATGGATCCTATCTTTGAAACCATCATTAAACATATTCCAGCACCAATTGATAACCGTGAGGAACCATTACAATTTCAAGTTACTTTGCTTGATTACAATGATTATGTTGGGCGTATTGGAATTGGGCGTGTTGTTCGTGGGAAGATCCATGTTGGCCAACAAGTAGTAGTCCTCAAAAAGGACGGCTCACAAAAATCATTCCGAATTAGTAAATTATTTGGTTTCTTTGGCTTAAAGCGATTAGAAATTGAAGAAGCATCTGCTGGGGATATTGTAGCTATTTCTGGTCTAGATGATATTAACGTGGGAGAAACAATCTGTCCACAGGATCATCCGGATGCATTACCATTATTGCATATTGATGAGCCAACCCTGCAAATGACTTTTGTTGTTAATAATAGTCCTTTTGCTGGCAGAGAAGGAAAGTACATTACTTCTCGTAAAATTGAAGAGCGTCTAATGAAACAGTTAGAGACAGATGTAAGTTTACGTGTTGATCCAACGGAATCACCAGATGCTTGGGTCGTATCGGGACGTGGCGAATTACACTTATCCATTTTAATTGAAAACATGCGTAGAGAGGGCTATGAATTACAGCTTTCCAAACCAAAGGTTATTCTAAAAGAAATTGATGGCGTTCTATGTGAGCCGGTTGAACGTGTTCAAGTTGATGTACCAGAGGAACATACTGGAGCTGTCATGGAATCACTTGGTCAACGTAAAGGTGAAATGTTGGATATGGTGAACTTTGGTAATGGACAAGTTCGCTTAGAATTCAAGGTTCCTTCCCGTGGATTAATTGGGTATACAACTGAATTCATGTCAGAAACTCGTGGATATGGTATTTTAAACCATACTTTTGAAGCGTACGAGCCAGTAATTAAGGGACAAGTTGGTGGAAGAAGACAGGGTGTACTTGTAGCACTGGAAAATGGAAAAGCGTCAACCTATGGAATTATGGGTCTAGAGGATCGCGGAATTATTTTTGTTGAACCAGGTACTGAGGTTTATGCAGGTATGATTGTTGGTGAACATAACCGTGAAAATGACTTAACAGTTAATATTACAAAGGAAAAGCATTTAACAAACGTTCGTTCTGCAACGAAAGACCAGACAGCAGTTATTCGCAAAACACGGAGCATGTCGTTGGAAGAAGCGCTCGAATATTTAAATGAAGATGAATACTGTGAAGTAACACCAGAATCCATTCGCTTACGTAAGAAAATTTTAAATAAAAATGAACGTGAAAAAGCAGCAAAACGTGCTAAAATGATTTAGAAAGATCTTGGAGGAAGTATCCTCCAGGATTTTTTTTGTATTCAATAGTTTATTCACTTATAAAAATTCCTAAATTGCATTAGAATGAAGATAATAAACTAATTGTTAGGAGTTGATTTGTATACGAATTCTTTATCCCCTTATTGCCCTAGTTATCCTCATTCTAACTGGTTGCTCACAGGCGCAAAATACGCTTACTGGTTCCAAAGAACAAGCAATGAATAATAGCGAGCAGATAAAATATGAGATAATTGCTACAAATCTTCAAGTGCCTTGGGAAATTGTGAAGATTGAAGAGAAATTGTATATTAGTGAGCGAACAGGTTTTATTGTGGAAATCGAAGAACAAAAGATAAGTCGAAAGCGGGTTCAATTAGAGAAAGATTTATCCAATCAACCTGAAGCAGGTTTATTAGGTATATCATTTCCGGAAGGCTTTACTGATACAGCATATGCCTACTACTCCTATGTAGAACGAGGTCATTATTTTCAACGAGTTGTGGAAATAAAGCAAACAAATGATTCGTGGAAGGAAACGGCAACATTACTTGATCAAATACCAGGAGGTAAGTTTCACCAAGGTGGAAGAATTGAGATAGGACCTAACAAGAGACTTTACATTACAACTGGTGATGCTACTGTTCCTGAATTAGCTCAGGACATAAATAGTTTAGCTGGAAAAATTCTAAGAATGAACCTTGATGGTAGTATTCCAGATGATAATCCATTTGAAAACAGCTATGTATATTCTTATGGTCACCGAAATCCACAAGGTCTAGCTTGGGATAATGAAGGTCAATTATATGCTACGGAACATGGTGCCAGTGCTCATGACGAAATTAATCGGATACAAAAAGGGAAAAACTACGGCTGGCCAACTATTCAAGGTGATGAACGACGGGAAGGAATGGAGGCTCCTATTATTCATTCAGGTGAGACGACATGGGCGCCATCAGGAATGACCTTTTTAACAGGGAAGTTCTATTTTGCTTCTTTACGTGGAGAGGGGATTCGAGAATTTGATCCAATTGCGAAGACAGAACAACTAATCATTTCCGATGTAGGACGAGTTCGAGATGTACTATCTACTCCAGAAGGACTTTATGCAATCACGAATAATACGGACGGAAGAGGAAATCCAACTAATCAAGATGATATATTACTTTTTATTCCGATAAATAGCCTTAAATAGTAGCTTTATCAGTACCAAACAAAAGAAGGAAGTAAGCCTCTTAGGTTTACTTCCTTCTTTTCGGAGTTTTCTCATCAGGAATATATTTCGTAAAATAAGCTGCGAAGATGAGGCATATTAAAGTTAGCCCCCAAGAGGCAGCTCCAGTCCATTGGGAATCAATTCGTAATCCCAAGACTAATATTACTACACTTATGGCAATGAAAACTGCCGTTAAATATCGCTTCATGTTAACACCTCAAAGGAGATATCTTGATTCACAAGTAAAATAGGACGAAGCTTTATTTTATCTCGCTTGAATACCACATAGCTACTTGTCTTTTGATTTTTAATGTAGAATTCATCCCTTATAATACTCTTTAAACGAAAAATATGGGAATAAGAATCCTACAGATTATAGATTCACTTTATTATATACTACTTTATCAAACGTGTGTGAGTAGTATTTCCTATCATTTTGGACCTATTACTCCTCGATTAGTGTCTTTGGCTTTCTAGCCAAGCATAGGATACCGGCAATTAGGAATAAGATTCCACTTAGTATACCTCCACCAAGTGTTACGATGACATAAATGACTCCAGTTGCAATAAAAATAATACCTGCAGCGATTGGATTTTTATTACCCTTTAGTAATACCATGGCTACAATACCTAAAATGATTGCTAATATCGGCATGATAACAAGTAATGGTCCGCCACCTGCCAAATTTAAATTAAATGCTTCCTGGATGATATCCATATCATCCGCTGTGAATTCCATCTCGTTTTGGTTTTCGGTAATAAAATCATAAAGATAATCCTTGTTATTCTCCATCCAAAGACGTAATGCTCCAATTAAGACAGAGAATACATAAAAAACAGTTCCGATAATACCGAGTGTTACTTCAGCTGTTCGTTTCATACCATTTCCCCCTAAATTATTTTGATACTTTAAATACGATTTTACCTTATTTTGGTTTCAATTATAAGTATATTTTCACCAACCCTCAAATTTATAGAATTGTATGAAAATACTTCGTATAATGGGAGGAAAGGGTAGGAGTGATGAAATGCGAGAAGTTGTAATCATAGATGGCGTTCGTACAGCGGTGGGTCGTAAAGGAGGTGCGCTAGCTAATGTTCGTTCAGACGACTTGGCAGCACTTACGTTAGAGGCATTAATCGATCGAACAAAATTAGATAAAAGTGAAGTGGAGGACGTTATATTAGGGTGTGTCACACAGATGAATGAGCAAGGAGGAAATATAGCAAGGACAGCAGCTTTAATTGCAGGTTTTCCAATAACAGTTCCTGGTGTTACTATTGATCGTCAATGTGGTTCAAGTCAGCAGGCAATACATTTTGGTTCGCAAGCGATTGCGGCAGGTGATATGGATGTCGTGATTGCTGGTGGTGTAGAAAGTATGTCTCGCTCACCGATGTTTGCGAACATGGGCACAAGCAAACCAAGTCCGAGACTTATGAGTAAATATGAAATTGTTAATCAAGGTGTTTCCGCTGAAAAGATTGCTGATAGATGGGGATTTACAAGAGAGGAATTAGATTTGTATTCCTTAAAAAGCCATGAAAAATCATTAAAAGCATTAAGGGAAGGGCGATTTAATGCTGAAATAGTGCCTATAAGCATTGACAATGAGGAGGGTGTTAACCTTATTTTTTCAGAAGATGAGGGACCTAGAATGAATACTTCTTTCGATGCTCTCGCTCAGTTAAAACCGGTATTTCAGGAAAATGGAAAAATAACAGCAGGAAACTCGAGTCAGATGAGTGACGGTGCAAGTGCGGTATTGCTTATGTCGGGAGAGAAGGCAAAGGAATTAGGTTTAAAACCAAAGGCAAGAATTGTCGCAAGATCTGTTATCGGTTCGGATCCGACTCTTATGCTAACAGGACCGATAGAGGCGACAAAGCTAGTGTTACGGAAAGCAGGGCTTACGATTACAGATATGGATTGCTACGAAGTAAACGAAGCATTTGCACCAGTGCCGATGGCATGGTTGACAGAAATAGGGGCAGACCCCGATAAGCTAAATGTAAATGGTGGAGCAATTGCACTTGGGCACCCACTAGGTGCGACTGGTACAAAGTTAATGACGACCTTGCTATATGAATTAGAACGGATAAATGGGAGATATGGTTTATTAGCTATATGTGAGGGAATGGGAATGGCAAATGCGACGATAATCGAACGGATTAATTAAGTATGAACGACCACTCAAGGGTAAGGGTGGTCGTTTTCTAATGAATGTAGAAAAGGTACTTATGCATATTAATATTACTGGTGTTGGACTTGCTGTAGAAATTTGAGGATTTTTAAGACATAAGGAACTTTATCTTACAATACTATGGTATGATTTAGTAAAAAAGAAAGAGGAGCTTTTGCCTATGTTCAGGGGGAAAATAAAAGGGCTAGTTGTAATTTTGTTTTTAAGTATATTTGTGGTTTCCTGTGGTGATCTTGAAGGGAATAACGACCATGGAAGAACTGCAGGCTCCCATTCAAAGAAAAAATTGGAAGTAGAAGAGCCAAAAGAACCTATCAATATAAAACACGAGATAACAATTTCGGCAATCGGAGATATTCTTATCCATAACAGTGTTTATGAGGATGCCAGAAATGATGATGGCGGATATGATTTTAAACCTATGCTAGAGCGGGTAAAGCCTTTCCTAAGTGATACAACCATCACGATAGCTAATCAAGAAACGATGATTGGAGGAACGGAGCTAGGATTATCCTCCTATCCATCCTTTAATAGTCCTATTGAGGTAGGTGATGCCCTGAAATGGGCTGGAATCGATGTCGTTACTTTGGCGAATAATCATACATTGGATAGAGGAGAAGCGGCAATCCAAAATGCCATTAAGCATTGGGAAACAATTGATATGATGTATACAGGTGCCTATAAGAATGAACAAGATCAGAAAACAATAAGAATTTACGATACAGAGGAAGGGATTTCGGTTGCTTTCTTATCGTATACTTACGGAACGAACGGGATTCCTGTGCCAATCGGAAAGGATTATTTAGTTAATTTAATTGACCAAAAGCTAATCGAAATGGATATTGAGGAAGCAAAGGAAAAAGCAGATGTAGTCATTGTTAGTCTTCACTTTGGAAATGAATATGAACGAATGCCTAACCAATCTCAAAAGGATCTTGTCCAATTTGTTGCAGATCTAGGGGTAGATGTCGTATTAGGACACCATCCTCATGTTCTACAGCCAGTCGATTGGGTTACCGGTGAGCAAGGAAATAAGACCTTAGTAATTTATTCTTTAGGTAATTTTCTATCTGGTCAGAATGAATATTATCGCCAAGTTGGTGGAATCGTAAAGTTTACTGTTACCAAAACCATGGAGAATGGAGAAGCATCTGTAAGGGTACACACACCTAAATTTCTCCCAACCTATGTGAAATATAATAATTGGCAGGATTTTGAGGTTATTCCAATGTATCAATTGGCAGATAGTGATTTACCTAATGCAGATCAAAGATATAAAGAAATAAAAGCACATATGTCTCAGTGGATACCTGATCTAAAATTTATAGAAAAATAGTATAAAATATGGAAGGGTAGAATAAAGGGAGCTAACTTATTAGTTCCCTTTATTTTGTAATTCGGTACTTTTTATTTAACACCCATGAGATGATAAGCAGGATAAAACCGATACCCGCGAATAGTATGACCGGTATTCTCATCTCAAGGCCAAAAGTAGGCATAAAGACATTAATCATCACCATTATCCCTATAAAGAGAGTACAAACAATCCATATTTGTAGGAATTCAACCCATTTCTTTTTTACTTTTTCATTAAAGGTAGAAGATTTAATCCATTTTAATATAAGTTTTACAAAACAATAGATGAGAAATAAGTCAATTAGGATATTAACAATGGCAGAGCCTAAAGAGATTTCTACATCATTTGAACCCATATGAAATACATTATTAAAGAAGAATCCTAATGTACCATAAGTTAAACTCATTATTCCTAGTAGATTTATTAGGAGATAAGCTCCAAAAACCAATGAAACGGATTTCTTTTCACCCGGAATTTCTTCAATGATTTCATCGCAGTATTGTTTAATATTATCACCGAAAATATCGTGAGCCGACTTGCCTTCAGATTGTGCAGCTACAAAATGCTCCAATAGTTCCAGTAACACCTCTTCGGTTTGTTGCTCAGATTTATTTGTGTTTGTTCGAATATAGACAAGCATGTCCTCATATATTTTTTTGTTTTCTTCGGTTAATTTTTCTCGTAATCGGTTATTTATCTTTAAAATATCCTTCGCATTCATGATAATGTTCCTCCTTTTTTTAAGATACTATCAACTGGAAGCTTGATACTTTCCCATTGCATAATAAACTGTTTTAGAGCTCCTTTTCCTTCATCTGTTAGGTGATAATATTTTCTTTTTGGTCCTACTTCTGAATGTTGCATCGTGCCTTGTATGAGCTGCTCTTTCTGCAAACGCAACAACAATGGATAGATGGAACCCTCACTTACATCGGATAGCCCGAATTCTTGTAATTTAACGGATAGCTCATAGCCATAAGTTGGTTGTTGATGAATTATTGCTAGGATGCAACCCTCCAAAACTCCTTTAAGCAATTGACTTCTTAATGACAAACTTCTCACCTACCTTGTAAAGCAAGTTACTAATCAAATAATATTGCTACCTTGCTATGCAAAGTAGCCGATATTTAAAGTATAAAGCTTTTTCTATAAAATGCAAGAACTTTTTGGTATGCTTATAAATAAGTGATTTAGTAAAGCATAAATAAAACGTAAAAACATGGGAGAATTTAATTATGGAATGGAAAAACATTTACCGAGGATTGATTATGGGAGCTAGCGACGTGATACCAGGAGTGAGTGGTGGAACTATCGCTGTGCTTTTGGGAATATATGACAGATTGATTGCTGCTATTAATGGAATATTTAGCAAGGATTGGAAGAAGCATTTTGGTTTTCTTATTCCGTTAGGCATTGGAATGGGTACAGCTGTTCTGTTGCTAAGTAGAATAATTGAGTGGTTATTTGAACACTATCCAGATCCCACGAAATTTTTCTTCCTAGGACTTATTATTGGGATATTACCATATTTGTTTCGACAAGCAGATGTAAAGCTGAATTTCAAAGTGAATCATTACATATCACTCCTTGTGGGCGCTGTAGCTGTTGGTTCGATGCTATTTCTTAAGGAAAGAGAAGGTATAATAATTGAAGAGATGACATTACCGATCTATCTACTATTGTTTTTTTCAGCATTTATTGCGAGTGCTGCTATGATATTACCGGGGATAAGTGGCTCCTTCATTTTGCTCGTAATTGGAGTATACCCAGTTGTAATTGGTGCAATAAGTAATTTACAGCTTGATATTCTTGCTGTTGTTGGTATAGGGATTGTAATTGGGATTCTTACAATGAGTAAAATTATTAATTATTTTTTAGAGCATTATCGCAATGCAACATTTGCAATCATTATTGGCCTAGTCATTGGTTCAATTTTCGTTGTATTTCCAGGGTGGCCATCAAGTACTTCCATTGTACTTTTAAGTGTTGCTTCGTTTGCTATCGGCCTATTCGTGGCATATATTTTAGGAAAAGTAGAGTATACGGATGAAAGCAAACTATAGGACAAACGTTTGTATTATGGATACAATAAGGCTAAGTGAAGAAAGGAGAGTTACACATGGAATATATTCAAACAATGGACAAGTTTAATGAAGTAATTAGTAGTGATAAGCCAGTTATTATTAAGTTCTTTGCAGATTGGTGCCCGGATTGTAAGCGCATGGATATGTTTATTGATGGGATATTAGAAGAATTTAAGAATTATGAGTGGTATGAAGTAAATACAGATGAGTTAAAGGGAATTGCAGAAAAATATGAAGTAATGGGCATTCCGAGTATTCTTATTTTCCAAAATGGTGAAAAGCTAGCACATCAACATAGTGCATACACGAAAACTCCTGAATCAGTAACAGAATTCTTACATCAACAATTAGGTTAAGTATTTAACTTACTAAAAAAGAGAATGTTCATGAACATTCTCTTTTTTATATGAGCTGAAAGGATAATGGGCCACTTTCTTGAAAAACAATTTTTGTATTTTGTAAGGTAAATTGGTTGGTAAAGCTCCTTCTATTTTTAAGTTGATATATAGTTGAGAAGGTTGCTTTATCTACTCCACTATAATTTATATTCATGATAGCTTGCTGGTTAGCTAGACTATTTGCTGTAGGAGCAGGTCCATTCCATTCAATGAGAAAAGGTAGCATTGTTTCTTCTACATTATAGGAAGGAAACAGCATACGCCAGGACAGCAAACTACCATCGGGTTTCTTCCTTTCACCGTGAAAAGGCCCAGAAAACGGAATTTGATTATCGTTGAAATGCTGAATATAATCATCCATCTGATTTGTCCTAAGGGCAAATTGAAAAGGTCCGTGTCGCCCCTTATCGACCATATATACTAAATGTTGTATTAAAGGGTTATCACTCTTCTTCGCCTTATCATAATCACGAATACCTAACCATTCGATATAAGCTTCATTAGAAAAATATGCTAGATAATTATAGGTTCCCCAATTTTCGTGTTCCCCACCCTTAACGGCTTTTATGGCAAATTGTTTATTGTAGGCAACACTATCTTTTTCGGCGTTTCTTCCTGCAATAACAATATGATCTAGTGCTAGCATGTTGATCCCACCCCAATTTTTTATTCTTTCATTATTTACTTATTCATTGGAAAAAGCAATTAATTGAGCAGGTATTTTTCTCATTACTTTTTAATGTTTCGGTGGTATAGTAAAACCAAAAGAACGGATAAGTAGGTGTGCATATGGGACAACCAACAATTTTAATAGTTGAAGATGAGGAAAAGCTAAGCCGAGTCTTACAGCTAGAGTTAGAATACGAGAATTATCATACAGCAATTGCGAATAATGGAAAAGATGCTCTTCGTTTAATGGAGGAGAAAGACTGGGATTTGGTGCTTTTAGATATTATGATTCCTGAATTGAGTGGATTAGAAGTACTACGAAGAATAAGACGAACGGATGAAAATACTCCAATCATTTTATTAACAGCAAGGGATGCCGTTCATGATAAGGTAAGTGGACTCGATTTAGGGGCGAATGACTATGTCACGAAACCATTTCAAATTGAGGAATTGCTTGCTAGAATTCGTGTTCATCTAAGAAAACCGGTTGAAAGGAAAATGCAGAAGGATATGCTTTCAGTTGGTGATTTGATGGTTGACCTTGCAGGGCATGAGGTAAGAAGAGATGGCAACCTATTAGAACTGACTCCTAGGGAATATGATTTACTCGTATGTTTGTTAAAAAATAAAAATATCGTTCTTACACGTGACCAATTAATCGAACAGGTTTGGGGATACGACTATTTTGGTGAAACGAATGTAGTAGATGTATATGTTCGTTATTTAAGACAAAAGGTTGACAAAGGATATCCTAAATCCTACATTCAAACGGTCCGTGGCGTTGGATATACGATAAAGGATCAGTAATATGAAACTACGGACGAAAATTCAATTATTCACTAGTATTTTCATGCTAGTATTAATCTTATTAATCAATACATCCATTTATTTTCTGTTTTATAAAAACTCGGTGGATAGTGAAATCAAAGAGCTAGCAGAACAAACGGTTACAATTGTATCAACCATAAATAATAATCCAGATATTCCACCAACAGAGCTACTAAAAGCTTTCTTGCCTGCCGATGGAATGATACGGGTTTTTCCTAAGGAAGGAGATCCTTTAGTTCACACAAAAACCAAGGAATATATTGATTTGCCAGGCAGCTATTCAAAAGCTGAGAAAAGGGAAGTAATAACCATTAACGGAAAAAGGTTTGCTACTGTGTCTAAACCAATCATATGGAATACAGGTGATGTGGTAACCATACAAATGACGAAGGAATTAGTATCGTTGTCCGAAAATATGAGAATCCTAATTTATGTACTTAGCATTGCTTCAGTGATGATTATTATTCCAATAGTGATTGCTGGTAATATTTTAGCGAGATTTTTACTACTTCCTATCAAATCTCTTATCAGTACGATGAAGGAAAATATGAAACATGGAAAGTGGAAGAAAATTAAAGTAAAGAACCGCTCCAAAGATGAATTACATGAAATGGAAGAGACCTTTAATGATATGATTGATTACTTAAAAGAGAATTATGAAATGCAGGAAATTTTTGTTTCCGATGCATCTCATGAGTTAAAGACCCCAATTTCGATTATTAAAAGCTATGCACAATTATTAGCACGTAGAGGTAAAGATAATCCTGAGCTTATACACGAATCGGTTGAAGCGATTGGAACAGAAGCAGATAGAATGCAAAAGCTAGTTGAACAATTACTTGCATTAGCTAAAAATAAGGAAGTCTTACATCAAGAAAAAATTAACTTGTCAGTGCTGTTAGAGGATTCAATTGGGGTTTTTGTCAGAGCATATCATCGTGAAATACCATTTCAATGTGAAAAAGCTTTATTTGTAAATGCCAATCGAGACCAATTAAAGCAAGTATTTTATATTTTGATAGACAATGCACTTAAATACAGTGAAGAACAAGTAGATGTAAGCATAGATGAAATAGGAAATAATGTTGTCGTACAAGTCATTGACTATGGTACTGGAATACCTGATTCAGAGCAAGAGCGGATTTTCGAACGTTTCTATCGTGTCGATAAGGCAAGAAGCCGCAATACCGGTGGAACAGGCTTAGGTCTTGCAATCGCTAATACCATCATAACAGCACACGGCGGAACACTCTCTGTAACAAGTAAACTAGGAGAGGGATCAACTTTTTCAGTTATACTTCCGGCCTTTGATGAATAATTTTTTCTCACCAAATTCTAATCTTTCTCTCACAAGGATTTCATTCTAGTTGGTTATGATGGATATAACAAAGAACGGGAGGTAAAGGCAATGAAAAAGAAAGTAGTAATAACAATAGCAAGTGTTGTGGTTGCGTCCTTATTAGGCTTTGGTTTATACCATACAAATGCAGCGCAGGCTGACCCGAAATTGACAAGAGCAGAGATTGAAGAACTAGTTTCTGCACAGTATCCTGGAACAATTACAGAAATTGAATTAGATAAAAGCTTTAATCGTGTAGTTTATGAAGTGGAAGTAGAAGGAAATGGTAAGAAATACGAGATTAAATTAGACGGTAATACAGGTGAGATCCTTCAGTTAGAAGAGGAAGTGCTAAAAGTAACTACACAAAATTCAACCGACTTATCCATAAAGGATAAAGCAAATACAGAAGATAGCAAATCTGAAAAGGGTGAAACTAGTACGGATGTAGATAAAGATAAAATAAACGGGAATGATTCCAAAGCAGAAGAGCAGAAGCAGGATGATACAAAATCCGAAGAAAAGCAGCAGGATAACGGGATAAAAGTGGCGATTGATTATCAAACAGCCAAAAAAATTGCTCTTGCTGAGTTCGATGGAATAATTACGGAGCTGCAATTGGATGAAGATGATGGTCGTTATATTTATGAAGTCGAAATTGAGGGACCAACTGGTGAAGCGGAATTAGATATTGATGCTAACACTGGAGAAATCATCTCCATCTCCATTGATACCGAACTTGGGGACATTGGTAAAAATGGCAATTCAAATGGTCAAAGCGATGATTTAGATTAATGGAAGTTTTTAACTAAACAAAAAGGGTCATCTTGGTACAACGAGTATCTGTTGTACCAAGATGACCCTTTTTATTTATTATAAATTAGGCTTTACCGAGAAATTACGAATAACTTCTGCCTTCACTGTTGGATGCTTCTCAAAATAAGCAAGAATTAATTCGACCATGTCTTGTTGAATCTCCTTTATGATAGGTCTATTCTTAAACATATCATAGTCTCCTCCACCATTTGCGCGGTAATTATTCATTACGACATGGTACCTGCCATCCTCCTTCAAAGCATCCCCCTTGTATGTGATATTCTCAATCCTGGAACCTAGTGGTTTGGATACATTGATAGTGTAGTTTATTCCTTCCCACATATCATAGTTATAATGCTGTGGCTTTGGTGTTACATAGGTTGGATTTACTGTAATGGTTCCATCCTCATCCAAAATGAAATAATCGGCACTCTTTTCTAGAGCTAATTTAATGTCCTGACCACTTAGCTCTAATACGGTTAACGTATTCGGATACATATAATTAGATACAATATCACGCATGGTCACAACCGGTTGAAAGCCTTTGGAATCATTATTAAGTAAGGCTGTAACTGAAATATCCGCACCGCTTGCTTCCATCTGAACGTTTTGAATAAATTGGATGAAAGGATGCTTATCAACTCTCGCTTTAAATGGATCCTTGATGGTCATATCGCCATCCACATATCCTGTTGGTTGATCTAGCCATTCCTGAGTAGATGCCTCTAGCTCAGACATATAGGAAATTATATCTTCATCTGCTGGAACATCACCAACTTCATTAATATTTGCTATCTTTTTGATTACCTTCCATGTATCATCAACTTGCGCGAACTCTACGTCGATTGCTCCATACATAATTCCGTTATTACCAGGCTGAGCAACGAGAACGCCATTTATTTCACCAGTTAGAATACGATGCTGGTGGCCGGTTAATAGAATGTCGATTCCTTCTATTTCCTGGCACATAGCATAGCCCTGATTTTCACCTGTTAATGCCTCAGTTGGTTCACCAGATTCGATATCCCGTTCGAAACCCCCATGATAGGACGCAATTACTAAGTGTGGCTTTTCAACCTGTTGGATATACTTAACCCAATATTTTAACGTCTCAAGTGCATCTTTAAATTGTATTCCCTCGATATGTGCGGGGGATTCCCAATTTGGAATATAATGTGTCGTTACGCCAACAATTGCGATTCGTAACCCGTTTTCAAGTGTTTTGATGCAATATGGCTTGCCGAAATAAGGTTCATCATCTTCATTTACCAAATTAGCTGACAGCCATGGATAATTCGATTCATGAATCGCATCTAATAGAACTTTCTTTCCAAAGTTAAATTCGTGGTTTCCGATAACACCTGCATCAATTCCTATTCGATTCATGATTCCAATCATCGGATTTTCTTTGTCAGTATGTGATTTTACATAATGAGTCATAAGTGGTGTGCCTTGAATGAGATCGCCATTGTCCAGAACTAAGACATGTTGATTTTCCGCGCGCACTTGTTTCACAATAGAAGCGTATTTAGCCAGACCCAGATTACTAGGAGCATTTGTCCCATATAATAGTGGCATCGCATTTCCATGAATATCACTCGTATAGATGATTCTTAATGTTGTCTGATTTTTCACCATGTACATCCCTTTCTACATAGAAGAAACGAAATTAAAGAGGGTACCTTCTTCAATTTCGTTTCCGTAAAGTACTTATACTATTTTACGTCTAATTTTTGCAGATGCAAAGTCAATAATCGTCACGACAATGACAATTGCTAATAAGATCATTCCCATCTCATTCCAATTACGGTTACTAGAGGCGAATATAATCATGGTTCCTATCCCCCCAGCACCTACAATACCGAGAATGGAAGAAGCACGAATATCTACTTCAAAGCGATAAATCGCATAAGATAAAAATTCCGGAGTGATTTGTGGTAAAACACCATAGAAAAGTATTTGGATTTTATTTGCTCCGTTTGCTTCCATTGCTTGAACAACTTCCATGTCAATCGATTCAATAATCTCGGAGAACATTTTTCCGAGCATACCAGTAGAACCAATGGCAATAGCTAAGACCCCAGCAAATGCATTTGGCCCTACAGCAACTACAAATAGAATAGCCAAAATTAAATCCGGAAAAGCACGGATTGCAGATAATATCCATTTGCCAACCGTTGAAACTGCTTTACCGCCCATCATATTTTTTGCTGCTAAGAAGGATAATGGAATAGCCAGGATAGCAGCCATCAATGATCCCGCAAAGGCGATAAATACCGTTTCTAGCATGGCAAGGCCAACCTTACCTGCAGCAGCCCAATCTGGACTAAATAATTTCGGGATGACACGATGGAAGTTGTCAATTGAGCGCTCTATGGCACGACCCCAATCAATATCGATATTTTTAAACGTCCATACATATAGTGCAATTACCAAGATGGTAATTATAATTGCTCTAATTTTTTTGAATAACGACTTTTCCGGCTTTGGAGGTAATTGAAGCTTTTCCATTAGAGCAATGCCTCCCTTAATTTATTGCTTATATATTCAATAATTAGTACGGTCACAAATATTACAATGATAATCGTCATTGCATTCGGATAGTTATAGAATTTAAGCTGTTGGTTCAATACTAAGCCAATTCCACCTGCCCCAACCATACCAAGCACAACTGATGCACGAATATTAATCTCAAAGACATAAAGTACTAAGGATGTAAATTGTGGCAGAACCTGTGGAACTAGCGCATACCAAATCACCTGAAATACGTTGCCACCAGATGCGCGCATTGCCTCTAAAGGATTCATGTCTACTGATTCAATTGTCTCGCTAATTAGCTTTGCAAGAATACCAAGTGAGAAAACGGTAAGTGCCAATATTCCTGGAAAAATACCAATACCGAATAAGCCAACGAAAATAACCGCTAATACTAAATCAGGAATCGTACGCAATAGGTTCAAAATAGTTCTTGTTAAATAATACAATGGCTTAAAGGTTGTGATATTTTGCGCAGAAAGCACGGCTAATGGAACAGTTAAAATAGCTGCAATGGTTGTTGCAATGATAGCCATTTGAATAGTTTGCATCATGGCCTTCCATATTTTTGGTATTACGGAAAAGTCCGGTGGGAAAAACTTTTCCATAACGCGATACATATTTTCTAGTGCACCACCTAATCCGCCGACCATATCCCTTTGTGTCCAGACCATGCTAAATATATAAATTCCTAGAACTACAAAAAAGATAATGGTCACTTGCAGCTTTGTTTTAGCGGGGTATAGCGGTATGGATTTATTTGTTAAGGAGTGTGTTTCGTTAGTCACTATTCCTCTGCCCCCCCACGCAAGTCATCCTCACGAATAGAACGGCCATAAATTTCTTCAAATGTCTTTTCAGATACTTCAGCAACTGGTCCATCGAAAACAACTTCACCTGCACGCATTCCGATAATACGGTCAGCATATTCCATGGCCATATCAATGAAGTGTAAGTTTACAATGGTGGTAATATTATCTTCCTTATTGATTTTTCTCAAATAAGTCATCACCTGATGGGAAGTAGGTGGGTCAAGTGATGCAACAGGTTCATCCGCTAAAATATATTTTGGTTTTTGGGTTAGAACTCGGGCGATACTAACACGCTGCTGCTGACCACCACTCAATTCATCCGCACGATTATAAATCTTTTCTTCAATATTAACACGCTTTAGGCTTTCATATGCTAATGCTTTATCCTCATTGGAGTACAAGTTAAAGATCGAACGTAATGTTCCTGTATGTCCTAAGCGACCTGCTAGCACGTTTTTAAATACATTCGAGCGTTTTACTAGATTATAGTTTTGGAAAATCATTCCGACTTTTGTGCGGAGCTTGCGAAGATTGCCACTATGATAGTTTAAGATATCTTCACCATCTACTAAAAGGGAGCCAGAGGTAGGAGTTACTAAACGGTTAATACTACGGATAAACGTAGACTTGCCTGCACCTGATAATCCAACTATAACAACAAATTCTCCGTCATTGATTTTCACATTTATATTTTTTAAACCTTCTGTTCCATTGGGATAGACAAGGCCTACATTCTTAAATTCTATCATTCCAAATCCTCCATTATAGGCGTGTAATTTTCTTTATTGTATCATCCTTAAGTGCTATCTAACATGATAAAAGGGAAGTTACGTACCCTTCCCTTTTATTTCTATATATCTTGTATATTAGTCTAGTTCAACAGAATCTTTGAATTTCGCATACGTATCTTTAACAACCTGATATTCCTCATCGGAAGCTTCATCAATTGCGTTCCAGTTGTATACATCATTCATGATTTTAATCATATCAGGATCATCATTAAAAGATAGGAAAGTATCCTTTACTTTTTGAACAAAATCTTTATCAAGTTCTTTTGTAACAGAAATCGTGTCATTTGGAATATCATCGGTATAATCTAATACTTTTAACTTTTCCATGATGTCTGGATATTCCTTCTCAAGGTCAGTACGAACATCGTCAAATGTAGTTGCGACATCAGCATCACCCTCATAAACGGCGATTGCTGCATTATCGTGTCCACCCGTAGGGGTTGTACCTCCAAAGAAATCTGCTAATTCTTCTGGAGATTCAAGATCAAATTTTTCCATCAGCTGGTTTGCAGGGAATAGATAACCAGAAGTTGAACCTTGGTCAGCATATGCCCAAATTTTACCTTTTAGGTCCTCTAGACTGTTGATACCGGAATCAGCACGTACTAGATACTGTGCTTTGTATGTACCTGATCCGTTACGCATAGATTTTAAGATTACTTCTACATCGTATTGTTCTTTTGCAAGCACATAACCGAATGCAGGGATGAAACCGATATGTACTTGATTGGCACCCATTGCTTCAACTAGAGCATTGTAGTCAGTCATTACTTGGCTCTTAACCTTGATACCTAGTTTTTCACCTAAACGATCTGCTAATGGTGCTACAGTATCAGCAATTGTATCAGAATCTTGAGAAGGTACAAAGCCGATTACGAGTGTATCGGGAATCATTCCTTTACTTGAGTCTCCATTAGATGATTTGTCTGATGATTTTTTGTTATCATCAGCACCTCCACATGCTGCCAGTACAAGTGCTAAACCAAGGATAAGCACTAGACTATAAAGTTTCTTCATTGTGACCCTCCTATGAATAATTAAGTTATAATATTTACCTTTCTCTATAATTAAATAACAAATTGCTAGAAAATGCTAGACTTTTTTTAATGAATTTACACCTTTTTTACATTATTTGAAGAAAAAAATACTATTTTTGAGTATGTATCATTCGGATTTTTCTTTAATTAGTATGTATTAATTACTATTTTGAAACCTTTTTTGGGGAAATTACGTAATTAAGGTGGTGGTGATTAGGATGAAGGTACTAGAGGTTAATCAATTAGATGTCCAAGTGAAGACTACAAAACTGTTAGAACAAATAACATTTTCAATTGATGCCGGTTCTGTTGTGGCACTTCTTGGGCATAACGGTGCAGGTAAATCAACATTAATGAAAACTATCATGGGAATACAAGAAAAATCAGCGGGAGATATCGTGGTACAAGAGGCATATAATCAGGATATCGACTTTTTGAATTACAAAAAACAAATTGCTTTTATTCCTGAAGAACCAATGCTGATGTCTGAGCTTACAGCAATGCAGCATTTTCAGCTATATGGAAAAAGCTATCAGCTTGAGGAAAAAGAGCTAATGGCGCGTGTTGAACGATATGTAAAAGGGTTTGAGCTACAAGACAAGCTAAATGAATACCCAGAATCTCTTTCAAAGGGAATGCGACAAAAGGTGCAAATAATTTGTGCCATGTTACCTGATGTTCCTTTATTACTAATTGATGAACCATTTATGGGTCTTGATATATATGCGGTTGACTTTTTTGAAGCGATGATTGAGGAAAAAATGAAGAACGGAGCCAGTATACTACTTACGACTCACCAGCTTGATCGAGTCAAAAATCTTGCAAATCAATTTATCATGCTACAGGAAGGTAAGTTATTACATAAAGGTCAGGCACAGGAATTTGAGACAATAACAAGGAGAAGTGGAAAGCGATGAGAGGTTTTTCTTCTTGGCATGCCTACTGGTTTATTCGTTTAAATCGTTTCCGAAAGAAAAAAGAAATTAAAAAAAGATTAGTGGCCATGTCCATTGATAAGACAACTGCCTTTTATTTATTGGTTGTTGGGGGCTATTTATTTGCAAGTATTTTTATTTTCAATGACTATTTAGCTATGTATCAAGATGAATTTCTTTTTATTGAGCAGCAAGCAGAAATGCGGTTCTGGCTAATCTTAATGATTGTACCTATACGATATGTTTTTCAAGCGTTTCGATTTCCTGGGCTTTTCATTTCTAGCTCGGAATACCAGTTGGGAATGCTCCCATTTTCCATGAGAAGGATTACCTTGTATATTGCTTTGGAGAAGTGGGTGAAACAGTTTATAAGGTACTTAATGATTGGGGCAATTGTCGTACTATTAACACCAATCAATCCAATTCTGATCTGGTTATACTTTTTTATATTTTGGTTTATTGAAGTTTTAATGACTATCCCACAGTGGAAGCTATTCCAAATGAAATGGTATGTGAAGTTATGTGTGATTAGCGCTCTGCTTCTAATAAACATTGTAGGGACTTTAACAGGCACAACTATTCTATTTAGTGTTCTTATTTTAATTGTAGTATTGCTAAGCAATTTCTATTGGTATGGAAAAATATTTACTAATATTAATTGGGGAAGAGTGACTGAGGTCAACGACTACCTTATATGGAGTATGCCATTAGTAGCTCGGGCAACAAAAACTAAGTTTAAGAGGCAAAGAAGATACAATATATTCCTGAACAGTGCTACGAGGAAAAAGCCTTTCTCCTATACAGAAAGCGCTATTTATAAAAGGCTTTGGCTACAGTACTTTAGGGAAAATATAGAGCTAGTGGTGAAGGTGATTGGTGGTTTACTGTTAGCAATCATCGTCTTGTTCTTTGTCCATGACCTAGCTGTTTTAATAGGAATTGCAATTAGTATTCATGTATTGACAACCTTTATCGCTAGCCTTTATGTGGATAGATTCCATACAGGAATTGTTCAAGTATTACCGTGGAATGTAGATAGTTTTAAACGAACAGTAAATCGCTGGGTTTTAATTGGCTGTATTCCACTGTTTATTCCTATCTTTATTTATTCTTATGCTCGTTTTTCCTGGCATGGAAGCTTATTTATTTTATTACTAATTAGTTTGTTTTTATTTAACTATATCGTTAAGATGGAGAATGCTGCAAAGGTATTAGACAAAAAGCTCGATTCTTCATTAAAGGGCTTTCTATCTTTCCTATTATTAGGGTTTATCTTATTGTGTGAGATCAACCCATATTTTTCACTGGTTTCAATAGGGATTTTTAGTTGGATCTATTTTGAGAAGCGATACTTTGTCAGAAAGAGGTACGGTGTTTAATCGTACTTCTTTTTTTGGACTAAACACATAATAATTAGGAATTGCATAAAGTGAAGTAAAAAGGTAAAAGGAAAGGGTGTGTCATATGAGGCAATTTGGGCAACCTCCATATCCTTATCAAAATTATCAGCAATCATACCAGGATTTACAGCAGCCTTTCCATCCAGCGCAACAAATGCATTTTCAATCGATGCTCCAGCAGCCTAAAACCCCTTTTGAACAATTTTCTAAGCCGAAGCAACCCCAAGATTGGTACGCTAATAACCAAGCTTTACAAGGGAATCTTCAACAAGCCCAAGGATTTCCTCAACCAATTAAAAAGTCGCAGTTCCATGATCAAAATGGTCAGTTGAATTTAGATAAGGTATTGTCCACGGTGAGTCAATTAGCAAATACGTATCATCAAGTATCCCCAATTGTTAAACAGTTTGGAGACTTTATGAAAATATTCCGTTAAGTCCAGATTATGTATAGAAATAGCAAAAGCGGGAATAGGAGAGTTAAGGTAATATTTCATGCAAATTAGGGAAAAAGAAAAAAGACTATTGTACCCAACGCTCTTACGATAGATTTTCATAAAGGAGATTACAACATGATAGGTTGCTTAATTATTCATGGTTTCACTGGAGGACCTCATGAATTAGAACCACTGACGGAGTATTTAAGAGAGAAGACGAATTGGCATATAGCAGTTCCAACTTTACCAGGACATGGAATTAAATTAGCTCTTGAAAATGTTACGTATAAGAGCTGGATTGAAACCGCTGAAGCTTCCTTACAACAATTAAGGGAAAAATACGATGAAATCTATATTATTGGGTTCTCGATGGGGGGAATGATTGCAGCTTATTTAGCTGCAAAATATAAGGTGGATAAGCTAGTATTATTAGCTACAGCTGGTAAATACTTATCATTGAAGCAAATTAGTGTGGATATTGGAACGGTAATCAAGGATGGAGTAATGGGAAGGCTTAGCGAAAATAAGCTATACCGGCACTATAGGCGTAAATTGAGTAGTGTACCACTAAAGGCAAATTTGGAGTTTCTAAAGCTAGTGAGATTGACAAGAAAGTATTTACGTAAGGTGGAATCTCCTGTATTAATTGCTCAAGGTCAGCAAGATAATATGGTACCTTATAAGACTGCCTATTATTTAGATAAGGAGATACCTTCAAAGCGGAAAGAAGTTGTATTTTTTGAGCGATCAAGACATTTAATTTGTCTCGGAAATGACAAAGACACATTAAATAAAATGGTTTATGAGTTTTTGGAAAAGCCAATAGGGATAAAGAATAAGCATTTTGATATGGTATAGGAAAGGGCCCTCCCTATGTCTCTTTAAACCTTTACGGTTATTAGATTTGGGGATGACCCTTTGATTTCGTTATCGATTTAATCTTTAAAGAAAGCAATAACAAGTGCACCTTCTCCACCATAGGTGGAAATTAGTGGACCCATTTCGGTTAAATATGTGCTTTTGAACGTATACTTTTCCTTTATTTCTGAGAGAACAGCTTTTGCTCGTTCCGATGCATTACAATGTGTCATGACTAGAATTTTATCTTCGACTGATTTGGCATATTCTCCTATTTGTTCCACAAATCGCCTTATTGATTTCTTGTCACCACGTACTTTTTCGGAAACTTCAATCGTCCCCTCGTCGCTTCCCTTCATCAAGAGCTTGATGTTTAGAGTTTTAGCAATCGTTCCTTTTACTTTATCCAGTCTCCCACCGAGCACAAGATTTTCCAATGTTTTTAAAACGAAGAGTGTAGCAGTATGTTTAACCATTTTATTTAAATGGCTGACAATCTCTTCGAATGAGAAATTTTCTTGTATCTTTTGATAAGCTTCAAATAACATTAATGCTTGGCCACAGGAGGCTGTTTTTGTATTAATCACTTCTATTTTTCGATTGGGCTCTTCTTCTAATAGTAATTTTTTCCCTGCAACAGCGTTATCATATGTGCTACTTAACCCGCCTGATAGACTAAGCATAATAATAGGTGTAGAAGGATCTACTTGCTTGTAGGCCACATAAAAATCATTTGGACTCGGTGCCGCAGATCGGGGCAATTCCTTTGTTTCTTCGATTTTTTTGTAAAAGGTAGCTAGGTCTAGATCGACACCGCTTTTATACTGCTGATCTCTAAAATTTAAATATAGTGGGATAGTTTTTATATCAATAATTCCGGATAGCTCTTTCGGGATATCTGCTCCACCATCGGTCATTAATTGAATTGTCATGGACTCACCTATTTCTAAATTAGTTGTCTCCTTATTATAACGTGTATTGAATAGTAAAAATAGTTTCAAGTTAGTTATTTTTTTTATGTAGGGTGACATTTGCCTTTCTAGTGGTGCTCATAATAAATAAAAATAAACCAAAAATAACGATAGTACCACCAAGCCACTGAGACCATGTAATTTTTTCATCAAGTATAAAATAAGCGAGTATTGAAGCACCAATTGGCTCAAAAACAATCGCCATACTAATGGTAGATGTACTAAGCCATTTAATCGCCCAGTTGAACAAGCTATGTCCTAGGAAGGTAGGGAATATAGCTAAAGCCAAGAAAATAATCCAATAGTCTACAGAGTAACCTGTAAAGGAATTTGTTAGCAGTAGGTTATATAGAAGTAAGGTAATGGAACTTACTCCATAAACCACAAACGTATATGTCATCAGAGATAGGCGTTTTCGTGCATTTTGACCGGCTAAAAAATATGCTGTGATTGCAATCGCTCCAATAAACGCTAAAATGTCACCGAATAATGCCATTCCACTAATTTGAAAATCACCCCAGCTGATGATCACACTTCCTAAGAGAGCAATCACCATACTAATTATTGCTCCTGGTGTAAATCGCTCTTTAAAGAATAGGTACGTACCGATAAAGGCAAAAATAGGCTGTAGGGTAACTAATACAACAGAGCTAGCGACCGATGTATAATTTAAGGATTCAAACCAAAGTATAAAATGAAAGGCAAGGAAAATACCAGCAAATATCGAAAGTATCCAATCCTTTTTTTCAATACCCTTAAATTCATGGCGATATTTTAGTAACATAAGTGGTGCCATTAGAACGACTGAAAAAAACAGACGATAAAAAGCAATAATAGCTGCAGGTGCATTACCAACTAATTTCACTAGTATTGCTGAAGTTGATACCGAGATAACTCCAATTACAACTGCTATATATGGGTTAAATGGAGGGACTCTCATCTTACTAGCCTCCTAAAATAATATGTATCATTGTAATAAGCTATATTTACTTATCATACCATGTTCAAATCGAAAAATCATATTGCAACTAGCTTGTATGATTCTTAATGTGTTATCATTAAATGACGGTTAATTTGCCACGGTGCTTTATGGTCTTATGAAGTTAGACTACATTAAGTCATTTATATAGACTTTTTGGCAGATAGGAAAGTATAAGGAATTTCCACTGCATAATAAAATCTAACACAAATGTACTCGTCGTACCTATATAGAATACTCCTTAGAAAACTACAAGTAGTACTTCCAGGAAATTTACAATGTAATACAAGTAGTTGCTGAGCAATAAGGGTGGACGAATGCGTTTATTCAAAATACATTCCGGTGGAGCTGTCCATAATTATAGGGCTTTTCCCTTGTAACAAAAAGGACAACCTCTTTTCCGCTTTTAGCTTTTGAAAAATGAAGAAATAATTCCATTTCTTAAATTGTAAAAAGTATTCATTAATCAAACACTAAAGATAAAAAGAATGGATAAAATACTAAATAAGTTCATGTTTTTACGGAAAAAGCATCACGGCAAGTATAAGCGCTAATACAAAATAATTTGCAAAAAGGAGAAAAAAAGAGCGTGACAACATTCAATGAATTAGGTATTTCAAGCCCGATAATGAAGTCGTTAGAACGAATGGGGTTTGAAGAAGCAACACCTATCCAAGCACAAACTATTCCACTAGCAATGGAAGGAAATGATGTGATTGGACAGGCACAAACTGGTACTGGGAAAACTGCAGCATTTGGAATCCCAATGATAGAAAGAATTGATACAAAACTAAGAAAGGTTCAGAGCCTTGTAGTAGCACCTACAAGAGAATTGGCTATTCAGGTGGCTGAAGAGCTGAATCGCTTAGGTAAAAATAAAGGTGTTCGAGTCCTGCCTGTTTATGGGGGACAACACATGGACCGGCAAATTCGTTCTCTAAAAGACGGTCCCCACATAGTAGTGGCAACACCAGGAAGATTATTGGACCATTTTAGAAGAAGAACAGTAAGAACCGATTTAGTCCAAACGATTGTTTTAGATGAAGCCGACGAAATGCTTAATATGGGCTTTATCGATGATATTCGTGAGATTCTTAAACAGGTTCCGGCAGAAAGACAAACCCTATTGTTCTCTGCAACTATGCCTAAAGAAATTCGTGAAATAGCAACAACGATGATGAAGGATCCGAAGGAAGTTAAAGTTAAAGCGAAGGAAATGACTGTTGAAAATATTGAACAGCATTTTGTGGAAGTTCCTGAAAAATATAAGTTTGATACACTAACTAACCTATTAGATATGCAAAATCCAGATCTTGCAATCGTGTTTAGCAGAACGAAAAAACGTGTCGATGAAATTACGGAAGGATTGCAGGCAAGAGGCTTTCGTGCAGAGGGTATTCATGGTGATTTAACACAAGGTAAACGGATGTCCGTACTAAATAAATTTAAAAATGGACGTGTTGATGTACTGGTAGCGACAGATGTTGCGGCAAGAGGGCTTGATATTTCTGGTGTTACTCATGTGTATAATTTCGATATTCCACAGGACCCAGAAAGCTATGTCCATCGCATTGGTCGTACTGGTCGTGCAGGTCGTACAGGAGAAGCCATTTCCTTTATAACACCAAGAGAGATAGCCCATCTACGCCTCATTGAAAAAATTACGAGAAGTAAAATGAAGCGGATGGTTCCTCCAACTAATAAGGAAGCTCGCCGTGGTCAACAGCAGATTACGGTTGAAAAAATGCTAAAGACAATTGAAAGCAATGATTTAGAGGCTTATCACGAAACAGCTAATCAGCTACTTGACGAGCATGATTCTGTTACGCTAATAGCAGCAGCATTAAAGTTACTGACCAAAGAAAGAAGAGATGTGCCAGTACAAATTTCATCTGTTGCGCCGATAAGTATTAAGAAGGCAGAAAAAGAAAAATCTAGAGGAAACAACAAGCGATTCTATGGAAAACGAAACCAGAGCAGCGGTCGTAATCAATCTGGGAGAAACCAAGGTGGTCGCAACCGAAAGGGAAATTTCCAAAAACGGAGAAATCGTGACTTTTAGATATTAACACCTAAAGAAAGCTCCTAAAAGCGGGAGCTTTTTCCTTAGGTAAGGGGGAGAGATTGTGAGAAAACCACCAGAACATACCATTTCAAAAGATGCTATAAAAGCATGGAAAATCACTGCAATTTTGTATGAAGCGATAGCATGGGTCCTAACTATCGTAGGGTTTATTTTATTTATTACGATTGATTTTCCATTGTGGATTGTTTTAATTGTTGCTGTATTAACGGCTATAAGTACATATTTTTCTATTTTTATGCTGCCTAAATTACGTTGGAGAAGGTGGCGTTATGAAGTTTTTGAACAGGAAATATATATTCAGCATGGTATTTTAGTAGTTTCAAGAACGTTAATACCGATGATTCGAGTACAGCATGTGGAAACACAGCAAGGTCCAATCCTTAAAAAATTCGGATTAGCAAGTGTGTCGATATCGACAGCGGCGACAACGCATGAAATTCCCGCATTGTCCAATGAAATAGCCTCTGATTTAAGGGACAAAATATCAGCACTAGCTAAGGTGGATGAAGATGATGTCTAAGCCTAAGCGACTACATCCCGCTGCTGTGATTTTACACATTGTGATAGGAATTAGGAATTCTCTATTTTTTTTCATTCTTCTGTTTGTAACGTTATTTGATGATAAGTTACTATATGCCTTTTTAGCGATGTTAGCCTTGTTATTGTTAATCATTATTACTAGTGTATTAACTTGGCAACGGTTTACATACCGTGTGGAAGAGGACGAGCTTCGATTAGAATATGGGATTATCATTCGAAAAAAGCGGTTTATCTCTAAGCATAGAATTCAATCCATCGATTTAACCCAAAATATTCTCCATCGAATATTCAAACTAACGAAAGTAGAAATTGAGACCGCTGGAACAGGGGCAGAGGCGGAGGCATCCTTAATTTGTGTAACGCTAACAGAAGGTGAGGCGCTAAGAGCGGAACTAAAATCCATTTCTTCTAGAGAACAACATGAAAATGAAATAGAAGAAGAAGCGTATTTAGCGCAAACCATTACTAGAAAACAATTATTACTAGCAGGGGCTACATCTGGTAGTATTGGAGTCCTTTTGGCTATTGCGGGGTTTGCATTTTCTGAAATAGAGCGATTTATTCCAGCTAACTTTTATGACGATGCATATCGATGGATAATTGGCCTAGGATTGTTAATAATGGTTTTGTTTATAGTCGGCACATTATTGCTGTTATGGTTGTTGGGTATTATAGGCACGATGATTAAATATTGGAATTTTACCATAACAAAGGTTGATGAGGATATTGTCATAACTAGGGGTCTTCTAGAAAAAAAGCAAATTACTATACCTTTAAAACGAATACAAGCTGTTGGTTATGCAGAAAGTGTTATTCGACAACCCTTTGGATATGCTACAGTAATTGCAGAAATAGCAGGCGGATCCAATGAAAAAGGGGAAGATTTCTCCACGGTGCTATTCCCTATTATGAAGGTAGAAGAGGTAGAGGCATTTTTAGAGAAGTTTTTACCGATGTATGTCAACAAGCAGAATAATATGCAATCATTGCCAAAGCGAGCAAGAAAGTATTATATAATTCGAATGACAATCCCAGCATTGCTATTACTTGGAGTTGTATTCTTTGTATTTCCACATCTTAGCTGGATTCCGTTAATACTTCTTGCGGTTTGTGTGGGATTGAGTTTGTTGCAACATAAGGACGCTGGTTATTTAATAAATGGTCAAAAATTACTTATTCGCTACCGCAATATTAATAAAGTGACCATGGTGCTACATCATAAGCGAATACAAGCATTCAATAAAAAACAAAATTGGTTCCATAGGAAGGAAAATCTTGCTAGATTAAAACTATCCATAATCGGTAAAATGGGACTAGGAAAACATTATACGATTAAAGAGTTAGATGTGACTGATGTAGACGATTTGTCAGATTGGTATTCATATAGAAAGAAGGGCTGAATGTAAGTTCAGCCCTTCTTCTAATTAAGTCGGCTATTATCGGGTTAAATGTCTGAAAAAAAGAGGATTGGATTGGTCAACACACGAACGCCACTGATCTATTCTATTTAGTTTTTAAAAGAAATTCTGTACGATAAAGATTATTAGAACAATAATAAAGAAAATGAAAAAAGGATTTAGTCTTAGCCTCTGGAAGAAGTTTTTTTTCTTCCAGCGGTTAGGATTAAATTGTATATCTTTCGGACCGTTGGAATGAGGGTTCTTCCATGGGTTAAATGGTCTTGCTTTTGTTAGTAAAAGAGGGGCAATTACAAACCCAGAGACAAAGCCTAAAACATGGCCATATTCATTAATACCAGGTCTGATAAAGGTCATGATTAGACCAATAATAAAGATAATAACAATAATTTGTGCGCTTTGAGCATCAATTAAATGCTTGCGAAATACGACCATAAATACATAGATACCAAATAATCCGTATATGGCACCAGAAGCACCAACATGAGCAAATCCTAGATCTGGATTTAGAAGGAATGTAGCAATATTTGCTAAGACTCCTGCTCCAAGATAGGCTAGGATAAATTTTAGTCTGCCTAACATTTGCTCAAGGGCTGGTCCAAATAAAATGAGAGAAAATGAATTAAATAGCATATGTGTAAACCCACCATGTAGAAAAATAGGGGTTAGAAAACGCCAATATTCACCGTTTTGGATATCGAAATGACTCCCAACACCTAAATCATAAAGACGGTCAAAGAAAGTAATTGGTAATAGACCTAATATCCATATACTGATATTAATGATGACTAAGGTGGAAATAATAGGGTAGGATTGGATAAATTCTTTTACACTATTTTCCGTTCGTAGAAACATGCTATCCCTTCTTTCAAAATGGGTTTGTTTACTAACTTCTTTTGGCTATGATAATAGTATGTACAATATTAGATTACTATAATAATAAATGAAGTGATATTAAAATGTAGATTGATTTAGTTAGCGAGGGGTACGACAATGATAAAAGGCATTGGGATTGATATTATAGAAATAAATAGAATTCGAAAAAGTATAGAGAATGAGCGTTTTCTTGAGCGGGTGTTGACGACAAATGAAAGAATGTATTTAAAGAGGCTTCAGGGAGAAGCTAGAAAAGCAGAATTTGTTGCAGGGAGATTTGCTGCTAAAGAGGCGTTTGCCAAGGCGATGGGAACTGGTATTGGAAAGTTAAGCTTTCAGGACATAGAGGTTGTGAATGATGAAAGAGGAAAGCCTATGTTGTCTGTATCTTTACCAGATAAGATGAATATTTTTGTTTCCATTTCACATAGTAAGGAATATGCAGTAGCACAGGTTGTTTTAGAAGGATAAATTAATAGTTTAACGGATATCATCTGCATAATTGCTAAGGTTGTCTCATATATTTTAGTGCGGGCAGGAGGGAACAAGCTATTTAAACACCGCATAAGAAATATACGAAATTGACCATTAAACCATAGGTGCAACCGAGGGCAATTTAGGAGTGGAAAAGAATATTCAAAGCGTAATCCGAAAAATCATTGAAAGGGTGGAATATGGAGGATGTTCGTGTTGTAAGTAGCTGGAGAAATGGTCAGCTCGTACTTTCTTAGGTGAAATGTTCCCTTTGTATAAATCGTAAAAGCTTAACTGTTAGGCTTGGTAAATTTAGACAAGGGAGATATGTCCATGATAAAAAAATCACGTATATGGATGATATTCGTATTTGGCATTATGTTGGTCCTAGCTGCATGTGGTGAGAAGTCACAAGAGGATGTCGTGAAAAAGCTTGGTGAAAGTGTAAATGGATTAACAGGTTATAAAACGAATGTTGAAATGAAAATGACAACTGGACAAGAGGAACAAGTATTTAAAATTGATGTCTGGCATAAGAAAAAGGACTTTTATCGAGTGGCTCTTTCTAGTAATAAAGAGGACAAGGGTGGCCAAGTAATTCTTAAAAATATGGATGGTGTATTTGTCTTAACACCGGAGCTAAAGAAAAGCTTCAAATTTCAATCAGATTGGCCGAACAATAGTAGCCAGCCATATCTATATCAATCCTTAGTAGAAGATATTAAGAATGATAAAGGGGCTGAATTTACTACAGATGACAAGTACTATATTTTTAAAACAAAAACTAATTACCAAAGTAACAACAACTTACCGCATCAAGTGATATATATTGATAAGGAAAGCTATACACCTGTCATGGTAAAAGTATTAAACACAGATGATAAAACTGCTGTGGAGGTTAAGTTTACTAGCTTTAAGTTAAACCCTACCTTAAAAGATGGGGATTTTGCAATCGATCAAAATATGGCAAAAGTAAGCGAAGAGGAAGATGTTCCAACATCGGGAGCTGGAATGCCTGAGGATTTGCGGGTGATGATTCCAGTTAACACAGTTGGTGCAGAGTTAGCAGATCGTGTTGAAGTAAAATTAGCAGATGGGAAGCGTGTTATTTCCACTTTTACTGGAGATCGAAATTTCACTCTAGTTCAAGAGAAGCGTAATGCTGTTGAGACCTTATCCTCTCCAGTTGAAGTGGATGGTGATATTGTAAACCTAGGATTTGCTGTAGGGGTACTCTCTGAGAATGCTGTAGAGTGGGATTATGATGGGATGAGCTTTTATTTAGCAAGTGACCAGTTGACACGAGAAGAACTAATTGAAGTTGCGCAATCTGTTCAAGGTCAAGAAGTAAAGTAAAAAAAGTAAAAGTTGGCAGGCTCCATGTTAAGGGTCTGCTTTTTATTAATGCTTTTAAAACCACAGGCTCTGCCTGTGTGAAAATAAACCTTCTAGGGATGTAACAAAAGAATCTCCAATCGTATAATAGAGAT
>NZ_JBNPWZ010000016.1:0-48745 GCF_050433565.1 Ornithinibacillus bavariensis
GTCAATTCAAAAAGCCCCTTTAGGGGCCACGTTGGTAAAGTGCCCTTATAGGGCGAAACTAAAACCGCCCGTTTTACGGGCGGATAATTATTTTTCGTTTGATAGTTTTACAATATCAAATAGCTTAAACAGTAAGCTTAGTGAAATCCCTACAACAGTTGCAAGTCCCATTCCGGATAGCCCAACTTTTCCAATATGAATGGTTGCTCCACTAATACCAATAACAAGGATTACACAGGTTAGTATTAGGTTTTGTGATTTACTATAATCAACCTTTGCTTCTACTAGCATTCGAATACCACTTGCTGCGATTATTCCGAATAATAGTAAGGAGATCCCTCCAAGTACTGCTGTAGGAATAGATGAAATAAGTGCAGCTAATTTCCCAATAAACGATAGTAAAATTGAGAAGACTGCCGCTCCACCGATAACCCAAGTAGAGTAAACTCTTGTTATTGCTAATACACCAATATTTTCACCGTAGGTAGTATTTGGTGTTGAACCAATAAAGCTGGAAATGATAGTAGAAATACCATTACCTAGAAAAGAACGGTGTAGGCCAGGTTTTTTTGCCAAGTCTTTTTTAACGATATTCGATGTAACAAATAGATGTCCAATATGCTCTGGAATTAGTACAAGTGCTGCTGGAATAATGATTAGGATTGCAGACCAGTTAAATTTCATTTGGTGGAATTCTGGCACCTTAATCCACGCTGCATCCTTAACAGCTGATAAATCTACTAGTCCAAAGAAATAAGCAATAATATATCCGGCAATAAATCCAATTAGAATTGGAATAATTTTAAAGAATCCGCGGAAGGTGACCCATCCTATAACTGTAATACCTAATGTTAATAAAGATACGGTGACAGTAGTAGGATCCATTGTCCAATTTGGATCTCCTGCAGTACTAGCAATTAAGCCTGCTTGACCTGCAGCTACTGGAACAAGCTCTAAACCGATAACCGCAACAATTGCGCCCATCGCCGCTGGTGGAAACAAAACATCAATCCAACTAGTGCCAGCAAATTTAACAATTAATCCTACGAGCGAAAGAATGATACCTACTGCTAAGAATCCACCTAAAGCATAGCCATATCCATATTGAGAGATAACAATTGTTGTTGGTGCAATTAGAGCGAAACTTGATCCTAAGTATGCAGGAATTTGTCCTTTCGTAATCATAATGTAAAGAAGTGTTCCAACACCATTCATTAGTAGAATAGTAGAAGGATTAATTCCGAAAATAATAGGTACTAAAACGTTTGAACCAAACATTGCGAATAAGTGCTGAAAGCTTAAAGGTAAACTTTGAAAAAATGGTAAACGTTGGTCTACTTGAATCTCATCATATTTTGCCATGTAATTCTCTCCCTTTGTAGATTGTTCATCAGTTACCAGGTGAGAGATAATTAGAAAAGCACCTTGCCTACAATAGGCAAGGTGCTCATTCGCATGAAAAACACAAAAATGGATATTCCATTTCTGTTGATAAGACAGCCGGGCTGTCTATTACACCTTGCCAGTCTCACAGGACTGAATTAAAGGTAACCGTATGAACTTAACTAGATAATACACAATGAAGTACAACCATGTCAATCTATTTTTTTACTTATGTATATTTAACTAGACAAAAGAAAAAATAAACCCATGAGATACCCTACATATTTTCTAATAGTCATGCTGTATTTTTTGATTCCAACTGTGACAAGTGCTGAAGATATGGTAATGGTAAAGCTTGTCAATTATGTGGGAAATACGAATGAATTATCGGTTAAAGTCGAAGGGGATTTTTTTAGTTTGGATCCGACGTTTAAGGTAGAGGAGGGAGTAAACTACACGCTACAGCTAGAAAAAGGTAGCATGTATATCATGCAGAAAGGAGAGAAAAAGCAACAACTACATGGTGGTTTGATTTTAGTCCCGGAAACCTATAATCAAAACCATATTATATATATCAATGATCGACCATATTTAGGAGCAATGGAATTTGTGTTAGAAGGTGAAGACGTTATTCGTCCTATCAATCAATTGCCCTTAGAGGACTACTTAAAGGGGGTTGTTCCATTTGAGGTTTATTCGTCATGGGGATTAGAAACGTTAAAGGCACAAACATTAGCCGCTAGAACCTATGCTGTATCGAAAATGGGTCAAGTAATTGATGATACGGTTAGCTATCAAGTATATGGTGGTTACCAGTGGGATGAAAAAACAACAAATGCTGTCCAGGAAACTAGTGGGGAGGTTATTACCTACCGTGACCAATTGATTGAAACATTCTACTCAGCCAGTAATGGTGGTATAACAGAAAATAATGCGAACGTATGGGGCGGCCAAGCGATGAAATATTTTCCTATTAAAGAGGATCCTTATGATCCAGTTAATCCTTGGAAATATTCCCTTCATCAAACACAAATAGATGTTAATACTATTGACTTTGATCAACCGAATTGGTGGGATGAGCTTGAAGAGAAGGATATAAAGATAGCTAATTCGATAAAAAACTGGCTAAACCGCAATGGATATCCAGGTGATATTAAGCTCCTTTCAATTCCGCAATTTGAATTAACAGGTGATAAATTTGCATCTAGTAGAAGTATAAGTGGTTCGATAACGATTACATTTATGCGACGAATAGTTGCAGGAATTATTTTGTTTGAACAGGTCCAATTGGAAGATGTAAATTTAAATCGTATTCGGCCAATGATAGGTGGGACGCTATTTAAGAGCTATTTAATCGATTCTCTACAAGTTAAGAACGGAAGGTATACGATGAATGGGAGAGGTTATGGTCATGGAGTTGGAATGAGTCAGTGGGGGGCACACTATATGGGGGAAAACGGTAAAAATTACAGGGAAATCATCGATTTTTACTACCCTGGAACAACAATAAAGGAATTCCAATGAAAATAGTATAAACAGAGGAGAATGCTCCTCTGTAAATGAAGATTTTGCTGTTGAACAAAAGTCATTATTGGTTCCTTATGAAGATAGATGATGATTATTTATTTTTAACATATAAATTGATGTCATATTCACCTTTCATCATTTTCTTGATGATCGGTACCTTGTCTTGCAGATTCATATCCTTTGAGTCATTTAAATAGTCGATTACTTCAGCACGAACTCTATTTAATTTATCCTTTTCTTTCTTCAACTTTTTTTGATAATAATGGAAATAGGAAAATGTTAAGGCAATGACACTAAAAATAATAAGATACAGTGGATTTAGTAAGATGCTAGCAAATGTTGAAAATGGATCTAACATCGTATGTAAATCGTTCATATTAAGATATACAAATAATCCTAAAAGAAGTAATAATGTCACAATTAGATACATGTCTCTTAGTCTCTTATACTTATCCTTTTTATTTTTCCTCTTAATAACAGCGTTTAAGATGTTTTCTGTTTCAGAAGATAAATTTTTAATATCTCTTAGTGGCATTTTACATTCCTCCCTCATTCATGTTTATGCTTGTTCATCTGTTATTAAGCCTGTATTTTCATGAAATGCCTGACTAGATATCGGATAAAAATGAGTAGGTTAAGCATACTACTAGATAGTAACTCATTAATGAAAAGATAAAATAAAGGGTGGATAATATGAATACAACACCTCGTATTGTAGTATTAGGTGCAGGCTATGCAGGGATGATGACAACTAAAAAGCTAATGAAATATCTTTCACCAGAAGAAGCTGAGATTGTGCTAGTCAATAAACATAATTATCACTATCAAACGACTTGGCTACATGAAGTAGCAGCAGGAACTATTAATCAAAACCAGGTACGTATTATGATCCGCGATATTATAAGTCCAAATCGGGTTCGATTGATTTATGATACCGTAGAGGAAATCGTTACCGATGAAAAAATAGTAAAGCTGGAAAACAGTGAAATACCTTATGATTATTTGGTGATTTCTTTAGGATTTGAAACGAATACCTTTGGAATAAAAGGAATGGATGAGCACGCTTTTTTTATTGAGAGTTTTGATCAATGCCAATTGATACGAGAACATATCGAATATCAATTCGCCAACTATAAGAACCATCCAGAGGCTGATGAATCTAGCTTAACGATACTAGTTGGAGGGGGTGGCTTTACTGGGATTGAATTTATTGGTGAGCTTGTCGAAAGAATACCGAACTTATGCAGAAAATATGATATTGAACGTAAAAAAGCGAAAATAATTAATGTGGAAGCCGCTCCTTCTATCTTACCGAGTTTTGATCCGGATTTGGTCCAATACGCGAAAAAATCATTACAAGATCGTGGAGCAGAAATCATGGAGGGTACTAGAATCCAAGAGTGTACGGAAGAAGGATTTATTGTTGGCGATAATAATGAGCTTATCAAGGCAGGTACAATTGTTTGGACTGGTGGTGTGACAGGGAACTCAGTTTTAGGTAAGTCTGGCTTTGAACTAACTAAAGGAAAAGTGACTGTAAATGGAGACTTGCGTGCGCCTGGCTATGAGAATGTCTTCATTCTTGGTGATTGTGCATGGGTTATGAACAAAGAGGATAATCGCCCATACCCGCCTACAGCACAGGCTGCTATGCAACATGCTATAACATGTGCGAAAAACATCAGAGCACTTCTTCATAATGGTACACTAGAGGAATTTACATTTCATGATAAAGGTACAGTTGCTAGTTTGGGTGTTACAGATGGAATGGGTACAGTTTTTAATGGAAAAAAACTATATGGAAAGACAGCTGCAGCAATGAAGAAGGTTGTGGATGATCGCTATTTATTTTTACTAGGTGGTCCACATCTCCTCTTGAAAAAAGGAAAGATTCGACCATTTTAAACGATGTAAAAGGGGTGTACTAATTTTGAAAAGGGTATTTGTTTGGATAGCTGCCGTTATTGCAGCGTTGATTGGATATCGGTGGGCTTGCCAGACCTTAGAGGATAAAAGGGATTTTCGTTAATATGAAATTAATTGTTGTATATACATTAATTGCAAATGAAAATATAAAAATTGCTTTGTGACACCTTACATAAACTTGTAGGGTGTTTTTTCCTATACATGAAAAAGAAAAAAAGTTGAATACTACATGTAGGAGGGATAATAGATGAAAAGGACGCTTTTATTAATCATATTGCTATTATGTTTTACCAATAAGGTTCATGCAAATGAACTAATAATCACGGATAAAAACATGAATGAAACAATTAGACGAGATGATTTTTCATTAAGTCTATTTGATGATATTTTTGTTGATCGTGAAAAATTGGATGTTCTATTGAATCGATTAGAAGAACAAGTTTATCAACCTCCTACAAATGCAAAATTTGATGACTCATGGAAGCTAATACCGGAAAAGAATGGTCAGAAGTTGGATCGAATAAATTTCAAAAAGTTTTTTTATGAGTTTTTTTATAGTGATGTCTCCTTTGAGATGAAAATTCCGAAGAAAAACGTCTATCCAAAGGTTGATAGCGAATTATTATCCGATATTCGATCAAATGAAATAGGAAGTTATGTGACGTATTACCGACCAAGTAATAAAGAGCGTTCACATAACATAAAGCTAGCAGCAGAAGCAATTAACAATGTAGTCGTGTTTCCAGGTGAGAACTTTTCCTTTAATAAGGTTGTCGGTAAACGTACAAAGGAGAAAGGGTATTTACGTGCACCAGTCATTGTAAGAGGAGAGCTATCAGAGGATATTGGTGGAGGAATCTGTCAAGTTTCTTCAACTTTATTTAATGCTGTCTCTTTAAAGGGAATAGAAATTGTTGAGCGATATTCGCACAGTCGAAATGTTCCATATGTTCCTCCTGGCAAGGATGCAACTGTAAGCTGGTGGGGACCTGATTTCATCTTTAGGAATGAATACAGTCATCCTATCTTGATTAGGGCAAAAGCAATCGATGGAAAAATGATTGTCCGTATTTTTTCATCAGAGCATATAAGAACACATGAATAGGGACTATCCATCTTTGCTATTTAGATGGGTAGTCCCTTTGATTATGCTTGTTTATGTGCTTCAAGCTCAATATTAATTTTTACATCTTCCCCTACAAGAACACCACCTGTTTCAAGTGCTGCATTCCATACAAGGCCAAAATCTTTACGGTTTAGCTTACTCGTCCCGCTAAATCCGGCAACTTCATTTCCCCATGGATCTTTGTTAACACCCTCCATAGTGACATCGAAGGTAACTGGCTTAGTTACGCCACGTAGGGTTAAGTCACCAGTTACATCATAATTATTGCCAGATTTTTTCTTTATTTCTGTTGCAACAAAAGTCATTTTAGGATGATTCTCCATATCAAAAAAGTCATTGGAGCGCAAATGATTGTCGCGGTCCTCATTTCGTGTATCTATACTATTTATGTTTACACTAAATTCAATCTTTGCATCTGTTAAATCATTTGGGTCTGCCTCTACTACCGCTTCAAAATCGTTAAATACCCCTCTTACCTTTGAAATCATCATGTGCTTTACAGTGAACTCTAATGAACTATGACTTTTGTCTACTGTCCATACTGATTTTGTCATTTTAAATTCCTCCTAAACTTATGTTTTAATTCTTACTTACTTTATGTAACTAAGTATATTACCATAATGAAATTTAGTCAAGTGTCTTTAATTAAATTATTATTAATTAAGGGTAAATATTCTTAGATTTAATGACTCGATTGTCACTTTTGACGACTTGAAAACGATTTTTATTGATAGAAAGTCATTTCTGGTTAACAGTCGACACATCTAAGGGGAGAAATGAAAACAATATTATATACGAAAAAGGAGGTGAAATAAATAATGGACAAAGGTACTGTGGTTAGAACGTCTATTTTGTTTGTAGCAATTATAAACCAAATACTTGTTATTTTTGGAAAATCACCACTGCCGATTGATAGTGAGTTATTAGAACAAGTTGTTTCTTCACTTTTTACGATAATTACTGCACTAATTACGTGGTTTAAAAATAACTATATAACGAAGAGAGGTATAGAACAGAGGGATGCATTACGAGAAAAGGGATTAATTAAGACAAAGGAGAGGAAACAAAAATGATAAAACCAATCTTAATCATTGATCCTGGTCATGGCGGTAATGATCCTGGTGGTGGTACTAATAAATATTGGAAAGAAAAGGATTTAACATTAAAGATTTCTTTATATCAATATAAGCGTTATAAAGAACTAGGGGTGCCAGTAGCAATAACAAGAACGACTGACAAAAGCTTATCACCTGACGAGAGAACTCGGATTGTTCGAGAAAGTGGGGCGAAATATTGTCATTCCAATCATATTAATGCTGGTGGCGGTGATGGTGCTGAGGTAATTCATTCGATTTATGATGGAAAAGCCATGGCTGAGAAGATAGGAGAAGAATTAAGGAAAGCAGGACAGAATATTAGACGAATTTTTACTAGAACATTACCGGGTAATTCTAGCCAAGATTATTATTTTATGATAAGGGAGACTGGTTCTGTTGTAACCAATATCATTGAATATGGATTTGCTGATTCTCGTAATGATGATGTACAACAACTACAAAATCATCATTTAGATTTTGCAGAGGCGGTAGTGAAAGCATTTTGCGAATATACAGGATACAAGTATAAAAGGCCTTCTGGAGAAATAGATCAGGTTGAAATTCCAATTCGACCGGTACCACCTCCGATTTCTGGGGGGAATACTGGAGGAACAGGTGAGTATATTCACTTACCTGCATCAGAAAGCTCATGGAGAGTATATCCACTTGATGTTTCTCCTACAAAAGGAAATGAATCTGGCTTCTTAAATCCGAAAAAGTTTGGTGGACTAACCTACAAAATATTAGGTCAGAGCACACCTAATGTATTTATTATCAATACTAGTGATTTTGGAAAGGTACAAATTTATGGTCATCCAAGTACTGGAGCCGTAGTGAATAAGAGCAGTAGTCAGAGTAAGGGAGGAACTGTGAATTCGAACACAGAATCTAATCAATATGCTGGTAAACACTTGCATTTGCCGAAAAAAGAAAGTTCTTGGAGAGTATATCCGTTAGGTGTAGCACCAGTAAAAGGGAATGAAATTGGCTTCCTAAATCCAGCAAAGTTTGGAGGTCTAACATATGAAATTTTAGGGAGGAGCCAGTCTAACGTTTATATTATCCAAACAAGCGATTATGGAAGGGTGCAAATTTATGCCGCTCCGAGTACTGGTGCAACAATTAGTGAGGATAATAATACTGGTGAAAATGCTAATAAAAATTCTACCGATACTAGGTATTTGCACTTACCTGCCTCTGAGAGCTCGTGGAGAGTATATCCAATAGGTGTAGCACCAGTAAAAGGAAATGAAAAAGGATTTTTAAACCCAGCAAAATTTGGTGGGCTAACTTATCAGATTTTAGGAAGCACGCAAGCAAATGTATATATTATTCAAACGAAGGATTATGGTAGAGTTCAAATTTATGCAGGACCGAGTACTGGTGCTACAGTATCAAACTAAAGAATAAAGACAGCCCTCTTCTAAGGATATAGAAGAGGGATTTATTTCGGTTTAAAAATATTTCGATTTCCAAAGTATTTTTAGTGAAAAGTGAATAATTTATTGTTAATATAATAATTAGTTTAAATTTTTTAAATTAGGGAGAGATTCGATGCAAGAAACTAGGGGATACGAGAAAACTTGGGATTTAGACGTGATATTTCCTGGAGGTAGTGAGTCAAAGGAATTTGAAGACTATCTACAAAAGTTAGAAAGCAAAATGAAGGATCTATCAAACTCGGTTAATTATTATGACCCAAAAGGTCAAAATTCAGCACTTGAATTAGTGGAAATTGTTACTATTCTTGAGGCTACGATGAAGAAACTACGAGAATCATTCGCATTCATTAGTTGTCTGAGTGCTCAAAATGTAAAGGATGTTGGGGCAAATCTATTAACAGGAAGACGCAGCACATTAGGTGCCAAGATGGGAAGTATACAAACCATTCTAAATCAAAAATTAGCAATTATCCCTGAGGAAAAATGGTTAGAGATAGTAAACCATGAATCTTTGCAGGATATTTCCTTTGTATTAAATGAAAGGCGAGAAGCTGCGCAAGAGTTGCTGTCCTCTGAACAAGAAATATTATTGAATGATTTATCTGTTGATGGATACCATGCATGGGGACAAATGTATGAGACGATCGTAGGGAATATGACTGTAGAATTGGAAGAGAACGGAGCACTAAATTTATATTCTATTGGTCAAGCCTCCAATAAATTAAGTAGTCCAGATCCGGAATTTCGTAAATATGTATTCGAGCAAATTAGTAAGGCTTGGGAGAAAAATATTGATTTATTTGGGCAAACATTAAATCATTTAGCTGGATTTCGTTTACAAAAGTATAAACATCGCGGATGGGACAATGTATTAAAAGAACCTCTTTCTATGAACCGAATGAATCAGGAAACTTTAGATGCAATGTGGAATGCGATAACAAAAAATAAACACCATTTTGTAAAGTATTTAACGAAAAAGGCAGAGCTACTTGGGAAGGACAAACTAAGTATTTATGATATTAATGCCCCTTTAACGAAAACAGTTAAAACTGTTTCATTCACGGAAGGTGCAAATTTTATAATGAAACATTTTAGAGAGTTTAGTCCGAAGATGGCAAACTTCGCAAAAATGGCCTTCGAAAAAAGATGGATTGAAGCAGAAGACCGTCCAGGAAAGCGACCTGGTGGATTTTGTACAAGCTTTCCAGACAGTGAACAAACACGAGTGTTTATGACATACTCAGGAACTTCCTCGAATATTTCCACACTCGCTCATGAGCTTGGACATGCATATCATCAATATGTCATGAACGATGTACATGGTTTAAATCAAGGGTATGCGATGAACGTTGCGGAGACAGCTTCCACGTTTGCAGAGATGATTGTAGCAGATGCATCTGTCTTAAATGCTAAAGATAAACAAGAAAAGCTAGAATTACTAGAAGATAAAGTTCAGCGAAGTATTGCCTTCTTTATGAATATTCATGCTAGATTCGTATTTGAGACACGTTTTTATGAGGAGCGTAAGAAAGGAATCGTGTCAGTTAAAAGACTTAATGAGTTAATGCTAGATGCACAGAAAGAGACCTACTGTGAGGCGCTTGAGGAGTATGACCCTGCATTTTGGGCATCAAAATTACATTTCCATATTACGTCAACTCCTTTTTACAACTTCCCATATACCTTTGGTTACTTATTTAGCCTAGGTATCTATGCACATGCGAAAAGAAGTAATGAGAGTTTTGAAGACAACTATATTGCATTACTACGTGACACGGGTCGGATGAAGGTAGAAGATCTTGCATGGAAGCACCTAAAGGTAGACTTAACAAAATCTGACTTCTGGGAAGCTGCAATGGAACTTTGTGTTAAAGATGTAGAGGAGTTTATTTCATTATAACGAGATAAAATTGCTAAATATACAAAATTAAGCTACAATAACGGTAGCAAAAAAAGTGAAAATGAAGTCCACAGGGGGAGCCTTATGGCTGAGAGTGAACAATTTTGTTCTGACCCTTTGAACCTGTTAGTTAGTACTAGCGTAGGGATGGTGGCTTTTTTGATGGATAGTAAAGCAGTGTGAGCGGAATTCCCCATCAGGAAGCTTCCCCTTGGCATCTGCTTTTTTTGTGTTTAAAAATCTATTTACTAGATTTTTAGATTACATTAGGGGAGGAAATAGGTGTGAGTTCAAAACGCACATTATTTTTAGTTGAAGTTGCAATTTTTACTGCATTCGCTTTATTGTTGGATATAATACCATTTTTATCGTTTAAAATATGGGGTCAAGGTGGTTCCATTTCGTTTGCAATGATTCCGGTATTTATCGTTGCCTTTCGCTGGGGGATGAAGGGAGGACTCCTATCGGGTTTTTTGTGGGGGATACTACAAATAGCTCTCGGAGTGGCAGATATGTACTTTTTCTGGCAGATTGTTATTGAATATGGATTAGCCTTTACTGTATTAGGTTTTGCAGGTGCAGTTTCTAAACCTGTACAACAAGCTATTAAAGCAGGAAATATAAAGAAGAGTTTTGTCTATATTATGGCCGGGGTGTTTATTGGATCAGCATTACGTTTTCTCTGTCACTTCTATGCAGGAATCGTATTCTTCGCTCAATGGATGCCAGAAGGCTGGAGTAATATATGGATATATTCCCTAGTCTACAATATTTCCTATATGTTCCCATCATTTATATTATGTACGATAATAGTATTCTTCTTATTTAGTAAGCAGCCAAGAACTTTATTGCGTACAGCCGTATAGAAAAGTATTTCCGCTCACCAACTAGGATAGCTAATTAGGCTATCCTTTTTATCTATTTCCGGTAGTTAATCCTTCATTAGAAAGGCCTTATTTATTCGTTTTGACTTATAATAGTTAAAAAGGAGTGTAAGAAAATGAAGGAATTAGTTGGTAAGTGTGCTAAGTGTAATAAGGAGATATATTGTGAAAATGGATTTTTAAACGGCGTTCATGAAAATGGTAAGCTAACATGCTTTAAATGCACCGAGCAATAAAAATAAAAAATTAGAAATGCGGAGAAAGGGCAATGAACCACTCAGAAATTGAATATCACTGCTTAAGCATGGGTCATTTCTGAGGTTTTTTAACCGAACTAACTATTTGAATTTATGGTTACTTAAAACACTTTTAGTTTAGAGCCTCTTATGTACTCCTTTTACACCTCTATTTATTTTCTTCTTGATGAACATATACATTAAATTATCCAAATGTTGTAACTTTTTTAAGTGTCATTACGTTTTCCAAGTAAGAAGGGGGGATGCTAGTGGAAAGTTTGATAATAGCGTGTTGACGAGTGGGTGTGGCTCGGTAAACGTCGTATTTTGAAAATTCTTAGTAGGTACCGCGTGAGTACTGTACGACACTTAGAAATTAAAATTAGTGAAGCTGGGCCCACTAATATGCGTGTGGAGCCTGCTGTTCTTCAAGACTCTTTAAAATCTTTACTTAAACAAGGAGAGGTAATCGAAGTAGATACAGTTCAAACTGGAAACTTAAAATTTTATGGTTTAAATGATTTTGGTAAGCCAGGAGATATAGCTCGGTTAAGAGCTTTTAAAGATTGGCACAATATGTTTTTGAACTTTTCGCAGAAGAATGAACACTGTGGGCTAATTTTAGAAAAATTGCTATTTGATACAGTAGACAATGATCTATATCACGTAATAGGAGCCGGTCCACAATTTGATGATAATGGTGATTTGATAAAATTACCTGGTGCAGAAGTGCTGTCATATGGCGGAAAGTTAATATATAAGGTGGAATCAGGTGCTGGTTTTGACCAATTTTTAATTCACAAAGATACAGACATTCCAATGGGTATAGAAGCCAAAAATAAAAGAGAGTGGATTTACCCTGCATCTCTTGAAGTTTGGAGAATGATAGCACGAGCGTGTACTTTGGAATGTTTACCAATTCTTGTATCAAGGAAGTTATCATATATTACACGAGCAGGATTCTTTAGTAATTTTGGTATACTAGGTTTTCAGTCACAATTCCAATACTTTTCTAATTCAGTAAATGCTTTATCCAAGTATAGATTCAAGCAGAACGTTATAGCAAAAGAGCGTTTAGGTTTTGCCGACATTAAATTGGTCAAGCCTACAGATACGCCACCTAATCACTTCCTACATTTTTTTAATAATATCTTACCCGCCCATGTTGAAACTTACTACAATAAATTCATGGAAAATAAGGATATACTATCAAAATATGCTATTGAAAAAGGAATGGCAGAAAATAATATGTCCCAACGTGACAGATATAAACTTTACCAAGAATTTAAAGAAGAAGCTGAATATGAAGATATAGATTGGGAAGAAAATAATGCCGAAACAGACCCATTTGATGATGGAGAAGATCAATTTGAATTTAAGTGATAAATCTTCAAAAGACACCCGAAAACTTACATTCAAAGGGGTCTTTTTTTTACCCCTTTGAATGTAAGTTTTTGCATATTTTCTTACATTAATTTCATTGTATTTATTGTGTTTATCCAAATTCCGGATTATGATAAGATCACCTTTCAAAAAACATACATTCAAAACCCTATTTTAAAAAGGGTTGTAAAAGGAGGCTAAACATCATCACAACACAGAATCAAATAAAAGATGTGCAACCGATCCGTAACAAAGAGAAGCTGGAGGATATGAAATGGGCGTTAAAACGTTTCTGCCTGGAAAGAGACTACATAATGTTTCTTATTGGGATAAATACTGGTCTTAGAGTATCAGATATTCTGGCATTAAAAGTATCTGACGTGAAACGAAAGAAAAGGATCATCATAAAAGAAGGTAAAACGAAAAAAACTCGTACCATTAACTTAACTAATATTTATGATGAAATACAAAGTTATGCCAAGACCGTTGATTCAAAGTGGTTGTTTCCTTCCAGGAAAGGGGATAAACCAATATCGACTACACAAGCATATAGGCAATTACAAAAGGCTGCAGATATGGCAGAGATTGAAAGTGTCGGTACACATACAATGAGGAAAACATTTGGCTACTGGTACTACAAACAAACGAAAGATGTTGCACAATTGCAGAAAATACTAAATCATCACCACCCTGAGGTAACAATAGATTATATTGGTATCACGGATGAAGAAATAGAAAACGAACTGAACGAATTTGTTCTATAGGTGATTCCTAAAGGAAATCTAGAAAGGTAAATACATTAATATTAGATGGTAAGATTCAATTGGAGTACTGACCCTATAAAGGTTGGTGCTTTCTTTTTATGCTCTTTTACAATATATAACCTCTTATTTTTTCGAAATACTTAAATATTTTCACAGGAAAGTAGGAAAGTTTTTTGGGGTTTAATCCTACTAAAGTCCCTCAACTTTCCCAACTTTTTACACTTCTATTTCTGATAAAATTAAACTGTAGTGGTAATAAAATTCAAAATAAACAGGGAGGAAGAAAAATTGAAAAAAATCAAGCCATTAATCATTGCACCATTCGCATTACTATTAATACTATTAATATCGTTACCAGTAAGTGCCGAGGAATCTGAATTAAATTTAACACAAGGTCAGATAAATGAATTAAAGAAAAAAGGTTTTGACGAAGACCTAATTAAATCATACATATTATCTGGTGATACTTTTAGTGACCTTATGAAAATGGAAGTTCTATCTGAGGACACTAAGTATTATAAAGTCACTGAATATGTTCCAGAACAAAATAGTTTTAAACTAGATAGCGTAGAGACTTTAAGTCCAGAAAAATTAGAGGATAAATATGCTTCAATGACTAAAGTTGAAGAAATTAGTTATGAAGAATTTAGGGCAGCACAAGATGCAATTGAAAATAAGTCGACCGGTGTAATTAATACCATGGCTAGTAGCGATTCTCATTGGACATCTTACAAATCTATGAAAACTACTATAACTAAGCAACAAACAGACCGTTGGAGAGTAAGTAATTATGTGAATTGGTTACAAGCAGCAAAATATACAGATACTGATATAATAGGAGTAGGACTTAATGACAATACTTCACCTATTAGAGGTACAGAATATGGTTATCAAATATATGAGTCAGCTATAACTGGATCAGGTGGGGATACCATATATTATTATAGTGGTAGCGGTAATTGGAATAGATCAGGTGATTACGGTCTACGGGTTAATTTAAAAGATGATACTTTGAGCAGTAACTGGAGACATAAAATCTATATGCAGTATTCTATTGAACCAAATGTTAACAATCTACGTTTAGTAGATGCATATGGTCATTATGCTCACCAGGAGAAGTTTTGGTCTATTACGCCATCTTTTTCTATTAGAGCTGCAGATTTAACTATCGCAGCAAATCATGAAACTAAGTTTTCAAAACACCCTAATACTCATGCACAAGTATATAGATAAGACATTCTTTGGATAAGAGGGGAAACTATGAACAAATTTATATTACCACACATGTATTTATTTTTTGGTGTTATCTGTTTCATTTTAATTGAAACAGGCTCTGCAAGTGGTGAATTATATACATTATCACTTTACATTTCAATCGCTTTTATGTTGATTGGATTAATATGGATTTTAATTTTATTGTTTAATAAATCAAAAAGGTAATAAAAAACATGTGTACTTTATTGTACACATGTTTTTTTATTACCTTAGATCTCTAAGTCGATATTCCATACAAACAATCAGAGTATATATGTTTAATTAACTCTTGTTTCTCTGAAAAACCTTCGCTTTTTTCTATTCAAAACGGTTAGATAGTATTTCTAAATTTGTTTCAATACTTTTCAATTTAACCCCAACAGCATAATGGTTTTTATTACTATAGTAAAATTCCGTTGGGAATTGAATACTCCTTTCTATCAATCCCTTATCATGTATCACTGCAATATCTAACACATGTAGAACAATTTTATAAATATGTTCTAGGTCTTGATATAAAATCGCGGTAACGAAACAGAAATGATTAATTTCGCTATTTTATAAATATTATATATTATCTTTACTAATTGTACCTTTACTGTTTTATAACCAATTATAACAATAATAGGGTGCCTTTCCATGATATACCTGATATTACCCAAGAAGTCTTTATCCGTATATTTCGTTTTAGCAACCGGTTTGATGGCCAATCATTTACCTCTTGGTTATATAAAGTTACGATGAACATTGTAAAGGACTATGGAAGAAAGCAAAAGAGTCTGGGGATTATTCAGAGTAGATATAAGAATAATCATGACATTCTACAAGAACAGTATGTGCAAGTAGAAATGCAAATTTTAAAACAAGAAGATGATATTTTATTACATCAAAGTATTCAACGATTACCAGATCGGAATAAAATCCCAATAATTCTTTTTTATTTTCATGATTTAACGTATGAGGAGATTGCAAAAGTTACCGGTTCCAAGCTTTCTACAGTAAAAGTAAGGATACACCGTGGAAAAAAGATGTTGGTTGAGGAATGGAAAAAAACGAATCATAATGGAGGGATTCCATTTGGAACATAAAAAATTTGACGTAAAAATGAAGAAATTAAAAGCCACTTATGATGAACTCCCAACTCAAACAGATAAAGAAAGGATTATGAGACAAATTAGGGATGATAAAAAACCAAAATATCCTTTTCAAATTTTTCGATATGCTGGTGTAGCAATTAGCTTTTGTCTGTTTATCCTACTAGCACTTCCATTTTTTAACCAAGAAATTAAGAACCAAGGAACGATAGAAGAGGATTTTGTGCTTTCTTTGTCTGATGTAAAGGTAGAAATATATTCTGATGAATCCAAATTTGGCTCCATAGATATTGGAAATGATAAGCACATCCCCACAGTAATTGAATACCAATTAACACTCCATAATGAAGGTAATCAGAGTATGGGCAGCCTAAGCTTTGATAAAGAAAAAAATCAAGAACAAGGTCTCCGTATCGAAATAGAACCCCAAGAACCATTGAGACAAAGTATGCTAGATGTTTTCGGACAGGATATTATAAATGGAAATGACCTTGGTAATGGGGCAACAGGTGATAGTAGATTGAAAGCAGATAAAAAAGGAAGCTTTACACGTTATTATCTACTAGGTACGGAGGACGATATTTCAGGATTATCTAAGCTACCTCCAAAGGGAAAACTTAATGAGCTTGAGAATAACGCATTATATGCGGATGTAATTGTTTATCTTGGGGAAAATCGTATTGCTCGTTTTGACTTAAGTGATTATATTAGGCTTAATTCTAATATTGCTGAGAAGGAAAAATGGAGGGAGAGTCCTAAATTTTCTATTCCGGTCGAGTTCGGGGAGGAGAAAACCCCGGGAGAATACGGTTTGGTCGGTAAGGAAGGAAAGTTTGGAATTCAAATTGGTTCAGGAGAGAAGGGGGAACTGGAATATTACAACTTTATCGCAAACGTACCTAATAAAAATATGTGGTACTTTTGGAAGGTCGATGAATCTATGAGTGGAAATTTGAAAGTGTTTGCCACTGATGAAAACGGCAAAAAACATCCAGTATTAATGAAGAACGGTTACTCCTCCTGGGATGCTGGATACGGGATTGATTCTGTTTCCCAAAATAATGAAAATGAAATTATGCTTCATACTGGTATGATATTCCCCTCGGCTGGTCAATGGAAATTAGATGTTTACTTTGGAGACAAATGGTATGATGAATTATTTATTACTGTAGAAGAAGAATAGGGCAATTTATAAATCTTCCTCTCACCGCTGTGTATGGCCACGCATAGGCTATAGCACAATAGTAGAGAGGAAGATGAATGTGGAGCTAACGTTTACCCATTGGTTATATGGTATTTTTACCTTAGTCATTATTATTACAATGATATTTCGTAAAGGTGTTGTACTACCAACATTATTAGGTACGTTTATTATTGCTTGGGTATATAAGGGCAATATAGTAGACGGATTTACAGCTATATTTCATGCGAATCTAGTTGCAGCACAAGAATTATTTAGCATTTTCTTAATTATTACCTTTATGCTTGCTCTACTAAATTCATTAAAGGACTTAGGTGCTGATGTAAGAATGATTCAACCGATACAGAAAGTAATGGTTAATGGCCATGTCTCCTTTTTTGTCCTAGTTGGAGTAACCTACGCAATTTCGTTGTTCTTTTGGCCAACTCCTGCTGTTCCGCTAATTTGTGCATTATTAGTCCCGGCAGCAGTAAGAGCAGGTCTTCCAGCAATTACAGCTGCAGTAGCGGTTGCTTTAGCAGGGCAGGGAATGGCATTATCCTCAGACTATATTGTCCAGGTAGCTCCTAGTCTTTCTGCTACTGCTGCAGGTACATCGACTAGCTTAGTAGCAGATAAAGCGCTATTGCTATCCATTATTGCAGGTGGTATTGCTATCTTATTAGCCTACACGATGTATAGAAAATCAATTCGTTCAAAGAACAATCCACAGAATCAAGTCGACCTAAAAACACTTAATAGGAGTGAAGAAACAAAAAATGTGGCAATTACAGAAAATTTAACAAAATGGAGCAAAGTATTTGCTGTTTTTGTACCCTTATCTTTATTAGTCGTCGTTATCTATATGATGTATAACAAGCTATATACAGGAAGTGGAGGTCTAGTAGGGGGAGATGGAGCCGCTTTTGTGGGCGGGGTGGCTGTTATTTTATTACTTCTTTCGACTATCGCATTCGGTAAACACCATGCGCTAGACTATATTACCAATCATATAACAGACGGCTTTGTTTTTGCCTTTAAAGCAATGGGACCAGTAATTCCTATTGCGGGATTTTTCTTTTTGGGTAGTGGTGATTTTTCTGGAAGTATTTTAGGCGTAGAGGAAGGTCCGACATTTTTATTTGGCTTAGTAGAAGCAACTCAGGAATTTCTACCGCAAAGTGCTTTATTTGCAGCATTTAGCATGTTAATTATTGGTATCATTACAGGACTTGACGGATCTGGGTTTTCTGGGCTGCCATTGACTGGAGCTTTAGCTGCATCATTAGAGACCAGTGGTATCGATACAGAAACGCTTGCAGCTATTGGACAAATGGGAGCTATATGGACTGGTGGTGGAACTATAATTGCATGGTCATCCCTTATTGCCATTGCTGGGTTTTGTGGCGTATCTGTTATGGAATTAGTAAGAAAAAACTTCGTACCTGTTATCGTAGGATTATTAGTGATGACAGTGGTTGCAGTATTTTTTCTGTGATATAGGGAATACAGCCGTGTTGTCGAAAGAAATCCTTCATTTAGAGAAATCATGATACAACAGTTGTTTAAAAGATTGAAAACCAATAAGATAGTTTCCTAATAACTTTAAAGGCGCTCAACCTGTAGGGAGCGCCTAAATAGTGCGATTAAAATTTTATCGCGGTAAAAAAAGGTAAAATTAAAATTGTTAAAGCCAGAATGGATATAGAAATAGAGCCAAATTTATTTTTTTCTTTCCATAAAGTAATTGCGAATCCAATCGTATAGATAAAAATTGTTAATGTTGCAATAATGATCAATAACGTCAAGCTAATCCCTAATTTCCTTTAGTTTTGGTATATCTCCCTGCCTGCCAAATTTACCAAGCTCTACATCAACTGTGATATTAATGTCCATTTCAGGATATTTTTTCATCCAATCAAATGCCTCCCATTCTGGTATAGTTAGGAATTTTTTTCGAGCTATTAATGACCAACCAAATGGATCTGCTTTATATTCCTCTTGTGTTTTTCTAATTAATTCGTTTAGCTTCTTTTCTAAAGCTTGCTCAAAGCTTTTATTTAAGGTTTTTCTTTTTTGCGAGTCTTTTGCGTAATGCACCATACTGTGGTTAGTTAAAACTTCCACTAATACAGGTACACTTACATCAATTGATGGGGTGCTTTTTTTTGTATTTATCTTTATATCTTCAGTACCATTTTTTGTAAGACGTGTTGCAATCCGGTATTTTTCATCAAACGGATCTGGAAAAGTTGTTAAAATCTCTTGCGCAGTTAATGTTGGGTTTAACATAAAGGTTAGTCTGGTTTCTTCGATTGTTAATACGTCAATCATCTTACCCTCTTTAAATACAGCAGATCCTGCAAATTGGGTATTATTTGTTTCTCCTCCGTATTGAAATTCACCAGCTTTAAAATTATCGGGGTTATTAGAATTAGATGATTGTTCCTCCTTTTCCGTTGTGCTATAAATTCCTAAAAAAAGATCGGCGTCGGCTTCAGTAATACGGAAAAAAGTAGTTAAATCTGAAGTTGGTGTCATTCCCGTTTCATTCCCACGTTCAATAATCATCTGAAAATATTCATGAGGCCTCGTTTCTAGTTTTGGTTGATTGTTGAGTATATATTTTTCCGTATCCTCTTTAGTAATCATTAGCTTTGCGTCCCTCCTAATTTCCATTTCCTTTGTAGCATCATATATCCATCTAATAAAATTCTCATCTCTTGCAAAGTCTTCTGAAACTATCAATATTCTTAATAAATCATAAGAAATCTGCTTCGCAATAACCGTATTAGCTATATTTCTCGAAACAACAAAGTCATCTGTTTTAAAGGAAATAACTTCACGAGGGGGTTCACTCCCAGCACCACCACTTGCAGCGTTTCCTGCCTCTGGGTTTGCTATAAGATAGGTGATTTTTATAAGATCTTCATCATCTTTTGGCTTGTCAATACCCATTGCGATGACATAAGCAAATTCTTCAACTTCTCGCTGATCCCAGCAACCAGAAAGAATGAATAAAGGGATCAGATAAATGATTATCTTTCCTCTATTGATTTGCTTTTTCATGTTTAAAATCTCCTTTAAGCTTGGCTATTAGCCACATCAGGCAAGGTAGGAAGAAAAAAACAGGTGACAATATGTTTAGAACCGTTTCTCTCAGATAGAAAATGGTGAAGGTAGGCGTATCTGGTATTATTCCTATAAAAATAATTAATGTTGCGAGAGAAGGAATAATATACTCGAAGTTTTTAATTTTAAAGAGATGCCCGAATAATAATGCATTAATATACAAATATACTGAAAATCGAACGAAAGTACCGATTAACCAAAATGGGAAAAAAAATGTCTCCATATTGGTTATAAAACCTGCAGAAATCGTACGTATTACCTCATGAAATGGATAGTTCATCTGCATAAGTGAATTATAGTCAAATAAAAAAACAAAACTAGTCATTGCAAGAACTAAGTTAATTACAACAAAAAATAATGAAATCCATGCTCCTTTTTTAATAGTAGCAGCTGTACTTAAAAATGGTACGAGAATAAATAAATAAAGATAGTCCGCAAAAATCGATAATTTCATTACACTTTCCTTCATAATTGTCCATTCTCCAGGACCAAAAAAGGGAAAGAGGAAGGATGTATTTCCATGCCTTATCGTTAAAATTAGAGCGATTAAAAATGGAACCTGCAAATAGGGAAAAACGGTCCATGCAACGGATCCTATTTTTTCTAATCCTTTTTTAGCACCATAAGCACTTGCCAGCATTAAGACGCCATAAATGACAATTGTGGGAGTTTTGACAAAATACATGCTACTGACAATATCTGTGTAAATTGCTGTATCTATGATTGTGGCAGCTAATATACCTAACCAAAGAGCAAATAAGATAATATATCCAAGGAACTTTCCGAATAATTGATTTGTAACCTCTATAAGCCCCTTTCCCTGATAATTTGTAATCACTCGTATTAAAAGAAAGATAGGGAGGATAGTAACTATACCGTTTATAATAATAGCCATCCAACCAGCATTGTACAATTTTTCATACAAAATAGCTGGAGTATCATCAGTTAACTTTGTCGAAAGGATAATCATGCTGATTGCAACAAATTCTTTTATCCCAATTTTTCCTTTTGACTGTTCCATTAGTTCTCTCCCTGTCTTTTCTTTAAATTCTTTGGTTTTACGTAGCCTGGCCGGAATATTTCTTTTTGTAAGGTTCTCCTTATAATTGTATCCTCCGAGGATATATAATTAGGAGTCATGGGAGCCAAATAAGGTACACCGAACGATTTTATAGAAAGCATATAAAATAACCCCATTACAAAAATTGAAGTAATACCATATAAACCGAATATACTTGCACTTAAAAGCATCATAAATCTACTGATACGAATAGCAAAATTCATACTGATATCACCAATCGCAAATGAACTTAGCCCACCTAATGCAACAATAATAACAACAATAGGGCTTACAATATTTGCTTGAACAGCAGCCTGTCCTAAGATTAGTGCACCAACTATTCCAATTGTTGGACCAATAGGACTTGGAACTCTTAAGCCTGCTTCTCGGATTAGTTGAAAGGCGATTTCCATTATGAAGACTTCTATTGCTGCAGGAAATGGTACTCGCTCCCGAGTTGCTGCAATGGCTAGTAGTAAATCTGGAGGAATCATTTCTGCATGGAAGGTAACAACGGCTACATAGAGAGCAGAAGCAAATAAGGTGATGAACAAAGCCAATATCCGTAGTAACCTTGTAAAGTTGGCATATGGTAATCGTAAATAGTGGTCTTCTGCTGAATGATAAAAAGACCAAAATGTAGCGGGGATAATTAAGGTATCTGGCGAATTATCCATGATTAAGATAATATATCCATCCTCAATGAAAGAAGCTGCACGATCCGGCCTTTCAGTATATAAAGTGGTTGGAAATATGGAATATTTTCGTTCCTCGATATATTGTTCAAGTAAACTTAAATTTTGAATCGCATTTGTATCTAGAGATTTAACGCGTGCTTTAACATTTTGTAATAATTTTTCATTTACCAAGTCCTTTTGATAGATAATAAATAAATCGTTTTTTGATTCCTTTGAGACGATTGCGGATTCTACTACTAAGTTCTCACTTTTTATTCGCTTTCGAATTAAGGAAATATTAGTTGCGGCTTTTTCATTAAATGCCTCTTTTGGTCCTTTTACAACGTTCTCATTCTCTGTTTTTTCAACTGTTCTGCTTTCAAAGTTAGAAGCATCAAAAAGGAAAGCTAGATCTTCTCCTTCAATAAAGAGAGCAACATTCCCATTATTAATTTTTGTTGCGATTTGATTAATGTTGTTTTCAGTTGATATCGATTGGGCTGAGACGATGTCCTCAATGCTTTGGAATGGCTCTGTACTACTTTGAAGAGGTTTTATAATATTTTGTTCTATGATTTGAGGATTGGTAATTGTCTTAATGAATATAATAGCAGCTGGTTTATCTTTTCCGGGAATAGAAAGATTTCGAATAATGACATCATGGTTAGTCGGTACAGTATAAATTTCACGAAAGATTTTTAAGGTTTGTTCTAAACTTGGATCGATCGTTAGGTTTGTAGTTTCTTTATTTTGTTTTGGAGATTCGCTTACCTCTTTATCTTTTTTCTTAACCGATTTTCTTAATTTAATCATCTTGTATGAACAACTCCAGTATCACTTCTTATCTTACGATTCCACGTATTGCTAAAATTATGTAATATACGAAATAAAATCCCACAGGTTAAAAGATGTGGGATTTTACTGTAAATATGGTTTTACCTTATCAATCGCTTTTTGTAGCTTTTCACTATTGACTTGATACATCTGTTTTGATCTCTCATTCTCTGTTGCTAAGGCAAATATTTCCAAGTCTGCTTGGCATTTTCTCATTGTAGCAAGTAGGAGTGGTTTTTGTGTTGGCATTGGTACAGTGAGCTTATCGTCATATAGATCTACTGTCAATTGTCCATCACTATCAACTTGTCCAAGAAAAACATTTTCAATACTAACATTCATTTTTTCCAATTCTGTTTCTAGCCAGGTTGGATTTAGTGAGAGGTTAGCTAGAGACTCTAGAATTGGCCTTCCATCCATTATTACAGTTTGTGGTTCTTTACTTGGTGCAAGCTTTAAACCGATATCTTTAGCGGTTAATGGGCGATATTCTGTTTTCGGAAGTACATTTAGTTTTCCTGTAGGTTCTAATACAGCAAATTCTACATCTGTAACTTTAAATATATTTTTTTCGCGTAAGCTTTCTAATAGATCATCCGTGGAATAATGTTCCTTTTTTAAGTTATCTTCCATAATTTTTCCGTTTTGAATGATTACCCGACTTTTTCCTTGGACAAAGTTACGAAACGTTTTGCTTTTTAAGGAAATAACCTCGACAAGATAAGGGATAATAAACCAAATCAACATGGAGATAACAGCAAAGTAGAAGGGACTCTCTAGTGTACTAACGTGGATTGCGACAATCCCTCCAAGAACAATACCAGTAATGTATTCAAAAACATTTAGTTGTGAAAGTTGTTTCATCCCAAGCCATTTAGTAAAGAAAAACAAAATGATGAGAAGTGAAACGGATCGTACTACAATCTCTAACCAATCTGGCATGAGAATTTTCCTTTCTACTGATTATATTGCGGTTCTTGCCTTGCAAGTAAAAGTACTTGCTCTTCAAGATCTTTTTTTATTTCCTGAATGATATGTTCTGTTTCCAAGTATGCGTCATGTGCCTCTAAATCATTAGACTGGGATCTGAGAATACGTAAACTAGCTTCTATCCCTTTGATACTTGCATAACAACTTTTTACTTGGGCCCCAACTGTCATTAAGGTGACCTCCAATCATCCCTTAGGTTTAAAAATTAACGCACCTATCATACCAAATATGATGGCTGCGGATATTCCTGAGCTTGTAACTTCAAACATACCCGTAATAACACCAATTAAACCATGCATTTCTGCTTCCTGCATTGCCCCATGAACTAAAGAATTACCAAAGCTAGTAATAGGAACGGTTACTCCAGCACCAGCGAAATCGATTAATGGTTCATATAATCCAAATCCATCTAATATCGCTCCTGCAACCACTAGTATGCTAAGCGTATGTCCAGGAGTTAATTTAAAAACATCAAACATTATTTGGCCAATGACACAAATTAAACCACCAATAACGAATGCCCAGAAAAATATCATGTTCTATCACTTCCTGATTCAATAGAGACTGCGTGTGCTATACATGGTATAGGATCCTTTTGGTTTACACTTAGAGGAGAGTGTAAAGAACCAGTTGCAACTACCAGTATTTTATCCAGTTTTCCTTTTTTCATTAAATCTAAAAAGTGTCCATAGGTTACCACTGCAGAGCATGCTGGACCACTTGCTCCCGCTAATACTGGTTGATCCTCACGATAAATAGTCAGTCCGCAATCTAGATAATTATTTTCAATGATATTGACACCATTTTTCCTTAATAGGTCTAATGAAACCTCTCTTCCAATATGTCCTAAATCACCAGTTATTATTAAATCGTAATAGGAAGCATCAACATTTCTTTCTTTTAAGTGTGTTAAGATTGTGTCTACTGCAGCGGGAGCCATGGCTCCACCCATATTAAAAGGATCCGTCATTCCCATATCCACAATTTTCCCAATCGTTGCTGAGGTTACTTGTGGTCCATCACCGGTTTTTGCAACTAAAGCACATCCAGCACCAGTTACTGTCCATTGAGCAGTTGGAGGTTTTTGCCCACCATATTCTGTTGGATATCGAAATTGTTTTTCTGCTGCAGCATTATGGCTAGAAGTACCACTAAGAATATAATCTGCACCATTACTATTCAAAATGTAAGCAGCTAAAGCTAAGCTTTCCATAGAGGTGGCGCAAGCACTAAATAAACCAAAAAAAGGACTTCCTACCGTTTTAGCTGCAAAATTTGTAGGGGTGATTTGGTTGATTAGGTCACCACTGATAAAAAAAGAGACTTGTTCTTTTTCAATTGGACTATTTTTAATAGCATATTGACATGCTTCTTCCATCATCAATTGCTGCGCTTTTTCAAATGAAGCTTGTTCCAGCCACATATCGTCATGTAATATATTGAAAGCATGGGGAATACGACCATTTGCTTCAAACGGACCTCCGACTGTTCCAGTAGAAATAATTACTGGTTTATTTTCAAAAATCCACGTCCTGTGCCCTGCAAGCATTAAAATCCACCCCATGTTATAAGGATTGTTTTAATTAATGCCACGATAAAGGCAGAAAATACACCAAACAAAATGACAGATCCGGCAAGCTTAAACATATTTCCACCGACACCTAGAACAAAGCCCTCGGTACGGTGCTCAATTGCAGCACTTATTACCGCATTACCAAAACCAGTGACTGGTACTGCCGACCCAGCACCGGCAAATTGTCCGATTCGGTCATATACGCCAAAGCCAGTAAGTAGCATGGTAAGGAATATCAGTGTTGCTGTAGTTGGATTTCCAGCTGTTTGTTCTGTAAAATCAAAAAAGTAAATGTAAAACGTTGAAATAAGCTGACCTATGAAACAAATAAACCCCCCAACTAGAAATGCTTTTATACAGTTTTTGAGTAATGGCCGCTTTACCTCACGCTTTTCCTGAAAATCTTGATATTTTTGTGCCTGGGGAGGAAGGTTCTTCTTTTTTTTATCTGCCATTCGAATCCCTTCTTTCATCTAATTGGTTCATTTATGTCTTTTCTTTCATCAATTTACTTATGTCTTCTAATTTTTTCTTTAATTCTTTTTTGGAAATCGATCCATTACGTATTTCCTCTTCTAACTGCTCAAGCTTCCACAGTATTTTCTGATCAGAAGAGACTTCCACTTTTAAGGAGGTTTTCTTAAATTTCTTTTTCATTTCCTTTGTTAGTTTCTTTTCATATTTCTTTAATTGTAAGCGTTCATGATGTGGTACATCGATAGCTATCATTAGCAGCTTGTCCGAATTTACTGCGAATACCTTTGTCACATTTTTCTTTTGTGCAAGGGTAGATTTTGCCTGGTTAGCGTAGGATTGATCATACGAATGTTTAGTGGAAACATTGGATATATGGATTGGGTTTGTTTTTTCAGAAGGCTCACTCGATGATGAGGTGCAGCCAGCAGAAAGGATGAATACAATAAAAAGTAGAAATTGGTATTTGCGCATCAGTTTCACCTATTTCTGTCAATGTTAGAAGGGGAGAGTAACCTCCCCAATTAGGTCAAGCTCTAGAATGAGTATTATCCTGAACTTTTATTATTAAAAACCTTTATATTGAGGCTCTTCGCTCTCAATTTGCTGTAGACGAGGCTCTACGGATTGTAAAATAGACTGTGTTTGCTGAGCAGCTTGCTCATAAAGCTTTTTTGCTTGCTTGTTTTCCGTTTGTAAGGCGAACTGTTCGAAGCTTGCTTGAACACTTTTTAAGCCAGCCACTGCCTGCTTCACTTGGTTACCTACTGTCATGGAATTTTCCTCCTTTATGATGTCCTTCATTATATAGCTTCGTGTAACAATGATGAAATATACTTACTAAGTGTTTCCAATAATAAGAAGAAAAGGTGTCCCATATAGGAACACCTTTAGTAATTTACATTGGTATACAAATTTATCCACGTAAAAAATTGGAATTACTTTTTATTCGTTACATGAAATTGGACAGTTGTAACTTTTCCTTTGTTTGCATTATTTCCTTCAACTTCATTAGCTTGCGGTATTGTTTCAGGAACGGAAATAGAAACGGTTTCATTGTCAATCCAACTTGCTGAGATTATTGGCCAATTGAAGTCAAGGATAGCATGATCGTTTTCTTCATTCTTAAGTGTTAGCGATTGCCAGTTAATCAAGTCCACTACCACTACATCGGATAAAGGTGGCTTCATCTCTGGGTATCTGTTAAATTTTACTAATAGCTTAGACTCATCTGGTGAAATTACTGCTTTTTCATACGATGCTAAATCGGCAAGCAGGAAGCCGGTATTATCGGCTGATTCATCAAGAAGGAGGTAAGAGCAACCCATGTCCGTACATGAAAATTCTAAAAGATAGATGTCATTGTTTTCTTTACTGTATAAACGGTCAATTTTCATCTTTTCAATTACCGATTTAGGATTAGTGGTAGCCTGTAAATAAGCATATAGAATAGGAATTTGCTTTAAATTCACCCGGACTACTTCATCGTCTAAAGGAAATTCAATAAATTCATCAATTTTTTCATTGTCTGTTATTTCTTCGATTAGCTCTGGCTCCTCTGTAGCATTATCTGGTGGCGTATTTACCTTAACAATTGCAGGCTGGGAATTTGAGCAAGCGGTTAAGAATATTAATCCAATTAGCGGAACAATTAGAGTTTTACGCATAAAGACACTCCTGTAACGTTTCTATTTATTTCTTATTATACATGGATGAAAGGGTGGTTGATATAATTTTCTGTTTAATACCTTATTGTAATGGTAAAATATATATACCAATAAATTGGAAATTTTGTTACACTAAGTTAAAAAGTTGGGAGTAAGAAAGGGGGGAATGGTATTGAAAACGTTTTTGCTAAAGGATTTACGAATATTAGAAAGTAATCATGATGAAATTACAAAAAAGAATATTCCTTTAATCGATGGGTTAATCATTAATCGTGAAGATGACAAGAATAGTTGGTTAATTGAAGCATTAGTGGAGAAAGAGTACTATAGCTATTTCCAAGAATTACAGGATAAAGAGGAACAAGTTATGGTAGAGGTTCGTATTACAAAGGAAACTAACCATCCAGCTACATTTATTACTTCCATTGATAGTATCAATATAATCGGGAAGCATATCGATATTCATTTATTAGGTACGATAGTAGATAAAAGAAAGAGTAAAATTGAAGAGATGCTCAGCGAGCTTATCGATCAAGGCTATCAAGGAGAAGACCTGTTAGAAAGATTTAAAGAGGTCTTAAATAAAAAGGCTAGACATGAAGCCTAGCCCATCACATATTTTTAATGTGTGTTTTCATATGCCTCTAGTAGAAAGTCCACGATATGCACAGCTTGCATGGTATCTGAAAGCCCTTCACGTTCAATTCCGAGTTTCATTTGTAATAAACAACCTGGGTTTGCCGTTACAATTGTTTTTGCCTTTGTCTTTTTCGTTTGTTCCATTTTATAATCTAGAATTTGCATGGACATTTCAGATTCAACGATATTATAAATACCTGCTGAACCACAGCATCTTGAAGCATCTTTCATTTCTACATATTTTACGCCTTTGATTGATTGTAATAAAGTACGCGGCTCCATAAATGTTTTCTGACCGTTTTTTAAATGACAGGAGTCCTGATAGGTTACGATTTGATTATCTAGTTCCAGATGTTCCTGCTGAAAATTAAGTTCAACTAAAATACTCGTAATATCTTTAATTTTTTCAGAAAAATTCTTTGCACGTTCCATCCATTCTGGTTCGTCTTTTAATAAATGGTTATAATCCACAAGGAACGCACCACAACCTCCTGCATTAGTGATGATATAATCAACATTCATACCTTCAAATGCTTCAATGTTTCTTTTGGCCATCTCTTTCGCCTTTTCTCTTTCGCCACTGTGTCCGTGTAGGGCTCCACAGCAATTTTGCGTATTAGGTATAACAATTTCACAGCCTGCATATTGTAGGAGCTTCATCGTAGCATCATTTGTTGCCATAAACACAGTATCCATTAAACATCCAGTAAAAAATGCAACTCGTTTTTTTTGTACGCTAATTGCCGGCAGATGATTTGGTCGATTTTTCATATCTTTTTTCTTCGGAACGGATGGAAGAACCTTTTCCATTGTTCGCAATGACTCAGGGAAGAAGTTCATAATTCCTGTTGATCTTGCAACCTTTTGTAAGCCGGATCGCTGATAAAAGCCGAGTAGGCTAGCTGCTGAAACCATTCGGTTTTGCTTTGGGAACAAATGGTTAAAGACAATATTTCGAACAGCTTTTTCAGGAAGACTTTGTTTGTTATTTTGATAAATGATATCTCTTGCTTGCTCCAATAGATGCCCATATTTTACACCTGATGGGCATACTGGTTCACAAGCTCTGCACCCTAAACATAAATCTAAGGAGCGTTTGACATCTTCATCTGGTTCGATCTCACCATCAACAACTGCCTTCATTAAAGCAATTCTTCCTCTAGGTGAATGTGATTCATCCATTCCAGATTCTATATAGGTTGGACAGCTTGGTAAGCAAAAACCACAACGCATACAATTTAGCAGCTCATCATAATCCATTTTTTCTTTAAATTCTTGGCTTATTCTTTCTATTTCTGCAAGTTTCATTTCTGTACCACCACTCTATTTCTATCAGATAGGGAAAAGATTTTTCCTGGATTCATGATCTGGTTCGGATCTAAAGCTTGCTTTATACCTCGCATGACTTCTATCCCAGCTTCTCCCGCCTTTAAGTGAAGATAAGGTAGCTTCATTGCACCAACACCATGCTCTCCAGTAATTGTACCTCCTAGCTCGATTGCTTTCTTGAAAATTTCTTCGAAGGCCTTTTCAACACGAGCCATTTCTTCTTTATCACGAATATCAGTAAGACAGGTAGGATGCAGATTTCCATCTCCCGCATGACCAAATGTACAAATAGTTACTTGATTTCGTTCAGCTATTTCTTCAATCGCTTTTACCATATTGGCAATCTCTGATCTAGGAACGGTAGCATCCTCAAGTATGGTGGTAGGGCGTAGGCGAGCTAATGCTGATAGAGCAGCTCTTCTTGCAGATGTTAATGCTTCTGCTTCTTCTTTTGTTTCTGCAATTGTTACCCGGACGGCTTTATTCTGACTACAAATGGCAGCTATTTTATCCATATCTGCATTTACGACACTCTCATTCCCGTCTTGTTCAATTAAAAGAATGGCTTTAACATCTGTAGGTAAGCCTACCTGTGCAAAGTCTTCTACTGCTTTTAGTGTAGGCTGATCGAGAAACTCGAGTGTAGCAGGAATAATTCTATTAGCAATAATCGCCGAAACAGTTCTCGCAGCTGCATCTATATCCTGATAAAGAGCGAGCATTGTTTTTTTAGTTTCAGGCTTTGGAATGAGCTTTAAAGTAGCTTCTGTTACAATACCAAGGGTTCCTTCAGCACCAATGAATAATCTAGTAAGGTCATAGCCTGCTACATCCTTTGCTAGTTTTCCACCTGTTCGAATGATTTCACCATTTGGTAGCACAACCTCAAGTCCCATGACATAATCACGGGTAACACCATACTTTAAGCCCCGAAGTCCACCAGAATTTTCACTGATATTACCACCGATTTGTGATATTTTCATAGAACTTGGGTCAGGAGGATAAAAGAATCCTTTTACCTCAACAGCTTGAATTAGGTCCTGTGTAATTACACCTGGCTGGGTTCGTACAGTTAAGTTCTCCTCATCTATTTCAATTATGTTATTAAGATGCTTCATTAATAGCACCACACCACCATGCAATGGGGTAGTTCCAGCACTTAGATTAGATCCAGAACCCCTTGGAACAATCGGAATTTGGTATTCATTACATAGCTTTACAATTTCTGAGATTTCCTGTTTATTTTTTGGGGAAACCACAATATCCGGAAAGGACTGAAAACCAGGTGTCGCATCATAGGAATAAGCTAGTAAACTTGCTTTTGAATCTTGCACATTTTCTGGTCCGACAATCGTAATCAGCTTATTTTTGACTTGCTCACTTAGCATAGACATTCTCCTAAGAGTTTTTAAGTTTATTGTAAAGGGAAAACAGGAAGAATGATATGTATAAAGCAACAAAAAATATTGGCTAATGCCTGTTTATTTTGTTTCTTTATCCAAAAAATAAAATAAAACATAAAACAAGGTAATAGCGTAGGCTGATTTTGGATTTAATTGAGTCAATGCTTCTATTTGATTTAAACGATAATGTAATGTATTAATATGAATATGTAGTTCATTTGCAGTCCTCTTACTATTTAAATTGTTTGCGAAGTACACCTTAAGCGTCTCTAATAAATTTTTCTCATTCCCTAATAGGTGCATTATCTTGTTAATGAATTCTCGTCTTACCTCTAAAGGGATTTCATCAAGACAGATTTCTAAAAGTAAATCCTCATAGATCGTTATTGCGTTTATATCTCCTATAGATAATGCTTTTAATGCTGATTGGTAAGAATCTTTAATTAATAAGCTATTAGAAATTATCCCAACACCTATCGAAACGCTTAAATCAAATATTGATGAGATATAGTTTTGGAAAGATCCTAATTGATTCTTTAAATATTCAAGGGATGGATATGTTCTCTCTTCCGTCACCAATAATAAACGCTTGTCTCCCCAAAGTATTGCTTGACCTTTTATTTTTAACTTTAGAATATGTAAAATATCGCTTAGTTTTTTTGCTGGGACAACATGTGAATCCATACGGATAATCGTGCAACGAAGCGGAGGGGTTACTTGGAATTCTATTAATCTAGAACGGGTTTGAAAATCACCTGGAATGTGATCCATTTGTACCCAATCCATGAAGAAAGATTCAATTGCACGAGCATGCCACTCCGTTTCCTGAATATATATGCTTTCCCGTATGAGAAGTTCCGTCATTTTCTGCATTAGAGAAGCAAAAGGCTTTACCTCTGTTGGATTACCTGTAATACCTATTACACCAATTACTTCATGATTTATTGTAATTGGTAAATTTATTCCGGGGCGAATACCCTTCATAACACGCACATGCTCCTCTGATAAAATGGTCATTTCATTCCGGTCAATTGTGAGTAAAGCTCCTTCATGAAAATGACCAATTCTACTTGGATCGGTGCTCGCAATAATGATTGCTTGTTTATTTACAATAATAATATTTTCATTAATTAGTTTTTTAGTTTCGTTAATAATTTTTTCGCCTAGATCGGCAGTCAATTCCATCTATTAGACCTCCATTGTACGGGTATGTCTTTTCAATCGATATGTTTTCCGTTATAATTTTTTGGTACTATAGTTTATTTTATCGTAGGATTAAGGACTGTAAAGACTCTACTTGAGTTAAACTCTATTTTAGATTGGTTGCTTATTTTTTAAAATAGAGGAAATAGAGGAAATATTTACAAAACACTGCTATAATAAAAAATGAATTTTAGCCTGTCACCGCATTGGCTAATCTAAGGAGTATGTTTACTCATGTTTTTTTCTAAAAGTTTTCTACATTGGCTTAATACGCTATCACCGGTTCGGATGATCTTATTTTTTTATTTTATCGCCGCTATTTTTTCAACGTTGCTTTTATGTTTGCCATTTGCATATAAGAGTGGGGTAGAAGTACCTTTTATTGATATTGTTTTCACAGCAATTAGTGCTCTAAGTGTTACAGGGTTGAGTACTATTACCATTGCGGATACTTTAAGTACAACTGGTATTTTCTTATTAGCCTTTATCATGCAGCTTGGTGCTGTTGGTGTTATGGCAATTGGTACTTTTATATGGCTTATATTAGGAAAAAAAATCGGCTTTAAGGAAAGACAATTAATCATGACGGATCAAAACCAAACGAGTTTTGAGGGGATGGTGCGTCTTATAAAGCAAATTGTTCTAGTATTATTTACAGTAGAATTATTCGCTTTTTTAATTTTAGGTACATACTTTTTAAAGTACTTCTCACAGCCATCTGAGGCTTATCTACATGGTTTTTTTGGAACGATAAGTGCTGTAACAAATGCAGGTTTCGATATAACTGGAAGCTCTTTAATTCCTTATAAGGATGATTATTTTGTTCAATTTATTTATATGCTTTTAATTATTTTTGGAGCTATAGGTTTTCCAGTGTTAATTGAAGTAAAAAACTATTTGTTCAAAAGAAATGATAAAAGGGCAACAACTCATTTTAGTTTATTTACTAAGCTAACTTCTTTTACGTTTTTAGTGTTAATAGTTGTTGGAACACTAGTATTTTATTTGTTGGATATGAATCATTTTCTAGCTGGAAAGACATGGCATGAGTCACTCTTTTATTCATTATTTCAGTCGATAACAACAAGGAGCGGTGGACTTTCCACGATGGATGTTAGTCAACTAACAGAATCAAATCAATTGTGGTTATCATTTTTGATGTTTATTGGAGCCTCGCCAAGTAGTGCCGGAGGGGGAATACGGACAACAACCTTTGCACTAGTAGTAATTTTTATAGTTACCTATGCTCGCGGTGGTAGTAGTATAAGAATTTTTAGAAGGGAAGTACATGAGGACGATCTGTTAAAGGCAGTTACCGTAACATTAATGGCATTGATATTTGTTTTTGCTTCTGTGTTATTCATAACAACCATAGAACCTTTTTCTATAACAAAAATATTATTTGAGGTAACATCTGCGTTCGGTACAGTAGGATTATCCTTAGGAATTACTGGAGACTTAACTACTGTGAGCAAAGTTATTCTCATGTTTTTAATGTTTGTAGGTAGAGTTGGGATCATTACATTTCTATTTATGTTTAAGAAAACAAAGAAAACGGGTAGCTATCATTACCCGAAAGAACGAATAAGTATTGGTTAAAATGGATAACTAGTGAGGAGAAACCCTTATGAAAAATAATGCGTTAACCTTTCCAATGAATAATCAAATGCTTTCTTTATTAAGTGATCCAATATTATTTGTTCATCGAGACGGAACAGTTTTAGGAGGGAATCCAGTGGCATACACAATATTTAATATGGATCCCTCTTTAAGACATTCTATAACAGACTACATTGAATTTTCTTTACTAACAGGCTCTTCAAACTCTCACTTGCTAATGGAACGTAAGATGGAAAAGGGAGGGTTACTAGAGATAAAGTCTCTTCTACTAAATGAAAATCTATATGGTTTGATATTAAATGAGTTATCCGTCAAAGATAAGGTAGATGAAATTAAGCGATACATTAATCAAGTTTCCAACAATGCTACGGAAGGAATTGTCTTATACGGGGAATCTTTAATTTTAGACTGTGATGAGACCTTTGCCGAAATGTTTGGATATACAAGAAAAGAAATAATCGGAAAAGCAATGAGCGCATTAATTGATCCAAAAAGCTATGAAAAGTTAGTAGATATGGAGCACTTGACAACAGAAGAGCTTTTAGAGCTTAGAGGAATTAAAAAGGATGGGTCAACATTCTACGTAGAGGTTCTAGAATATCCATATCAAACAAACGGAAAAATTCTTCGGACAGCAAGTATTAAAGATGTGACGGATCGGGTTGAAAATGAACGAAGAATTGAATACATAGCATATTATGATGAGCTTACGGATATACCGAATCGTAACTTTTTTAATATCGTTCTAAAAGAAGCCATCAATCAGGCCAAAGAGACTGAAGAGCATATTGCAGTGTTTTTTCTTGATTTAGATTATTTTAAAGAGATAAATGATACACTCGGCTATGCTTTTGGGGATGAGCTTTTAAAGGCTTGTGCAAACCGTCTAAGAATATTTCAGCAAACAGATACCTTTATCTCTAGAATGAGTGGTGATGAGTTTTTAATTTTGCAAAGGCATACAACGAGGGAGGATGCAAAGAAACTAGCCGAAAAACTTATTACGGAATTTGAAAAACCTATTCAAATAAAAGAGTATGAAATTTACATTACAATTAGTATTGGTATTAGTATTTTTCCTGAGAATGGAAATTCAGCATCTGATTTAGTTAAACATGCAGACTCTGCTATGTATATCATAAAAGAGAAACAGCGAAACTACTATAACTTATTTGATTCCTCTATATCTGAGAATTTTAGAATGATGCTTACAATGGAATCTGAATTAAGAAAAGCATTAAAAAACGGGCAATTTGAGCTTTATTATCAGCCACAGAAGAATCTAATAGATAATGAGGTAGTTGGTTTAGAAGCTCTAATTCGGTGGAATCATCCTGATAGAGGCTATATAAGTCCAAATAAATTTATCCCTTTGGCGGAGAAAACGGGATTAATTATTGATATAGGTGATTGGGTTCTAATGGAAGCGTGCAGGCAGAACAAGGAATGGCAGGATAAAGGCTTTCGACCAATGACAGTAAGTGTTAATCTTTCTGCAAAACAATTTTATCAACGCAATCTTTTGGAAAAGGTTGAATGTGCTCTACAGGAGACGGGATTGGAACCTCGGTATTTGGAGCTTGAAATTACGGAAAGCATGGCCATGGCAAATGAAGAAGAAATATTAAAGACATTACATGATCTAAGAAAGCTTGGTGTCCTTGTTTCGATTGATGATTTTGGAACAGGCTATTCTTCCTTAAAATATTTGAGTATTTTCCCGATATCAAAATTAAAAATTGATAAGATGTTCTTAAATGGACTCCAAAGGGAAAATCAAGCAATAGTGCGATCAATTATACATATGTCACATGCACTTAACATGAAGGTTATTGCAGAGGGGGTAGAGACGATAGAACAATTGAATTTCTTGACGAACGAAAAATGTGATGAAATGCAGGGATACTATGTAAGTAAACCACTGCCTGCTGATAAGCTAATGGAATTCCTTGTCTAAATAAATGCATTTGAGGCTATCCCCCTATTACGTTCAAATTGTTGCTTTGAACGTAATAGGGGGATAGCCTCTTTATTTTCTGTTGTCTACTCGTAATTCAAACGAATTATCTTTAATTGATCATTCTCGTATCCTACAGTAAATTGATAATGTACATTTTTTTTCAATAGCTCTTCTTCATTTGGTTGATTCTTAGTAAGCTCAATATCGACTCGAATTGATACATGACTTTCATCTGTCATAGTTGGGTCTTCAGGCGTATATTTTACATTTACTACCTGAATATAATCTTCACGAAAGTCAGTATAAGAGGTAGTTGATAGGATAGAGTCGCCTAATAGTGAATAAGCTGCGACATAGTCACGAATGATAATACTATCCAAAAAGTATTCCACTACATAGTTTGCATCCTGTAAAAACTGCTTTTGATCTATTGAATTAATAATATCTTCCGTGTTTGTAAACGTTAATTGATCATTTCGTGCTTCATTAGACCAAGTTTCGATTTCTTTCATAACATCTACTATTGGAATACTAAAACCAAGTGTTCCATCTTCTGTACCGACAGAGTTAATACCTATAATTCTACCCGTATTTCGATTAATTAAAGGTCCACCACTATTACCATGAGTAATCTGTGCAGAGATTTGATATACATTTTTATAATCAAATCCATCTAAAGTAAAATTCCTTGACGTACCAGAAATAATTCCTAGTGTGACCGTATTTTGAAACCCATGCGGACTACCTAGTGCAATTACCTCATCACCAATTTCGGCTAGATTATCCTTTTCGGTTTCTAATACATTTTCACCTGCAAGCTGTGGGACGCGAAGGACAGCTACATCGTTTCGATCCCCAATTCCAATAACTGCAGCTGGATAGGTCCGGGCATTTGCTGTACGAATATAGATTGTTTCCGCATCTTTTATAACATGTGCATTCGTAATAATATCTCCTTGATCATTATAAAGAAAGCCTGAGCCAGTTAAGGTTTGTTGTTCACCCTTTGCCTCAATCTGAACAACATTCTTTTCTGCTTCATGAATAATAGATTTTAAGTCTACTGTCTCATCTTCTAATTGAATCTGTTTTATGACAGGATTATTGATTACAATGTCCTTTGAATTCCAGACATAATAAAGATAATAGAAACCTAGTCCACCAAATAAAATGACCACAATTGTAACAATTATCGGTAGCTTTTGTTTGAAAAATATCATAGTTTCACTCCGCTAAGATCCTTAATAATTTGTATACCATGTTATTTTTTTAACACGTATATTCATTTTTTTAACATTCTTATCAATGTCAAAATGAGTAAACTCAAATTTTCCATTTTCGTTTGGATAAAGTGTGTCTGGATACACGTAAACATTATTCTTAAGGAATTCTTTATCCTTTGTCATTAAAGCATATTCTACTAGAACAGAACTAATAGGGACTGTTCCAACACTTTTCACTTCACCTTTGACTACTAAATTTCCCTGTTTATCATTTTCAAGTTTGACGGAAACTAATTTTATTGCATCTTTTTCATTCTTTTCCCGTTCTTCTTCAGCCGAATCTATTGCCTGTTGAATCCGCTGTTCTTGCGTGATTTCAAAAGATACTTTTTCCTTTTCAACAGTTGTTTTTAAGCTAAGCAGTTTCTCTGAATTCGGTGCATATTTCAAACCATCCTCTACAATAAATTGAGCATCACCAAACTGTTTATCGGATAACATTTCACTAGCTTTTGTATAGGCATAATCAATAATTTGTTCACGGATTGTTTCTGTTATTTCCTGAGCTTCTTCCGTTTTTATTGCATCAGCTTCCCATAATAAAGCTTTTAATTCATCAATGGAGGGGAACTCAGATAAAAGGCTTTTTAACTGTTCAATTTTTACAGTGTTACGATAGGAGTCAATTTTATTAACTAGAATAGTAGCTGGTTTCCCATCATAATTTTTTAACAATTCTTCTGCTTCATGTAATAGTGATAGGGAGGCTTGAAAATTTTTATCCTTTAATTCATTTTCAGCCTTCTGTAGATACTCCTTAATTGCACCTGATTTATTAATAAATTCTAATGCCATTTGTGCCTGTGTAAAGTTTGATTTTTGGTCAATAGCTTTTGAAAAATAGTCTTTAGCTGCACGATAATCTTCAGCGAGTAAACTCTTTTCACCAAGCTCATAGAAATGCTTTGCGTCTTCTTCTTGAGCATTAAGAAATGTATGGAATAAACTACTAGACAATAACACTAGCACAAATGTAAGGATGGGAATGCCCCATAATTTTATGAACGATTTCTCTTTCTTCGATCGTAAATGGACATCGGTAGGTAATTTTTTACCACAGGTTATACAATACGTTTCTTCTTCCTTTACGATAGAACCGCAATAGGGACAGTGCATTACTATTTTCACCTACTTCTTACAGAGCTTCGATAAAAAGCAACAATTATTTTAATTTTATTGTAACATATTTCCCTTTATTTAGAAGGTGGATATTGGTATGATAAATACGGTTACGATTACTTAAAAAGTAGAATAATACATAACATAAGTTTACGGGAGGTGTCATCTGTGGAACTAGCTTTAGGAATATTATGCTTTGTTATATTATTGTTTAATTTTGGAAGCTGTATATTTGATAATGAAAAGTAATACAACAATGACTAACAAGACAAAAAAGGCAGTTCATTTAAGGTTACACAACCTTTGAACTGCCTTTTATATTATCTTGTTTTAGCCATTTGATTAAAGGGATAAAATACAAATTCCGAACGACCTATAATTTCATCCTCGGTAATGAAGCCTAATCCATTTCTAGAATCTTTACTGATAGATCGGTTATCGCCCATCACAAAATATCTTCCTTCTGGAATAGTTATTGGTCCAAAGCTACCCGTGTGATTTTTTGCGTCCTCTGATAAAAAGGTCTGGTCATGAAGTTCATTATTGATATATAGCTTGTGATTCCGTATCTGAATTGTTTCTCCAGGTAAGCCAATAACACGCTTAACATAATTTTTTTCTGGGCGATGGATTATGACAATATCGCCTCGTTTCGGCTCATCGATGAGATATACAATTTTATTAAAAACAACCCGTTCTCCATCTTGTAATGTAGGATCCATACTGTCTCCTTCTACTATGGAAGTAGCAAATATAAATGTACGTAATAAGAATGCAAGAATAATGGCTATAAGGATTGCTTTACCCCATTCTATCCATTCATTTTTTTGTTTCGTTTCGGTCAAAGAAGACATTCCTTTCTCATCAGAAGTAACTGACAACTAAATAAAAATAATGTTACTTCTATTATATCAATTATACCTAGATAAAATAGTTAAATGTAAGTAAAAAGTTCAAAAAATGTAATTAATAATTGTTATTCGGTTCATTTCTGTGCTACATTAATAGAAATAGAAAAGGAGGTATTGTTAAATATTCATGCACGAAACTGACAAGCTCCTAAAACAAATAGAAAGGCTTCGTGAACAAATGAGTTCTGTTGCCCTATCACAAGGCATAACAAGCTTAGAATCTATCGCTCTCAGTCAAGAATTAGATCGTTTGCTAAATATGTATGAAAAACTAAGATATGATAAAAAGGAAGTAATGCACAAAAAATAGAGAGAAGATTAATTTTTAACTATCATATAGCTAATAGGTGGGATATCGCTATTATGCATTATCCCTTCTATTACTATATCCACTGACTAAACGTTTCGCTTCTGTAAATACTCTTCCAATCGATTTAACCCCTCTTTTAGTGTGAGAAAATCATAGGCATAAGATAATCTCATATATCCTTCGCCAAGTAATGAAAAACTATCCCCAGGTACTAGTGCAAGTTTTGCCTTTTTAACTAAATCTATACCTAATTCAAATGAGGTCATCTCAGAAATGTTAAATCTAGGGAAAAAATAAAAGGCTCCATTCGGCTTCATTACTTGTAAACCCATCCTCACTAACCGGTCGTAAACATAGTCTCTTCTAACAAGATATTCTTCATTCATATTCTTCGGATCACTTAAACCGTTTGTTAGTGCCTCGAGTGCAGCATATTGGCTTATAGAGGAAGCACAGGACACATTGTATTGATGAACTTTAAGTATGTGACTTGCCAGCCATTTAGGTGCTAGTACATAACCAAGACGAAATCCAGTCATGGAATGGGATTTCGATAGGCCATTAATGACTACAACTCGGTCCCTAATTTCTTCAAAGCTGGAAATAGAAGTATGTTTAAAATCATAAACAAGTTCGCTATAAATTTCATCCGCTAGAACAAAAATTTCCTTTCCTTTTAAAACCTCAACCAACTTTTTTAGTTCTGTAGCAGTCAATGATACACCAGTTGGATTAGAAGGGTAGGGGAGTACGACACATTTGGTTTGTTTAGTAATAGCCCTTTCTAATTCCTTATTTGTTAATTTAAATTCAGTATTTGTTGTATCGACATATACTGCTTTTGCCCCAGCTAAGGTAATTAATGGTTCATATCCAGGATAAATTGGACCAGGTAGAATTACTTCATCGCCTGGATTTAATATGGTTCGAAATACGATATCGATAGCCTGAGAAGCACCAGTTGTTACAATAATTTCATTCTCAGGATTAAAATAAACATGATATGCAGACTCATAAAAGGCGGAAATAGCTTTTCTCAAATCGAAGATACCAGCATTATTTGTATAGGTTGTTCTGTTCGTATTTAATGCATGGATCGCAGCTTCCTTAATATGGCTAGGTGTATGGAAATCAGGCTGACCAATTGTAAGAGAAACAATATTCTCTTCTTCCTCAACCATTTGAAAGAACTTTCTAATACCAGAAATCTCTATTGAATGTATATATTGATTAAGACGGTTTTCCACTAGTTCTCCCCCTCAATTTAATCACCTGGGCATTATTCTTGTTTTCGGTTTGCATTAATATAACTGCTCCTATAATCATTGTCATGCCAAGCATTTGCAACATGTCGAAGGTCTCTTTAAAAATAATAATACCAATTGATGCTGCAACTACGGGTTCAATTGTTGATAAAATAGCAGCTTTTGATGCCTCGGTTTGATTTAGGCCATATGTATACACAATATATGCTATCGCTGTTGGAAAGAGTCCCAATCCAAAAGCATAGAATAAGACCTCTTTATCCAGAAGAAGTGGTAGTTTTTCTTGATATGGAAAAAATGGAATTAGTGCAATTGCTGCTACTACGAAGGTAAAGGTCGTAATACTTAGAGTTGAGTACTTGTTTAATGCAAATTTACTAATGATACTATATAAAGCATAACCAATTCCAGATCCAATACCAAATAGGATACTCCCAAGCTGCAAATTATTTACATTTAAAGGTATAAGTTGTACGGTGAATAGAGTGCCAATTAATGTTACGAATAGTGCCACCGATTTTCTTTTGGTAAAGGACTCTTTAAATAAGTAAACAGATAATATGGCAACAAATGCAGGCGCTGTATAGAGCAGTGCAGTAGCAACAGGTATGGAGGACAAGCTTATAGCTGTAAACATACAATAATTAAAAAATATAATACTAAAAATTCCCGTTCCAATAAAATATTTTATATCAGACAGGGAAGTTAATTTAACTTTATTTGGAGATGTAATTAGCAAAAATAGGAGTAAGATAATTGCTGAGGTTGTTACTCGAAGTGTCACAACCTCCATAGGAGTAAAACCATATACATATAGATTTTTTATAAACCAGCCGATGGTTCCCCATAAGGATGCACCTAGCAAAATATAAGTAACTGCTTTGTTCACTTCCTACCCCTCCTCATAAAATTATCTTTTATTATAGCAAACGTACAAAAATAGTTAGACCTGTAGGTATAGTTCCTATTAAAATCGTTTAGAATGCTTATTAGGTTACTAGAAGAGGGGTGCAGGGAATGTTTTTAACCATTTCAGATTGGATAAAGATATCGCAACTACAATCGATAGGCATTGAAGAAGAATTATTTTATACATTGGTTATTCTATTTGGAATTGCTGGATGTTATGTGTTGATTAGACCAATTTCAGTATTTCTTTTATCGATACGTTCTGAAACGTTATTACGATACGTTTTAAGTGGATTACTTTTTATCGTACTCTTTTTCATTGTTGTTTTATTGAATGGCCATATTGAACTAATAACCTATCAATTATTAAAATTGGCATTACAGGTTTTGGCAATACTAGGACTGTTCCTCTGTGTGATACACCTATTTCGTAATATAAGCAAGAGAAAGAAAAGAGTATGAATGAAGAACCCCCTCATACTAAACTTAATTTTATTTGTATGAGGGGGTTCTCAATTATTACAATAGACAAGCTAACAATTTATCGAAAGGTTTTCTTGGGGGGCCATTCCATTTTGCCGAGTGATGATGGCGTGTAGTAAGTTGAAGTATACTTTTTTGTTTTCTTTTTTTTCTCTTTTGGTTCTCTATAGTCTATATATTGATAGATAATTTTTTTTGCCTGCGCTAAAGACATTTTTGTTTGGGGATTTCGAAAATTATGATCAAGTGAGCCTAAATGCTTAAGTTCTTGAAAGTCTTCCTTCGTTGGAGGAATGTGAAAAAAATAGTCATCCACTTGAACTAATAGTGTTGAGTGTTGATTACTTAATTTTGGGTGTTCAGAAAAATGAAGACCAATTTTTTTTGCTTTTTGTTCCTTTAATAGGCGATTAATTGTTTCTTTCTTAATAAAATACAGGTGCTGTGGCTCAAGTGCTGTTTTTGCGTGACGATTTACCGTATATATTGCTTTTGCTAAATCCTGTATGGATACTGTTTCGTGTTGGGCCATTGCTCTCCTCCTTTCTATAAGTATTGGCGTACGTTATAAACTTACTATCTAAAATAAATAGTAACGTAAAGCTTGTCCATTTTTCAAATAATAAAGATAAAAAAAGAAGCCGGTAGGTTGTGATCCCAAAAGCTATAATTACAATCTATCTTTTTGGGGTCACTACCATATGGCTCTTTATTGCATATCTTTTATAAATTCTACCATTTCTTTGATTTGATCTTGTTCAAGGTAATAGCCATTGTAACTCTTTATTGCGTTTCCCTCTGGACTGACTATGGTAAACGAAACACCGTGCATAAAGGTATTATCCTCAAGTTGTTCAATTGGAATTTTGAAAGACTTAACAGCAAACTCTTTAATCGTTTCATAATCATAGCCTGTCAAAAATGTCCAATGATCAAATTCAATTCCACGTACTTCCCCATATTCTTTTAAAGCCTCTGGTGTATCACGCGCTGGGTCAATACTAAATGATACAAATTCAATATCATTAATTCCTTCATCTTCTAATGCACGTTCAATCTTTTGCTTGTTATATGTCATTTGTGGACATTCCGTTTCACATGATGTGTAGATGAAGTCTACAATCCATATTTTTCCGTCAAAATCACTTTTACTTACTTCCTTACCATCCTGATTCGTAAAGGTAAAGTCCTGAACCTCATTTGAAAAGTCCCCTTTATATTTTTGTCCACATGCTGCTAGAAATACAACAAGTGCAAGCATGATTACGACGGAAATCTTTTTTTTCATAGTTTTTCCTCCAGTAATATATTCTTCCATTATTTTAGCATGTAAACGTTCTAGAAACTATGGACAAACTGTTACAAACTTGGTGGGAGACTATAAAAGAAAGTCTACTATTTTTGTTTTAAGGTAAAGCATGTAATCTCAGGCACACAAAGGAATCGGTAAGGAAGTCTAGTTGTACCAATACCTCTACTAACATATAAAATTAAGTTGCTGGATTCAAATGTATATTTTCCTTCTACATATTTTTCTGCAAACTTTGGTGTATATAAATGACCGATAAAAGGAAAGCGTACTTGTCCTCCATGACTATGACCGGAAAGTTGAATATCTACTGGATAGTCAATTGTATGATCAGCATAATCCGGCTCATGTGCAAGTAATATAGTAAACAGATCAGTATTAGTATTTTCAAGTGCTTTCGCTAGATTTGGCTTACCAAGCATTACATCATCGATACCGGTAAGGATGATTCTGTCTAAATTATTTTCAATTACATGATGAGTGTTTTTAAGTAGAATAAATTCAGCTTTCTCCATTGTCTCTTGGACAATTTCAGTACCATATCCCCCATGATCATGGTTACCATATATCCAGAACTTCCCCAATGGTGCATGAAGAGAGTGGAGTAAATTGATTAGTCTCTGGTTCCAATTATAGTGATTTGGTTCATCTACTAAGTCACCAGTAAAGACAATTATATCCGGATTTAATTTATTAATTTTCTCAACTAGCTCTTCAAATTGATTTAGCGTGTAGTGGAAACCAATGTGTGTATCTGAAAATTGTACTATTTTAATATTATCGAATGAAGCGGGGATTTTGGTATGGGTAATCGTTTCTTTTTTTATGGTGAGCATACTAGGTTCAATATTCCTTGCATAATAATATGTTCCGCCAGTTAAACCCAAAAATGTGAGTGTACTGCCAATAAGCTTTTTTAGAAAAGACCTTCTATTCATTCTCTCACCTTTTATTCAATAGTGTTATTCATTATAACATACATAGCATTATCTGTAATACAACATATGATTTTTGACTTTTCCTTATAATAGAAATAGTATGAAGATAGTACTATAGAGAGGAAGATAATGTATGGTTAAAGAGACAGTAATCGTTACAGGAAGTTCTAATGGCATGGGGAAATTTATGGCTAAGAAATTTGCTGATGAGGGATTGAATGTTGTCTTAACAGGTAGAACTGAGGAAAAATTATTAGCTGTACAAGAAGAGCTTGCACAAAGTGCAAAGGGAGATATCCTTTCAGTTCCATTAGATGTCCGTAATCCAGAAGATATAGAACGAATGGTGAAAGAGACAGTTAATCGATTTGGTAGAATAGACCATTTAGTGAATAATGCTGCAGGTAATTTTATTTGTGCAGCAGAGGATTTATCTGTCAACGGCTGGAAAGCGGTCATTGATATTGTATTAAATGGTACTTTTTATTGTAGTAGAGAAGTAGGAAGGTACTGGATAGAAAATAATATCCAAGGCACGATTATTAATATGGTAGCTACATATGCTTGGAATGCAGGTGCTGGAGTTATCCATTCATCAGCTGCAAAAGCAGGCGTACTCAATATGACAAGAACATTAGCAGTAGAGTGGGGAACGAAATATGGTATTCGTGTTAATGCAATTGCCCCTGGACCAATTGAAAGAACAGGAGGAGCAGAAAAGCTATTTCTGTCTGAAGAAGCGGCTAAACGGACATTAGACTCAGTACCATTAAAGCGATTAGGAAAACCAGAGGAAATAGCAGAGCTAGCTTATTTCTTGTTATCTGATAAAGCCTCCTATATTAATGGAGAAGTAGTAACGATGGACGGTGGGCAGTGGCTAAATAAATTTCCGTTTTAAATGTCCTATGGGCCTTTGGTACAGTATCCCTAAAAAGGCCCTTTAATTTTCTTAAAGTCACCTTCATCAAATGAATAGAAATGCTATTAAGCATACTAATCTAAGGACTATTATGAAATCTTACTATCGACTCTTGGCGAATCAACAAAACAAGTTACTGCTTCATAGAATACATAAAGGGATAAAATAAGTAGTTTTACACCATTTATCATACTTCAAGCATTTTCATCTGTTCATCCTCACAGGGTTAGCTGACTGCAATACAAGTCTTCAAAATTTTTGTTACAGAAAATATGGGAAGGTAGATGAAGTGATTCAAATTCTTTTTAGCACCAAGAGAACCGAAAAAAAACTTGTGATACCAAAAATATTTTTTGGTTTTCTTAGGACTTAAATTCAATTCTCTATAACATATAACTCTAATACGGGCATTCATTAATGTTCATCTTCAATCATTCTATATCGTACATGCTAATTTATTACCATTTATGTTACACTAAGGTTGAGGTGGAAAAAATATTTCATCTGATCTAAGGTAGGCCCCTTCATTAGAATTGTCTTTCAGGTTAGTTTGATAAAAAGGAGCGGGTAATATGAGTATATTGCAAGATAGAGATTTGACATCGCTTACAATTAGAGATTTAATGATTCCCTCTGAGAAGGTTGCACATGTCCAACTAAACAATCCACTAGAACATGCTTTATTAGTTTTAGTAAAATCAGGATACTCTGCTGTGCCTGTACTTGATTCCACTTATAGATTACAAGGTACAATTGGAAAAACAAGAATTCTAAATGAAATATTGGGATTAGAACAATTTGAGATTGAACGATTATCAACACTACAGGTACAGGAGGTTATGGTAACAGATATTCCTAGACTCTTAAGAGAGGATACAATCCTTGATGGATTGAAGGCGCTAATTGATTATCCTTTTGTTAGCATTGTTGATGAAGAAGGCTATTTTGATGGTATTTTAACGAGAAGAGCATTACTGAAAGAATTACGAAAGGATATATATTCAGCAAAAAGTAAAAATTAATGACTTAAGACATAGTGTTAAGAATAAAAATTTTATAGTAAGGGATTCGTAGATTGAGAATCAAGCTTCTGCTGTCATGGAAAGAGGATATCAAAGGAAGTAACTTTTTGGTATCCTCTTCGTATTGCTTGAAGATAAACTGTCTGATAAAGTGAAGATTATAAAAATTAAGGGGGATCGATCATGGGTATGATGAATGCAGAAGAAATTATTAGCTTTATCTCGAATAGTAAGAAAAGCACACCTGTAAAAGTATACATAAAAGGGGAAGAGTTATCTGGACTTAACTTTGGAAACATCCAAGCTTTTGTAGAACAAAAAAACGGTGTACTGTTTGGAGAATGGAAGGAAGTTTCTGATTTCTTAAAGAACAATCGTTCAGCTATAGCAGATTATGTCGTAGAAAATGATCGTAGGAATTCAGCAATTCCATTATTGGACATGAAGAATATTAATGCTCGTATTGAACCAGGTGCGATTATTCGTGATCAAGTAAAAATTGGTGACGGGGTTGTAATTATGATGGGTGCTATGATCAATATTGGAGCTGTTATTGGTGATGGTACGATGATTGACATGAATGCCGTGCTTGGTGGGCGTGCAACGGTTGGGAAAAATTGCCATATAGGAGCTGGAACTGTTCTAGCAGGTGTCATTGAACCACCATCAGCAAAACCGGTAGTTATAGAGGACGATGTAGTGATCGGAGCAAATGCTGTTGTTTTAGAAGGGGTAACTGTAGGTAAGGGAGCTATCGTTGCAGCTGGTGCTATCGTAACCAAAGATGTTACTCCATACACACTAGTAGCAGGTACACCTGCAAAAGTTTTAAAAGAAATTGATGAAGGAACGAAAGCCAAGACGGAAATTAAGCAAGAACTACGTAAGCTAGACAATGAATAGAGGGACTACAAAATGGATCTGGCTGAGCTGCGTAAAATTAGACGTGAATTACATCAAATTCCTGAATTAGGGTTTCAAGAATTCAAGACACATGAATATTTACTTCATTATATCCACTCAATCGCTAATGAACATGTAGAAGTGAAAACGTGGAAAACAGGAATATTAGTGAAGGTTTCTGGAACGAAATCAAAACAATTAATTGGTTTTCGTACGGATATTGATGGACTACCAATTTTTGAAGAAACAGGATATGATTTTGCCTCAAAACATCCTGGCAATATGCATGCCTGTGGACATGACTTCCATATGACAATTGCTTTAGGAGCTTTAAAAAGCGTTATTGAGCATCGAATCACAGATGATGTACTATTCATATTTCAACCAGCAGAAGAGGGACCAGGCGGAGCATTGCCGCTGATGCTTTCCGATGTGTTTTTAGAGTGGTATCCAGATTGTATCTTCGCTCTTCATATAGCACCTGAGTATCCAGTAGGGACAGTTGCGAGTAAAACTGGGTTACTATTCGCAAATACGAGTGAGTTATTTATCAATTTCAAAGGAAAAGGTGGTCATGCAGCATATCCACACTTATCAAAGGATATGGCAGTTGCAGCAGGTGCTTTCATTTCCCATGTACAAGGAATAATAGCAAGAAATTTAAATCCCCTAGATAGTGCTGTTATTACAATTGGCAAAATGACTAGTGGCCATGTCCAAAATGCAATAGCTGAAACCGCTAGACTAGAGGGAACGATACGGACATTAAATCCGGTGGTTATGTCACAAGTAAAAGAGCTATTGCAACGTCTTGCTAAAGGCTTCGAGATCATGCATGATTGTCATATCAAATTAGATTATGGTTCATCCTATTATCAGGTATATAATGATGAACAGTTCGTCCAACGATTTAAGCATGTTACAAAAAAATTAGGTATTCACTATGCAGAAGCAAAAGAAGCAATGACAGGTGAAGATTTTGGCTTCATGCTTAAGGATATACCTGGCTTCATGTTTTGGCTTGGTGTAAATTCAAGCTACGGTCTTCATCATGCTAAATTAAAACCTAGGGAAGAAGCATTAGAGGTTGGCGTAAATACTGTTATTCATATGCTTCGTGAATTGTCTATGGAAGGGAAAATATCCTAGAATATCTTCCATACTTTCGGTCAAACTAAGGATGTAAAAATGGATACTTAGAGGAGTGAAAAAAGTATGGCTAGAATCGGGGTAGAAGAATCCCTTACTGATGTAAAAGAAGCACTAATGGCAATGGGACATGAAGTAATCGAGCTAAAATCCGAAGCGGATACAGCTCATTGTGATTGTTGTGTAATTTCCGGTTTAGATAAGGATGTTATGGGTATGGCTGATACTAGCATTTCAGGTCCAGTGATTAATGCAAATGGACAAAATGCTGAAGAAATTTGCCAAATGGTAAATAATAAATTAAGTTAATAAATATACAAAAGTTTATATGAATTACTAAAACAAGGCTCCTACTAGCAGGAGGCCTTGTTTTTATTAATGCTTTTAAAACCACAGGCTATGCCTGTGTGAAAATAAACCTTCTAGGGATGTAACAAAAGAATCTCCAATCGTATAATAGAGATG
>NZ_JBNPWZ010000017.1:0-41085 GCF_050433565.1 Ornithinibacillus bavariensis
TATTGAAAACAAACCAAAAAAAATGGTTCCAAGCACCAGTTTTTAGATGATTGGAACCATTTCTATTTATTTTTGGCTAGTTATGTCCCAGCCTCTTTCTGTATAGATAGATAAAAAATGAAGATACTTATTCCAATATCAGACTGATTATACTATAATTTTGGAAATATTTAAAAAGGGTGATGCATAAATGGAAGATTGCTTTATTTGTAATAAACACGTAGGGAATATTCAGACTTCTGGTGCAGTGATTTATGAGGATGAATATGTATATGTTGGCCATATTGATAGAAATGGAAACCCAAACTATTTGGGCCATATCATGATTGATTTAAAGAGACATGTTCCAACACTTGGGGATATGAATATGGAAGAAGCAATGGCATTTGGCAAAGCAATGGCTAGAATGAGTAGAGCGTTAATGGAAGTTGAAAAGGCAGAACATATCTATTCCTATGTCACAGGGCACGCAGTCCCCCATCTTCACATGCACTTAGTTCCGCGGTATCCAAATACTCCCAAAGAATTTTGGGGACCATTTGCTGTATATGATTGGAGCGATGCACCATTTGGAGATAACAACGAAGTCATTACTCTTTGCAATCGTATAAAATCACACCTTGAGAATAATCAAAGTGAGTAACCTTTTCGACGATTTCAGTTGGGCTGGCAGCCAGACTATAAATAAAAATAAAAGAGATGCATTGGTACTGCACCTCTTTTATTTTTATTTGTCTTGCATTAAACAACGCGGTTTTCTATTCTAGATCCTCGCCAATAATTCGTACTTCTCGCTCTAAAGCAACACCAAATTTTTCCTTAACAGTCGCTTGGACATGATGAATCAGACTTATATACTCTTCTGCAGTTGCATTGTCTTTATTCACAATAAATCCTGCATGTTTTAAGGATACTTGCGCCCCACCAATTTGCGTTCCTTGTAAACCACTATCCTGGATTAACTTACCTGCAAAGTATCCGGGCGGTCGTTTAAACACACTTCCACAGGAAGGGTACTCAAGAGGTTGCTTGGACTCTCGTTTAAATGTCAAATCATCCATAACAGCTTTTATTTCGTCATAATTGCCTTCCTTTAATGCAAACGTTCCTTCTAAAACAATATATCCTTTATCCGGAATATTACTTCTTCGGTATTCTAAATCTAACTCCTCCGCACGTAACGTTAATAAATTTCCATTTGGTTCTACAAGGATTGCGCTTTCTAAAACATCCTTAATCTCTCCACCATAAGCACCTGCATTCATATAGAGGGCTCCACCAACTGAGCCAGGAATCCCACAAGCAAATTCAAGGCCAGTAAGTTTTACGTCTAAGGCAGCCCTTGATACATCAATAATACGGGCACCACTTTGGGCAGTGATTTTAGTATCTGTTGTTCGAATGTCATTTAATTTATTCAAATTCATGATGATTCCGCGAATACCGCCGTCTTTAACTATTAAATTGGATCCATTACCTAGCAAGGTAAAAGGAATCTCTTCTCGATTCGCCAGTTTAACAATGAGTTGAACTTGTTCATAAGTCTCTGGAGTTACAAGAAAATCTGCATTTCCACCAAGACGTGTATACGTATGATTCTTCAAAGGCTCATTAACCATTACATTTTCCTTTGATGTAATGTTAATTAGTTCCTCGAATACATGATGATTGTTCACTTAAATCATTCCCTTAATCAAATTCCTATACATCGTTCCCATCTGTTTCATTTTAAGTTATTTTCCACTTTCTTGCCACTTATTAAGAATATAATAATCTAAATAAATCCATACCTTTTTATTCCAGCGTTTTTATCATTGTATATACTTTCGGACAAAACATATAAGATGTGCTACCGGGTAACAGGTTTTTTAATTTAGTCTTCCAGAGTCGTCTATTGGACTCGTTGCCGTGTTTTTCTTTGGTTTAGTCTTTTAGAAACGTTCTATTAGACTAAATGCTGCGGTTTTCTGCAACTAAGTCCATTAGAAGCATTCTATTAGACTAAATGCTGCGATTTTCTGCAACTAAGTCCATTAGATTCGTTCTATTAGACTGAACACTGCGGTTTTCTGCAACTTAGTCTATTGGATATGTTCTATTAGACTGAACACTACGATTTTCTGCAACTTAGTCCATTAGATATGTTCTATTAGACTAAATGCTGCGGTTTCCCGCAATTTAGTCCATTAGAAGTGTTCTATTGGACTAAGTGCTGCGGTTTTCTTTAACCGTGTCTATTAGAGCACTATGCTTCAGCATAAATTCACCAACTTGTATCGAAACCAACGAAAAATAGTACATATAGAAGCAGCCCCCAACAAAACTACATCAATTACTTTTGCAGACAATCGAATTCCTTTACCATAAACACGTATATGAGCGATTCTAGTCAACCAAAAAACAAAATAGAAGCACATGATTTCACTGTCATGTGCTCCTTTGACCTATAGGAAATTTATATATGTTTTTCGATAGTTGCCGTCTCTTTTAATTCTTCCACTTTCACCTGTAAAGCATCTGCTTCACGTTGTTGTTTAAGATTAGCTTTTATAGTGGATTCTGCATCCTCATACTTTGGAATATCATCCATTTCTTTTTTCAGCTTGTCATAGGCTTCTTTTGCGTCTTCCTCCGTTACCTCATCAATTTGGATTTCCTTATCCACATATTGATTAAGGATATGAGTAAACAGTATTTGTTCCTTGACAATTTTCTCTGTTAATTTATATTGCTTTAAATACTCTTTAAACTTCTTTTCATCCTCTGACTTTAAGTCATCATATTCCTTCTGAATATCTTCCTCTGAGACTGTTATACCTTGCTTATTGGCATCTTGTTTAATCAACTCTTGAGCAATTATTTCGTTCAATGCTAATTCCTTCATCTTTTCCTTCTCACTTATGTCTTGTCCAAATTGTACAGCGCGTAGCTTACCTTGTAGGTAGACGGCATTATATAAATCTCCAGTTATATCCTTGTCATTTATACGAACAACTACTTTATTGTTATCTACAACCTCGTCTTTATCCATTGTTACTTCTTCTGGCTTTACTTCTTTATTTGCATTTTCTTCCTTATCTTCTTTTCCACACGCAGCAACAAGTAAGAGAAGGGCTATTGCAAGGATGGCTATTACTTTTTTCATGTTATTCCTCATTTCCTAACGTAGTATTTCTATTCAAACATAATTGATACTGCCAATGCAAGAATAGGGTACATGTCTATATCGAGACTCGGGCATTTCCATTGAAAAAAGAGCAATTCACAACAATGCGAATTGCTCCCACCCTTACGATAAGATTATTTTAGACTTGCATCAATCTCATCAATCATTTCTTGGACTGACTCAAGTCCACCACCAGAAAGATACCAGTAATCTGGGTTTAAATAAACAATATTATCATTTTTATAGGCTTTTGTATTTTCCATTAGCTTATTTTCAACTAATTGTTTGGCAGAAGATTCTCCTCCCACAACTGCACCACGGTCAATAACATATAATAGATCTGGATCATTTTCCAATACGTATTCGAAGGACACATTATTACCATGGGTTGAAGCTTCGATGTTCGGATCCACTGGTGTTACTCCAAATACATCATGAATAATACCGAATCGAGAATTAGGGCCATACGCACTAATTTTGTCATCATTAGCTAAGATGATTAAAGAATTTTTCCCACTAGCTTCTGCTTTTTCTTTTAAGTTAGCAATAGACTCTTCAATTGTAGAAAGCACTGTTTTGATTTCATCTTCTTTATTGAAAATTTTACCAATTACATCCAAGTTTTCTTTAAAAGAATCCATATATCTTGTAGTATCTACGCCAAGGTAAATAGTCGGTGCTAACTCAGTGAATTGATCATAAAGCTGTGATTGTCTTCCAGAAATGATAATTAAATCTGGATCAATCTCTGCTAGCTTGTCAAAGTCTGGCTCCTTTAGTGAACCAACATTCTCGTATTGATCACTTTCATATTTCTCAAGATATGAAGGGATATTATCTTGCGGTAGACCAGTTACCTCAATCCCTAATTTATCCAAAGTATCTAATGTACCAAAGTCGAACACAACTACTTTTTTAGGATTTACAGGGACATTGTCAGTAGTCCCTAGTTCATGCTTAACTGAAATTGTTTTTGATTCTTCAGAAGATGACTTATCGGATGAAGCATTGTCTGTGGAATTCTCATTATCAGAGTTACCACAAGCTGCAAGAAATAGCAGTAACATGGCTATACTAAAAAACAGTGTAAATTTCTTCATATGATAGTACTCCTTTATAGATGATATATTTTAAGCTAGTGTTATCTTTCATCGATATAGTCGTTAACTACTTTCCCCTCAATATGTAATCGAGTTCATTCCTTTCCATCAACCAGCAAATGAGCTGTTCTATTGGTTTGAGCGCTCCAAAACCATGTCGAATATACAGGCTTGAATGAACATAAAAAATGGGCATAATCATTTACCTACCAAACGTTATAAGGTAAGATAAGAATGTGAGTACCCTTTATAATGGTTTGGTAATGTAATTATTGCCCCATTATGAAGGGGTTTTTTTTATGGTGTTTTTATTTATTTAAACCGCCATAATATTGGGTATCTAAGACTATATCTGCTCATGACACCACTAGTTCTTAAACAATTAGTAATAGACACAGATACGTTTATCGCCAACTTCTTGAATTTCAATATCCATGTCATATAATTCCTTCAGGACACATGCATCTATAACATCACAAGCGCGTCCTTGTTTTACAATCTTTCCATCCTTTAATGCAACAATATTATCGGAATAGCAGGATGCAAAGTTGATATCATGAATAACGATTAGAATAGTTTTTCCTAATTCATCCACTAATCGTCGCAATATCTTCATGATTTGTGTGGAATGCCGCATATCTAAGTTGTTAAGCGGTTCATCCAGGAAAATATACTCGGTATCCTGAGCGATTACCATTGCTATATGTGCTCGTTGCTTTTGACCACCACTAAGCTCATCAAGGAACTTATTCTCCATATCCTTTAGTTCCATATATTCCAAAGCTTCATCTATTTTCTTCTCATCTTCCTTTGAAAGCTTCCCTTTTGAATAAGGAAAACGTCCAAAGGAAACTAATTCGCGAACCGTTAGCTTCAGATTGATTGTATTTGACTGTTTTAGTACAGATATTTTTTTAGCCAATTCATTGCTATCTGTTTTCAACATATCTTGCCCATCAATTTGAATTTCTCCGGAATCTTTTGCTATTAATCGAGTGATTATAGAGATTAACGTACTCTTTCCAGCACCATTGGGGCCGATAAATGATGTCATGGTTCCTTTTTCAATTTTTAAGGTAACATCATCAACGACATTTTTATGGTTGTATGTCTTTAACAGGTTTTTTACCTCTACCATGATCGATTCTCCTTTAACAAAAGATATAAAAAGTAAGCACCACCGATGAAGTTGATGATAACACTAATAGTAGTTTGAAATGTAAATATCTTTTCCACTATAAACTGCCCACCAACTAGTGCAATAATACTTATAAATACTGACGCTAGCAGTACATATAAGTGGCGGTAAGTCTTCATAAATTCATACGTTATGTTCACAACCAACAAGCCTAGGAAGGTTATTGGACCTATTAGAGCTGTCGCAACGGCAGTTAAAATAGAGACAATGATTAGTAATCGTTTGACCACATAATCATAGTTTACCCCTAAATTAATAGCGTCATCTTTTCCTAGAGCTAAGACATCAAGATATTTGTAAAAACGCATAAAGTAAATAAATACAATTGCGATTACTCCTAAGGATAGATAAACAAGATTCTTGTTAACATTATTAATACTTGCAAAGCTTCTATCCTGGGCAACCATAAACTCATTTGGATCAATTAGTACCTCCATAAAAGAGGTAAAGCTATTAAAGAATGTACCTAAAATCATTCCTATAAGTAATAGAAAATAAATATTATTTTTCTCTCCCTTAAAGAGGAAACGGTACAGAATTAATGAAAATAAGACCATTGCTCCAATGGAAAGCAAATAATTTATACTACTGTTCATCATTACAATAGATGTTGAGCCGAAAATAAAAATGATAAACGTTTGGATCAACATATATAAAGAATCAAGTCCTAAAACACTAGGAGTTAGGATACGGTTATTGGTTATCGTCATAAATACCGTAGTCGAGAAGGCTATAGCCCCACCTGTTAATATAATGGCAAGAACCTTAATTATTCTTCTAGGCAGAATATAACCGATATTTCCCTTTAAATCATATAACAGATACAGTAATGTAAGAGCGACTGCAACACTAGCAAGAATGATTGTTTTTTTCTTATAGCCCATATTTCTTTCTCCTTAATAATAGGTAGATAAAGATAGCACTACCTATTACACCAACCGTTAAGCTAATCGGGATTTCATATGGATAGATAATCGTTCTGCCGATAATATCACATAACAGGACAAACACCGCGCCAAGCATGGCTGTATGCATAAGCGTTTTCTTCAAATGATCTCCCTGATAGATGGTTACAATATTTGGAATAATTAATCCTAAAAACGGAATCATACCAACGGTTAGTACGACAGAGGCAGTCACTAGTGCTACGATAACAAGCCCTAAATTGACAACCTGCCGGTAATTTAGTCCCAAGTTCTTAGAAAAATCTTCTCCCATTCCTGCAATTGTAAATTTATTCGCATAAAGAAATGCAATTGCTAGTATTGGTATACTAAGATAAATTAATTCGTAGTTGCCACTCATAATCATGGAAAAATCGCCCTGCATAAAAGAAGACATATTTTGAATTAAATCTTCTTTATACGCTATAAAGGTAGCCATGGAGCTGATAATATTCCCAAACATTAGACCTACTAAAGGGATAAATATAGCATCTTTAAATTTAATGCGATCTAGTACCTTCATAAAGACCATTGTACCTGCTAAGGCAAATAGAAAAGCAATCACAATTCGTAAAAGTGGACTTGCTGCAGTAAAAAACAATAAGGACACCAATACACCTAATCTAGCAGAATCTAATGTACCTGCTGTTGTTGGTGACACGAATTTATTTCTGCTTAGTTGCTGCATAATCAATCCAGCAACACTCATGCTCATACCCGCTACCAAAATACTAATTAATCTTGGAATTCTACTAATAAACAGAATCTGCGCCTGTTCTTCGGTAAGATTGAAAATATCAAGAGGAGAGACATTGGAAACCCCAATAAAAACCGAAACAAATGATAGAATTACAAGGACGATTACCATATAACGTAATTTCATTATGAAAATTCCCTTTTTACTATTAATAATAATCATTATTAACTTTAATTTATTCTAAATAAGAATGAGATTCATTATCAATTAACTTTCTAACACGAGTATAGCATATTTGACAGTCTCGTCAATATAAATAAGTATACAATTTTCAACAATTTATTAGCTGCAAAAGAAAAAGCTTGCACGGAATTCTACTTTCCTAGCAAGCTTTCATTCATATTATTCATTCATTTCACAGCCTTCACCCGTGCAATAGGATGTTTTAGCCTTGGATTTAGAAGGGTTCTTAGAATTGTCACATTCTTCTTTCCATACTTTATTTAATATGCTTATAAAGACCTCTTTAGGTTGTGCACCAGATATGGCATGTTTTTCATTGAAAACGTAAAAGGGCACAGCTTCTATCCCTATTTGCATTGCAATATCCTCATCTTCTCTAACGCGCTTACCATATCTGTTTGTAGTTAATAGTTCCTCAACGTCCTCTTTCATTAGACCAATCTCAGTGGCTATATTCAATAACGTATGAAAATCACTAATTAACATTGAATCAGTGAAATAAGCCTGTAAGAGTTTTTCTGTTATTTCCAATCCAAGCTGCTGTGTTTCTGCATATTTCGCTAGTCGATGAGCATCGAAAGTATTCGTATGCTGCATTGTATTAAAATTAAAAATTAATCCAATTTCGTTTGCTTGGCTTTTCAGTTTTTCATTCATTTGTCTCGCATATTCTATCGGTATTCCATTTTTGGTAGCGAGATATTCATGGATATCTTGATTAGGATCCTTTTTAGCTTTTGGATCAAGTTCATAGCTTTTATAGACAATTTGCACATAATCCTTGTGTTCAAATTCATCTAGTGCCAACTCTAACCTACGTTTTCCGATATAGCAATATGGACAAACAAAGTCAGACCACACTTCTATCTTCATGTAGTTGCACCCCACTATCTTATAAATATTTTAGCACAACATTAGATTGCCGAGGTAATGTTGTGCTTTAGATAGACTTAATGCTTACACGTATTTTCCATAGTCTGGTACTGCAACTTCATCGAAATGATCTACTAAGTGGGAGAGACCGTGTTCCAATTCGTCCCCTTCCATATAAATGCCATGACCTGATATCATGGTCTTAGGGCGGAGCTCATAGAGAGCAGTAACCGATTGCCTTGCTGCATTCCAGTCCGGGGTTAAGTATCGTGGTGGTCCACATACCTCTGGTTTCTGAGTAAGGACTTTGTAAAAAGAATCTTGCTTTACAGTAATAACTGCGTCTCCTGAAATTAGAAGCCCATCCTTTTCCCGATAAAAGGAAACATGACCTTCAGAATGCCCTGGGGTATGAATCCACTTCCATTCTTCTAATCCTGGTACTTGGTGATCCTTTGGAAGTGCCTTTAAATACCTTCCAATAGTAATGGGTTCATTTGGGTAGATGGAAGAAATCTTGGCTAGCATTCCCCCTTCTACTGTTATATCTGGCTCTGGATAACTCTTTTCACCTGTTAAATATGGAAATTCTGCTTCATGAGCAAATACCGGAACATCCCAGTCAACGAGTAAATCAACAAGTCCTCCTACATGATCGAAATGACCGTGGGTTAAAATAATTGCTTCTGGCTTTGCACCTTGGCCAAAACGTTCTTCAGCCTGTCGTCTTATCTCAGAAGCAGAATTAGGCATCCCAGCGTCAATTAAATACCATTTATCATCTCCGGCTTTACCAATGAAAATGATATTTACTATTTGAGTAGTATAATAATACACATCCTCTGCCACTTCCTGACCCATCATGTTTTGAATAGATGTCATCGGAATAAACCGTGAATCCTTCATATCATGTATTTCCTTATCCATGCAATAACCCCTTTCTAATTTGTTATGTTTATTATTGGTTAAAGAAATCTATCTAATGATGGAAATTTTTATGTCATAGGAAAATATTCTACGTTTCCATATAAAAAAGAACAAGGCTAAGCTTTTTACTTTAGCCCTGTTCTTCTAATAAAGACCTACCCATAATGGTTACTCGGTTTGTATTCTTTAATGCTTGTAAGTCCTTTACCCCTATACCGAACATTGTGATTTTCAATTCGAATTCAATTTGTTCCATTACTTGTAGCACAGCTTCTACAGAATCGGTTGCTGCCTTTAATAAAGAGCGAGCAAAACCAATAATATCAGCACCTATCGTAATGGCTTTTGCAGCATCTAATCCTGTCTTCATTCCACCACTTGCAACTAATGGAACTCCTGGCAATTCACTTCGTACGGAGACGATACAATCCTTTGTCGGGATGCCCCAGCTATTAAATGCTTCTGCTGCTGCTTTGCGTAGTGGGTCTTTGGAGCGTAGCTTTTCCACTTGACTCCATGATGTTCCCCCTGCCCCAGCAACATCGATAAAGGCTACACCGGCTTCAGATAATTTTTTCGCAACAGTTCCATCAATCCCAAAGCCCACTTCCTTAACACCAACTGGTACCGTTAATGCTTTACAAACAGCCTCTATCTTAGGGAGCAGCTGGTCGAAATTTAAGTCCCCCTCATCTTGAATAACTTCTTGAAGGGTATTTAAATGAAGATAAAGTGCATCTGCTTCTGTTAAATCAACAATTCTTTGTGCATGCTCTGGACCATAGCCATAATTTAATTGAACTGCACCAAGATTTGCAATTAAGGGGACTGTCGGTGCTTGATTTCGGATTAAGAATGATTCCTGATGTTTGTCACCTTCAAGCAATGCTCTAGTTGATCCTAAGGCTATCGCCCAGCCTCTCTGTTCAGCAGCCTCTGCTAAATTTTGATTAATCTCTGTTGCTAATTCTGAGCCACCAGTCATGGAGCTTACAAGAAATGGAGCTTTTAAAGGTTTCTTAAGAAAGCTTGTATCAATCGTAATATCATTAAAATTAATTTCTGGTAGTGCATTATGAATAAAGGAAATTCCTTCTAAACCAGTACTCTTATTGACACCCTCTACTTGGTCTGTCAAACATAAGCGAATATGCTCTGTCTTGCGTTTATTAATTCCTTGCTCAGCCATGTTCACACTTCCAATCCTTATGTCCTACCTATAGTTTACTTGTTTCCCTTATCAAATGAAAGTAAAGTGATAGGTTTTCACTATGTATTCAATTCTATATAATAAAGTAAAAATAAGTGTAGAAGGAGAGAGCTATTCTTGAAAACAGAAGCCAAAGAATTTGCCACGAAGGCACATACAGGTCAAAAGAGAAAAAATTCTAATGATGAATATATTACACACCCGATTCGTGTTGCTGAACGACTTGAAAGAGAAGGGTTCTCAGAGGAGTTAGTCTGTGCAGGCTACTTACATGACGTAGTAGAGGATACGATATATGAATTAGAGGATATTAAAGAGAGGTTTGGAGAAAGAGTAGCTTTTCTTGTTGCTGCGCATACGGAGGATAAATCAAAGTCATGGAAGGAGCGTAAACAACATACCATTGATACTATCAAACATGCTGACAAAGAGGTAAAATATTTAATCGTTGCAGACAAGCTCGATAATTTATTAGGACTCGAATTAGATTTGAAGCTTCATGGTGACTCTGTTTGGAACAACTTCAATGCTGGTAAAGAAGATCAAAAATGGTATAACACATCTATTGTCGAGAACATGAAAGTTGGATTACAAAAGCAAGAGGTTCCAATGTATTTTGATGAATACGAGAATTTAGTGAAGCGAATTTTTAACTGATTTCTCTATAGAAAGTATATTACTTATAAAGCCAAAATAGTGATGTAGGTAGTTTTTGGTAACAATCTGGCTATTATTAATGATCCCCATTGAAAAAGGCACGTACATCCTATACGTGCCTCGCCTTTTATTATACTCTATATTTATAATTTTCCTTTTGTTGCTTTGAAATCTTTTTCCATTTGTTTTTCTCTTCCATTTTTGCTTTCAAATTTTGTTTGCGCTCTTCATAAGCTAATTCTTTCTGAAGCTTTAAATAGCTTTGGAATCTTTCTTCGGATAATTCTCCAGTTGAAAGCGCCTCTTGCACGCGACATCCAGGTTCTGTAGTATGGCGACAATCCGAGAATCGACAATCCTTTTCAAGTAATTCGATATCCTGAAAGGTTGTTTCTATGGCAGTTCCCCCATCCCATAATTGAATCTCCCTCATCCCAGGAGTATCAATAAGCATGGAGCCGTTTGGCATCATGAACATTTCACGATGTGTGGTTGTGTGTCGACCTTTACTATCATCTTCTCGGATATCTTTTGTTTCCTGAACCTCCTGGCCTAATAGGGAATTTATTAGTGTAGATTTCCCCACGCCAGAAGAACCTAATAGTGCAGCAGTCTTTCCATCTGACAAATAGCCTAACAATTCCTCTATTCCCTCTCCATTCAAGCTACTGATAGGAATAATCGGAACACCGATTGCTACTTCACTGACAGATGCTATAGCATCTTCTATCTCATCGATAGTGGATTGATCTCTTTTCGTTAATAAAATAATCGGTGTCGCACCACTTTCATATGCCAATATCATGTAACGCTCTATTCGTCTCAGATTTAAATCATGATTAAGTGAGTTAACGATAAAAACTATATCAATATTTGCTGCAACTATTTGTGCTTCTGTTCGGTTCCCTGCTGCTTGTCTGACAAATTGACTTCTTCTTGGTAAAACACGTTTAATAACTGCTTTGTTCTCCTCAGGTATCTTTTGCACCTCAACCCAATCCCCAACAGAAGGGAAATCTAGCGGGCTGTTGGATTCATTTAAGAACTTGCCACTTAAGTGGGCTAAATACTCCAAATCACCGTCTGATATACGGTAGCTATTTTTCTGCACACTAATAACTCGTGCAACATTATCTTCTAAAACATCATATTCCTTTTTCCAACCTAATTTTTCTAAATTATGCAAGTATTTTCCTCCTTGATATTAGCGGAGGAAACGCTCTATTATGCCGACCGTTCCTCCATTTTAACTGTTTTATACGGATTAACTGAATTTGTTTTCATTTCTCTCATAAAACATCACTCCTTTAAAATGGATGAACCATATATTTTCTTTTATAGTTTACTACAATTTTTCTGAAAAGCTACACTTATTTTAAAGAATCGGAAATTTTTAGAGCCTTTTTAATTGTAATAGATGAAAAATGCTTAAAGAAGAATATTCCAAGTACTATTCCCTTAATTAAAAAATATATACCAGTGGGTACAGAAGTTATCATAGATTGTCATAAAATTTTTGAAGTATCCGGTAAAAGATACATATGTTATTTCAAGGATATAGACTCAAAAGGGAAAGAATAGGATAGTAGTTTTTAAACCAATAAATGGACGAATGAAAAGTAAAGGACTCATTCAATATTTTGGTTAAATAATTGATCAAGCAAAGTTTGATAATCTTGTTCCTCAAATGAAATAGTAATTCTATCTACTTTTCCTGAGCTTGGGATTAAAAATGGTGTTTGACTAAATTTAACTCCTATAGAACCAATTACATTATAAATTAGGTTCATAACTCTAAAGCAATTTGTATCTAATCCATCTTCTGATTCGTTTTTAATATTTACCGTTATATAGTTATTATGTTTTGTAAATCTTACTTTTCTTGGCGGAATATTTTCTACTCTACAAAATGTCCGAATAATTTGTTTAAAATAGTCTTTTTCCGATTTCATAGATTATACGCCCTCTTTGTAAATTTATGTTTATCGATTATAGTATAAACAAAAAAGGGATAATAGGTTGTTTTTATCTACCTCTGTTCCGCAAATGAAGCTTTAGAGTCAATAAAAAGAGATGCAAGGAATCCTTCCCTTACATCTCTTCTATTATTAACGCATATGAAATTCATTTGGATCGGCATTAATTCTTCTATTTTCGTTAAGACCCTCAATTTTCTTCATATCTTCAGCACTTAACTCAAAATCAAATATGTTGAAGTTCTCTTCCATTCTAGAAGGAGTTACTGTTTTAGGAATGACGATATTGTCATACTGTAGATGCCAACGAAGGATTACCTGTGCTGGTGTTTTACCATGCGCTTCAGCAATCGTTTGAATAACTGCATTATTTAGTATATCGCCCCCATTAAGTAACGGGCTGTATGCCTCTAACCAAATATCATGCTCTTTACAGAATGCTTTCAGTTCTGCTTGTTGTAAAAATGGGTGACATTCAACTTGGTTTAAAACAGGTACAACATCACATTCGTTTAAAAGGCGCTCTAGGTGCTCAACATTAAAGTTACATACACCGATAGCCTTGACACGACCATCATGATAAAGCTTTTCAAGTGCCTTATAGGTTTCGATATATAAGTCAAAGTTTGGTGTTGGCCAGTGAATCAAGTATAAATCTACATAGTCGAGACCTAACTTCTTAAGACTTTCATCAAATGCCTTTAATGTATTTTCATACCCTTGATCAGAGTTCCAAACCTTTGTGGTAATAAATAGTTCCTCTCTTGGTACATCCGTTGCAGCAATTGCACGGCCAACTCCCTCTTCATTGCCATAAATTTTTGCAGTATCGATGGAGCGATATCCAACCTCAATTGCTTTTTTTACAGCTGTTTCAGCTTCATCATCTTTTACCTTCCATACACCAAAACCTAATTTAGGCATTTCCAAACCATTATTTAATGTTACAAATTCCATATTATCGGCTCCTTCTATGTAAATTTTATATCATTTTACCATATGAAACCTGGAAGAAAAAATTTTCAGCTCTATTCTTTAAAAGAGGAATCTTACTATAAATGTCGAATTGTATACTCTACAAATACTATAGATCATAGGGTGTTTACCATGCAAAACGAAAAGGAAAAAATTATTATTCAGGCAATTGAATACATGAAACACCATTTAGATGAAGACATAACATCTGAATCATTGGCACAGTATGTTGGTTATAGCCCATTTCATTTTAGTCGGATGTTTAAAGATGTTACAGGGGTTTCACCTCGACTTTATTTATCTGCATTACGAATTGAAGCAGGTAAACAGATTTTAATTGACTCCTCTGATTCTATTTTAAAAACATTATTAAATGTTGGCTTTCGGAGTGTTGGGACATTTAGTTCAAAGTTTAAGCAATTTGTGGGACTTCCACCTAAACAGTTCCAGCGAAATATCCACTCGTTACATTCCTATTTGAACGAATATGATTTTTCAAAAGAACTGGAACCACTCGAAGTATTAGCACCCTCTGTCACTTGTCATATCATCAAGCCACAGCAGTTTAAAGGAATGATCTTTGTTGGGCTGTTTCCCAGAGCCATTCCAGATCAAGCACCAATTGTTGGAACTGCCATTCATCACAAAAAGACAAGCTGTACATTTTCTAAAGTTCCATTAGGCACGTACTACTTGCTTACTGCAGCCATCCCTAGGAGCATAAATCCTAGAACCTATTTTGTACTAGACGAGGCATATAGAGGAAGGGTTGAGCAACCTATTCTTATAGAGAAAAACACCATGATTGATGTTGAAGTAACGTTAAGGGAACCTCTACCATATGATCCCCCAATTTTAATTAATCTACCAAAGCTTTTATTTGAAAGAGAAAACCGCAAACAAGAAGAAAAATAAATGTTATCTCTTTGATAAAGTAATTTTAAAAATAATTGGAGGATTCACTAATGAAAACTGTAAAAATATTATCTGAAATAGAAGCATTAGAGCAGGAAATACATGAAAAGAAAAAATTACTAATGGAATTACGAAAGTCTGTTCCACGAACAGAAATGAAAAACTATCTTTTTCGTGATCAAAATAATCATGAAGCAAATTTATTCGATTTGTTCGGTGATAAAGATGAATTAATTGTCGTCCAAAACATGGGAAAATCCTGTTCCTTCTGTACAATGTGGGCAGATGGGTTCAATGGTGTTTATCACCATATCATCGAAAAAGCTGCGTTTGTTGTGGCAACTCCTGATACACCAGCAGTCATGAATGCATTTGCTGCGGAGAGAAAATGGCAATTTCCAATGATTTCGACCCTTGAAACTAGTTTCAAAGAGGATTTAGGTTTTGTGAAAGATGGATATCTCTTCCCAGGTGTTTCAACCTTCATTAGAGAGGGAGAACAAGTATTTCATGTGGCAAATGCTCCTTTTGGTCCTGGGGATGAATTTTGTTCTGTATGGTACTTCTTTGATCTACTTCCATCAGGGCGAAAAGGCTATCTTCCTCAAAGAAAAATTAATAAAGCTTCCGATTTTGAAATTACGAATAATATTGCTATCAACATCAAAAACCTTCCAGAAGCTGTGGAATTCTATACGAATAGTTTAGGAATGAAAAAATCCTGGTCGAATGATACAGAAACAAAGCTTTTATTCGGTGGGTATAATTTCTATTTGGAGGAAGGGAGCGAGAATAGGGTGTAATTCGAATTTGCTGTGGAAGACTTTCATGTGGCAAAGGATATTCTAGTACAACACGGCTGTCAAGTGACACATATTTTTAATGATAAGAGTGTAATAATAGCTGACCCGTTTGGTTTGAACTTCCATTTATTTGAGCGTGCATAACTTATTTTAACTATAGGCTCGACTGTGTATATGCACAAACAACATAGGAGTGTAAAACTCTATACTTAATATGGAAGCAATCCTGTATAGGGTTGCTTTTTTTATCGTAAAGTAGAAAAAAAATAAGACCGCTCTTATCATAAAAAGCAGTCTTATCCATCAATCGCCTTTCCAGATGATTTCTCCACATTTTTCGTCATGGTCTATCGTTACATCAAAATCATGTTTTTGATAGAAATGCTGTAGTCTATCAACATGACCATAGTCTCTCTTTACTAGATCACCGGTAATATATTGCACATTTTCCTCTTGAGCAATTTCCTTTAAGTGTTTCATTAGCACAGATCCGTAGCCCTTATTTTCTTCACCCTTAATAGCAGCAATATGAATCGTGCTATCATCCTTCATTTCTGCTTGAAGTGCTGAATCCCATGTTCCACGATAGGTTCTCATACAACTATGGAGCATAATTTGCCACGCATTCTTTCCCTTATCTGCGTAAACAACTACCCATTCTTCATCCGGTGTCTGGTCAATACTGATTACCTCAGATTTTTTAGCAATCTCTTTGATATTACTTTGCATCCGAAATAACTGTGTTTCAATCGAATCTAATTCTTGCTGTAGCTCTTCCTTGTTTTTTTCTTCCTGTAAAAATGCCGATTGATACATCTTTCCACCTCCTTTTTTAGAACGTACCTAAAGAAACACACAGTTTGCTATTTTACTAGAAGAGAAGGATTCCATCAACCTTTCATTATTTATTTTCTGAAAATACTTAATGAATTTTAAAAATTGCCGATATATAGAGAAAAATGTTCATTTTAATAATTGGGGGATCGCAATGAAAAACAAAAAAATTAAAATACCTAAAGTGAAAAAAGTGAAGAAAAATATGCGGAAGAAAATTGCCCTTCAATCACTTTTAGACTGGAACAATACCAAAATAAGCCGAAAGTATTTATTTGTTTTTTTATTCACAGCGGTTCTTTTTCTTATTGCAGGCGGTGTTGTTTTTCTTCAACTAACGAAGGGACAAAAGGACGTTCAGGCAATAGACCAATATAGCTCTCGAGTAAATGATATGGCGGATATGGCTGCCTTAATACAAACGAAGGATGTACAGATAGCAGATTATCTACTAACAAAGAAAAGCCGTTTTGTAGATTCATTTGAAGAATACCAGGCTCAGTTCGATGAATTAAAGGAAAAAATAGAGCCCTCTTTAACAACAGATGAGCAAAGGGAAATTTTCAATAAAATAGTAGAAAACGATGCAAAAGTAAATGAAATGTTCTATGGAGAGATTAGTGATGCAGTAAACAATAATCAAGAATATATGGCCATGTCCATACGGGCACAATCCTCTGAGCTTCGTTCATATACAATAGAACTCGTCACAGAACTAATGGACATTGTCAAGAAAGATCAAAAGAAAGTAGTGTTACAATCAAAAAGCAGCTTACAAGCTGGAATTACAACACTAAGTGTTGTTAACATCGCAGCTATTATATTAGGTGTTATTCTTTTATTATTAGTTAGCAAACGAATTTCAATAAGTTTAACAAAAGTGGTCGATATGACAAAAGAAGTAGCAAATGGAAACCTGAGAGTTCATTCTATAGACTACAAAGGGAAAGACGAGATTGGTCAGCTTGCAGATGCAGTTAACCAAATGAAGGATAATATTCAAGGAATTCTGTACAAGGTTGCCTCTGCTGCCAACACACTTTCAAAACGCAGTGAGGAATTAACTCAATCTTCAGTTGAAGTTCGTGAAGGAAATGAGCAAATTGCTTCCACCATGGAGGAGCTATCCTCCGGTTCAGAAAACCAGGCAAATAGTGCTACAGATTTAGCAGAGCGAATGAATAGCTTCGTACAGAAGGTTCATCATTCCGAGGAGGATGGACTAGAGATTGCAGGTACATCCAATAATGTCCTTACATTAACAAATGAAGGACAAGTACTAATGAAGTCTTCGGTTGTTCAAATGGAACAAATTGATACCATTGTTTCCGAGGCAGTTGAGAGAGTACAAGGGCTTGATAAACAATCTCTCGAGATCTCTAAACTCGTATCAGTAATTAAAGACATAGCAGATCAAACAAATCTCCTATCACTGAATGCTGCTATTGAGGCTGCTAGAGCAGGTGAACACGGAAAGGGATTTGCCGTTGTAGCTGAAGAGGTAAGAAAACTTTCCGATCAAGTGTCAGCGTCCGTTGGAGAAATTACCACCATTGTAAACAGTATTCAAAATGAAACAGGTCATGTAGTAAATTCTTTAAATAAAGGTTATACAGAAGTAAAAGAAGGAACAGCGCAAATTGAGGAAACTGGAAGAAACTTTGCTTCTATTCATAATTCCGTTAGCGAAATGGTTACAAAGATAGAAACAATTTCTAAAAACTTGAGAAATATAGCAGATAACACCAACGATATGAATAATTTAATCGAAGATATTGCAGCAATTTCAGAGGAATCAGCTGCAGGCGTTGAGCAGGCTGCTGCTTCAGCACAGCAAACATCAAGCTCCATGGAAGAAGTATCAATGAGTGCTGCAGAGCTTGAGAAGCTTGCAGAACAACTGAATAACGAATTAAAAGTATTTAAACTATAGGTCCCCTAAAGAAAAAAAGCTACTTTCTCAATGGAAAGTAGCTTTTATTTTGCGTGGTATAAAAAACAATCTACTGTATGATCATTCACCATTCCAGTAGCTTGCATAAAGGCATAGCAAATGGTTGGACCGACAAAGCTAAATCCACGCTTTTTTAAATCCTTACTCATTTTTTGAGATTCCTCTGTTTGTGCAGGTACTTCGTTCGCGCTTTTCCAATGATTGATTATGGGCTTTCCACCAACAAATTGCCATATATAATGTTCAAAGCTACCAAATTTTCTTTGAATGTCCAAAAATGCCTTTGCATTTGTGATAACAGATTCTATTTTTCGCTTATTACGTATAATTCCTTCATTCATCATTAGGGTTTTAATCTTTTTTTCATCGTAGTGCTGAATAATATTTGGATCAAATCCATCAAATGCCTTACGATAATTCTCTCTTCTTTTCAGAATCGTTATCCAGCTAAGACCAGCCTGCGCTCCCTCTAAGATTAACATTTCAAATAGCTTTTGATCTTCATGGACTGGTCTTCCCCACTCCTTATCATGATAATCACGATAAAGCGAATCTTCCTCTGGTACCCAAGCACATCTAGTTATTTCCATTAGTTTTCATCCTTTGTTTCTACTTGATTCTCATCATACGAAATCCAATCACTAAAGCTACCAGGATATAGTTTTACATTTTGATAACCTGCCATTTTCAATGCAAGAATATTAGGGCATGCTGAAACGCCTGATCCACAAGAAACTATGATGTCTACATCTTTATCTAATTTAGAAAAGTGCTGCTGTAGTTCCTTTTTACTTTTCCAGCCCCCATCCTTATTCAAAACGTCCATCCAAAAATAACTCTTTGCCCCTGGAATATGGCCCGCTTTTTGATATAACGGTTCCACTTTGCCCAGATATCGGTCATAGCTTCTCGAATCAATTAAAGCAGCACTACTTGTCTTGATATTACTCTTAATCATTTCGATATCTACTACTTCATTACTACGTATTTCAGGCCAAAAGGATTTTGTGTTTATAATTGGTTTTTCATTTGTTACAGCATATCCTGCCCGTACCCAAGCATCATAACCGCCATCTAAAATAAATACCCTGTCATGGCCAAGAAAATGTAATAACCACCAAAATCTTGCTGCGAACATATCATTTTGTTGATCATACACCACAACCTCAGTATCTCGGTCAATACCTGCTTGTCCTAATTTTTCTGCTAACACATCTGGTTCGGGTAATGGATGATTGCCTCCATGCTCACCTATATCTCCTGACAAGTCATTTTCTAAATCAAAAAAAACGGCGTTTGGAAGATGTGATTTCTCAAATGCCTTTCTTCCCGCTTGCGGATCATTCAACTGAAAACGTGTATCAACAATAATAACTTCTTGTCCACTCTCTATTTTTTCTTTCAATTCTCTTACACTAATTAAAAATGACATGCTTAAATATCCTCCTTACAAATAGTATTCGCTATCAACTACTCTATTTCCTTTAATCTTATCACTAAAATTTCCTAATTATTTCGAAATACGGTATAATTATTTGCATATTATAAACAAATTTCCTACATAAGGAGAGAATTAAGTTGAAAAAGGACATCATTAAACGCTTTACAACCTATGTTAAAGTGGATACACAGTCAAACGAAGATAGTCAAACTACCCCATCCACTCCTGGTCAGTTGGAATTAGCCAATTTATTAGTAGATGAATTAAAGACTATTGGTATGGATGAAGTAACCATTGATGAAAATGGGTATGTCTTTGCAACTTTAGCATCGAATACAGACAAACAGGTGCCTACCATTGGATTCCTAGCTCATGTTGATACAGCAACTGATTTCACAGGGAAGAATGTTAATCCACAAATTATTGAAAACTATGATGGTAAAGATATTGTCCTAAATAAGGATTTAAATGTCGTACTTTCAAGCAAAGATTTCCCAGAACTGCCAAGCTATAAGGGACATACGTTAATTACCACAGACGGCACCACCTTACTTGGTGCAGACAACAAAGCAGGTATAGCGGAAATAATGACAGCTATGGATTATCTGATTAAGCATCCAGAAATAAAGCATGGGAACATTCGTGTCGCCTTTACACCAGATGAGGAAATTGGCCGCGGACCACATAAATTTGATGTAAAACGATTCAATGCTGATTTCGCATATACGATTGATGGCGGCCCACTTGGAGAGTTACAATATGAGAGCTTTAATGCTGCCGCTGCGAAAGTAACATTTAAAGGGAATAGTGTCCATCCAGGAACAGCGAAAAATAAAATGGTAAACGCCGGAAAAATGGCTGCTGAGTTTGTAAGTAAGTTTCCAGAGAATGAGTCTCCTGAACAAACAGAGGGCTATGAGGGATTCTATCACCTAATTTCTATCAATGGTGATGTGGAAAGAACTCGTGTTTACTATATTATTCGCGACTTTGACCGTGATAGCTTTGAAAATAAAAAAGCGACCTTAACACGGTTTGTTGATGAAATAAAAACAAAATACGGTGAAGACAGTGTTGAGTTGGAATTGAATGATCAATACTACAATATGCGGGAGAAAATTGAACCAGTAATGGAAATCGTTAATGTGGCAAAACAAGCAATGAAAAATCTCAATATTGAACCCGTAATTGAACCAGTTCGTGGAGGTACAGATGGATCGCAGCTATCCTATATGGGATTGCCAACACCAAACATTTTCACTGGCGGGGAGAACTTCCACGGTAAATTTGAGTACATTTCGGTTGATAACATGGAAAAGGCAACAAATGTAATTATTGAAATTTGTAAGCTATTTGAAGCTAGATAAGGGGGAGGAATGTCCCCCTATATTTTTATTTTTAATGACAGCAAAAAGCTTCCTACTAGGAGCAGAGATAAAATTAAAAACGTAGTAAAGTATGTTCCAATCGATAAAAGTGAGATAGCAATAATAGGACCAAGCATAGCACCAATGAACAAAATAAAAGCGTAGTACGTATTCACTAAAGCCCTTATATTCCCACCTAATTCTCCTATTAATACCATAATAGAAGGGAATGTGATAGATATTCCCATGACATAGACAATACTCATTCCAACTAGAAATAGAATGTGATTTCCTCCCCCTAGTAGAAACAACCCTAAAGCAGAAAGTCCAATACCAGTCCTCAACGTAACGAGAACTCCTAGCTTATTCACGATTTTACCTGCAAATGGCGAAATAATCATACCTACTATCCCTAGCGCACGAACACCTAGGATTTGTTTTTCATTTAGTTGGAAAGGTTCATGACTAAAGAAGTCCCCTAGTAAGGTGTACATTCCCATGAAGGTTAAAAGAAGTGTGATCGTAATGAAGTAAATTAAGATAAAGTTCCGTTCGCTAAAAATTTTTTTACTATTGATTATATAATAGCGAACCCCCTCCTTTTCTCCCGATTTAGCTGGTGTCGGAAAATAAATGGATGCAGCTATAAAGGTCATGAAGTATAAAAAACCAAAAAGGAAAAAGACTGTCTTCCAGCTCGCCCATTGATATAACAAATCCGCAAGCACTTGACCGAAAATACCAGACGTCACATAGCCAAAGCTGATAAAACCAATTGTAGTAATGAGCCGATTAGACGGAAAAACATCAAAGGCATATGCTAGTGCCGAGGGAGCAAAGGTTGAAGCAACAAAACCTTGTAATCCTCTTAAGATTACAAGTACTGAAAAACTTGTACTAAGTCCAATTAATGGAGTTGTTATTGCTAGCGAAAGGAGACCAATTAAGATTACTGTTTTTCTACCAATACGATCTGACAAAGGACCAAATAGCAAAAATCCTATCGCATAAAAAAAAGAAAACGAGCTGCTCGTCCAAGCAGACATCGTTTTTGAGACTTGAAACTCCGACTCAAATACATGAAGAAGTGGTGTTGTAACATATGCACCGGATACAACAATTAATGCACACCAGAAAAGCATAAAAGTAAGCCAGCTATACGGGGGCCTTTTCCATTCATTCGATAAACTAATTGTCTCAGCCATATGTCCCACTCCTCCATTATTATCTCTTAGTTAACGATATGAAATATTGGAGAAATATGTGCCTATCCTACAGGCTATCCTCAATTGCACGCATAATTGTAAATGCGCCATCATTTTGATTAGATAGGATGACTATTTGTAGCCCATTGTCATAGACAGCAGAACGGAAATTAACTCCTGGGTCATAACCCATCAAATGATGCTTATGAATGCTATCGCCCTGTTTCTTAATCCAAACACCATAGCCATAATAATCTTGCTCATCGATGTGAATGTGGGGCGTCATAAGAATCTGAGTAGTAGCTTGGGATAAAAGCTCGTTTGCAAATAGTGCATCCCAAAATTTCACCATATCACTTGCAGTAACAAATGCCCCACCGTCAGCTCCACCTGTAATTGGCATAGAGTATATATTCGTTTTCCAGCGTCCGGTTGGTTCATCATCAATATAGCCAATAGCTGTACGCTCAGGTAAGCTATCTAATGAGAAATAACCTGATTCCATCATCCCTGCCTTCTTAAACACTTTAGCTTCTATGAACTCTGTAAACTTCATTCCAGATATATGCTCGATAATGAGACCTAATACGATATAACCTGCATTATTATAGTGGAACTTTTCTCCAGGCTTAAATAGCATCTGTTGATCCTGAAACAATGGTAAAAAGTCTGCTAATTCTCTCATTTTATACATCGGTCTGTTTTCCCAAAGCTCCTCAAAATCGCCCATAATGTCTTCGTTAAAATAATCTGGTATTCCAGAGCTATGGGTTAATAGTTGATGAACTGTGACCTCCTCTGCAAAATGAGGAAATGAAATATCCAAACAATCCTTTAATTTTGTCTGAAATGTTAGCTTCCCTTCATCAACTAGGACACTAATCCCCACTGCTGTAAAGACTTTGCATCCTGAGGCAATGCCGAATCTAGTGTGAATGGTGTTGCCTATCCCGTCTGACCGATTAGCATATCCAAAAGCAGATTCATAAATAACCTTGGCATTTTTTCGAATGGTTACTATTCCGGAAAAGTCCACCTCCGAAATTGCCTTCATTAGCTTTTCTTTTAAATGTTGATACATATACGTTTCTTCCTATCTATACTGAAAAAACACAATTAATACCTGCGGAATAAGTATAGCATGTATACCAGAATAAAAATTGCTGTATTTTACCAATTTAGGAAGTATTTTTTCAAATGTTGTTTTAGATGTGGAATCAACTTCATAGTATAATAGATTAATATGTCTATATACCCTAAAGGGAGAGAAGCTTTTATGCTGAAGAACAAAATTTTATATGTATTTGTTGCTTGTAGTTTCATACTAGTGCTGGGTGCGTGCAATGCCTCCAAGCAAGATACAAATACAATCAATCAAGAAGAGCCTAAAACCGACGTAAATGGTAAAAATCCAGACCAAGAAGAAAATATTGATGAAGCAGAACAAGAACTAGCTCTACCAACGGTGAGTTTACAGAAAGGTGACAAGGGGGAAGATGTTCTTAAACTACAAAAGGCACTACATCAACTAGGTTACCCGATTACTGAATCTAGCCAATATGATCGAAAAACGGTTTGGGCAATTACAGATATTCAGATACAGACTGATGTTTCTGCAATTACTGGAATATATGATGAAGAAACCATGCATATCCTTGAAAAAGCATTTACTAAGGAGCGAAGTATTACTCCGGAAGAGGGATTACCCTTACAAGATGATAAGAAGATAGAGGATGATACCGTAACAATTGCTAACCCATATGAAATTCTAGCACTTGTCAATAAACAAAATGCCTTACCACAAGACTATGAACCTATTGATTTGGTCACTCCAAATGTTCGTTTTCCATTTGTTGAAGATTTACCAAAGAAGAAGATGAGAAAGATTGCAGCTGATGCACTAGAAAAAATGTTCGCAGCTGCTGACTTAGAAGGACTTGATCTATTTGCCCAATCTGGTTATCGATCTTATGAAAGACAAGTTTCACTATTTGCAGTATATGTTACCAAGTACGGGGAAAAAGAAGCTAATAACTTTAGTGCAAGACCTGGGGAAAGTGAACATCAATCTGGCCTTACAATGGATGTCACAAGCCCACACGTAAACTATGATTTAGTAATAGAATTCGGAGAGACCGAGGAAGGTAAATGGTTACAGGAGCATGCAGCAGAATACGGCTTTATCATACGATATCCGAAGGGCAAAGAAGAAATTACACAATATCAATATGAGCCTTGGCATTTACGTTATGTAGGAATAAAAGCAGCAAAAGAAATAATGGACCGTGGAATTACATTAGAGGAATATTTAGAAGAGATACTTCCAGAATAAAAAGATGCCTCTCATAGGATTTATGCTTACCTATGAGAGACATCTTTTTTCTCATTCCAGAGATGGTCAACAGTACTCTTTTTTGAATCTATTTCAATAAGGTACACATCTGGATTTTGCAGGGTCTTCCAGCCATCAAAGCCAAATCCAGGTGAAAAATGGCTTATCATTAATGCCATTAAATTTCCATGCGTAGCAATTAATATGTTTTCCGAAGAACCTTGACATACCTCTTCAAGGACATGCAAGCCTCGTGCCATCGCCTCTCTGCTTGATTCTCCACCTTGATAGGTGACATCAAGGTCTTGAAAAGATGTCTCAAGCTTTTCCTGCCAATCATCCAGATTTATGGCGCTTAAAACTCGTTCAGAAAGTCTATCATCAAGCTTTAGTTCCAACTCTTTTTGGCGAGTAAGCGGAGTAACCGATTGAATAGCACGATGATATGGGCTAGAGATGACAGAATCAAGATCAATCGTAGAAAAGAATTTTGCTAGTTTCTCGGCCTGTTTCTTCCCCGTTTCCGTCAACGGAGCATCAAATTCCTGGCCTTCTGCTTGGCAATGTCGAACCAAATAAATTCGCTTCCCCATTATAACCTCCCATTAAGTATGCCTTACACTACTATTTTTTTAGTTAAATACATATTAGCACAATAGCAAAAAGTCATCCAATTACTAGGCAATTTTTTAGAAGGGCTTTAAAATCATTAGTACAATAATCACTAGGAAGATGAGATTCTCCAATCGCTCAAAAAAGAATAGTTTCTTAGACATTTCTTCGTACTCTGCCGGAATTTCTTCTCCTTCTGCACTCTTTAGTAGCTGTTTAATCGGTTTTGACCGTGGAGATAGTAGGAGTGGTCCAAAAGCTAAAGCAATAAGGAATAGTACCAAGCTTGTAACATACCATCCTTGATGGAATAAACTGTTATTAATAGCCCCCATTAATAATCCGGTGATTAAAAGCAAAGTGCCACCAACCATCGTAAAAATATGTAGCTGATTTCGTATCCGATATGAATGTTTCAGCTCGGTCAAGTTGGAAGCTTTAGAAACCGTTAATATCATCATAAATCCAGGTCCCATTCCTACTATCGCTGAAAAAATATGAATAAAAATAAGCAGCTCATAAAATGACATCGATAAACCTCCCTTACCACTTTCCTATTTTCATCATACACCTTTTTAACAAAAAACGAACGTGATAAATATCACATAATGTATTGCAATATCAACAAAAATCCTTATTTATTTGGCATGGAGGATTTATGATGAACCTATGGCAATGTCTTTTAATCATTATTTCGACAATATTTGCTTTTCTGCTGTCATTCCTTTACTATATTGATTGAAAATGATTATCAATCGCAATTTTGAACGTAATTATAAACAAAGAGGGTGAAGTATTTTGCAGGTCATTAAGCAGAACACTCAATTAGCAAAATTAATACGGGAACGCCGTTCAATAAAAAAAGGCTACAATAATCAAGCTGTATCAGAGGAACTAATTATTGAGCTATTAGAGGATGCCGTTTGGGCTCCTACTCATGGTATGAGACAGCCATGGAGATTTCTATTTGTTGGGGCAGAACAAAAGAAGAATTTCGCTAAAACAATTGCAAGTACCTATCCAGAAGAAAGAAAGCAGAATAGAGAAGACTATTTAAATGTTCCAAGCGCAATCCTTGTCGTCATTATGGAAGAGGGAGAAAACCAAAAGCAGCAGGATGAGAACTTCGGTGCTACCGCCTGTATGATTCAAAACTTTCAATTACTTGCATGGGAGCAAGGACTCGGTGTTGTCTGGAAAACTAATCCACATATTTATGACCCACAGGTAGAAAAAATGCTCCATGTTGGAGAAAAAGAACGTATTATCGGGTTCCTACACATGGGGTACTTTGATGAAGCACCAGAGAAAAAGGAACGCATTCCTGTTCGGGATAAATTTTCAATATATAAATAGCACCTTACAAATGTCCTTCTAGAATTAATCAGCTATTCAGTAAGTCGTTTTATATAGAAAGCTGCAATGAAATGCTGGCATCCTAAGTATTTAGAATAGTTCTATTGGACTGGCTTTTAGACTTTTGCCTAATTGGGGTAATAGGACGGTTCTATTAGACAGGTTTTTGGGATTTTTGCTAATTTAGTCCATTAGAACAGTTCTATTAGACTAAAATCGGGAGTTCTCATCATTTCAGTCCTTTAGAGCACTTCTATTAGACTAAAATCGGGAGTTCTCATCATTTCAGTCCTTTAGAACACTTCTATTAGACTAAGCTCGGGAGTTCTCACTATTTAAGTCCATTAGGACGGTTCTATTAGACTAAAATCAGGAGTTCTCATCATTTCAGTCCTTTAGAACACTTCTATTAGACTAAAATCGGGAGTTCTCATCATTTCAGTCCTTTAGAGCAGTTCTATTAGACTAAAATCGGGAGTTCTCGCTTTTTCAGTCCTTTAGAACAGTTCTATTAGACTAAAATCGGGAGTTTTCACCTTTTCAGTCCTTTAGAACAGTTCTATTAGACTAAAATCGGGAGTTCTCACTATTTCTGTCAATTAGGACGGTTCTATTAGACTAAGTTCAGGAGTGCTCGCCTTTTCAGTCCTTTAGAACAGTTCTATTAGACTAAAATCGGGAGTTCTCATCATTTCAGTCCTTTAGAACAGTTCTATTAGACTAAAATCGGGAGTTCTCACTATTTCTGTCCATTAGAACGCTACTTTTAGATTGTTTATACGGTAATACAGACTTTGTCCCTTAACCATTCTTTGATATACCATCTAAAATAAAGGAGTCTGCCTATTTGGCCAGACTCCCTTTTTGCTATTCCCATACGTTGCTTTTTAGTTTGGAATCATTTTGGTGACGTTCAATTGCTAAATCAATTAGTCGACTGATTAACTCTGAATAAGGAATGCCACTTATTTCCCAAAGCTTTGGATACATACTAATCTTCGTGAATCCAGGTAATGTGTTCACTTCGTTTACATAAAGCTCATCATTTTCGGTTAAGAAAAAGTCAACTCGTGCAAGTCCTTCACACTCTAAAGTTTGAAAAGCCTTAACAGCTGTCTTTTTAACCTTTTCGATTTGTTCATCTGTTAGATTAGCTGGAATCGCTAGATCGGCACCCTTTTCATCAATGTATTTCGATTCATAGGAATAGAAATCCGTATTAGGTAGAACCTCCCCTGGGATTGAAGCGATTGGATTGTCATTTCCTAAGACAGCACATTCTATTTCACGACCAACAATGCTTTCTTCAATGACAACTTTATGATCATATTGAAAGGCAGTTTCCAAAGCTGCATCAAATTCTTCTTTTGTCTTCACTTTACTCACACCAACAGAAGAACCTTGGTTAGCTGGTTTGATAAACATTGGAGTTCCTACAATCTCACTCGCTGTTTCAAAATTAATTCGTTCTTTGTTAGCTCGCTTAACCGTAATACCATTAGCAACATTTATACCAGCTGCCTTTAATAACCGCTTTGCAATATCCTTATCCATACAAACTGCAGAACCTAGAACATTAGGACCTACAAAAGGTAGATTTGCTAATCGTAACATCCCCTGTAGGCTTCCATCCTCTCCTAGTGTCCCGTGCACAATTGGAAATACAACATCAAGCTGCTCTAGATTAACTGCGTTGTCTGCATGTATTAGCTGATTAGTTGACGTACCTGGCACAATCGCGATATTATCCTCTGACTTGTTTAGTGCGATTAGTTTAGGATTTTCTGCGTTTAATAAATAGGTTGACTGGTCATTTAAATGCCACTTACCTTCTTTATCAATACCAACTAGAACCACTTCATATTTTTCTTTATCAATTGCATCAACAATATTTTTGGCTGACTGTAAAGAGACCTCATGTTCTGCAGATTTTCCACCAAAAATAATACCTACTTTAATTTTTTTCAATTTGGAACGTCCTTTCATTCACAATCTCATACAAATAATTTTAAACTTCCATATCATTAAAATAGCACAGTTTTGCCTGTCATTCATAGTACTATCACAAAAATTTCCGTTATACCCTGTTTATAAAGGAACTATCTAACACAAGAAAGATGAAATAGCATATTTTTAATGAAATACAAATATAGTTAAACATGGACAAACCAATGTTTGGCGGGAGTTGAAAAGATGTCATTTCCATTGATTGTTATTCTTACTATATGCATTATGCAAATTATTGGGATTATATCCCTCAATACGTTATACCGAAAACAGCTTTCCACCATGATTGGGATGGTGGTTTCAATGGCACTTGCAATGATGGGCGGGGTTTTTTTTGGTCTATTAATTGGCTTATTTCTTCACGGAAATCTATTTGCCTCTACCACGATTTCGATTCTTATTGGAGTCACAATTGGACTTCTTGCAGGGCTACCATATGGAATGGTTGCCGTACTTGATGGTAGTATATCTGGACTAATGGGAGGCATGATGGGTGCAATGATCGGAGAAATGATTCCCATGTCCGATCCAGACTCTATGGTAAAATTATTGGCTTACTTTTTCATTATGCTATTACTCCTAGTTTCCTATTTAGTAGAAAGCTCCATTACATCCAAAGGTGAGAAAGCTATATTATTCGTAAAAAAATACCCCTTCCTATATCTATTCGGAATCACCATTATTTTTTATATCCTAAAAAATATAAAAATGATATCCATGCATCATTAACCAAAAAAAGGAAGCTAGTAATTATCACCTAGCTTCCTTTTCATAGGTTGTGAAGGGCTTCTATCTAGTAAAAACCCTTGTGGTAGTAGTAATACATATTATGCATTCAATCCTTATCCATGCTGGCTTTTGACTTGATATAACTACACATTTTTCTAGTATTCATAGGATATATTACTTAATTTTGCTAGAAAATAGACTAGTAAACAACCATGATATTTACTCCAACATAGATTGTAGTGTAAGTAAAAATCATATGATAAGGAGAGATAGCATGAGTTGTTCACATGGCAAACAATCTGGTGAATGTGTTTGTGATGTTGTTCGAAAAATAGTCCGAGCACAAAACGAAGTAGCCGAAGCTCAAGATGATTGCTGCACTACCGGATGCGAACAATCAATTGAACAATTACTTGCTCCGACTACTGCAAATGGGCCAACAACCATTCCATTCCTTCTATACTGTAAAGGTGATTGTGATCTATTCTTCGCAACAGGAGTAAGACCTGACAACAGTACTTTTGATTGTATCGAAACACCAGTCTTTAAAGCTAAGAAGTTCAAAAAGAATTGTTGTGTTGAACTAGAGCTGTTAGAGTTTGAGACAAATGGATCGGGAGGCTTACTATCGTCACATCAACATAATAAGGATTGTAGTTTCATTCCATCTAATACAACTGGTAATTTTGTAGAAACTGGCGTCTGTATTACTGTAGATCTACATTGCTTCTGTGCAATCCAGTGTCTAAATCCAGTAACCCCTGTAGCCCCAGGAGGCTGCTAATAACAAATAACCTCAGTTGTTTGATAGCTGAGGTTATTTGTTTTATGTCCTAGTAGCAAACAAATGGATACCACACTTCACTCTAGGTTATAGTATCAATAGGAGGAGTTGCAATGAGAGAATTTATAGAATTAAAGACACTCCAAGAAATTGATACATTCATTGCGGAGAAAAAATTAGCCTTCTTATATATTTCACGTCCAAATTGTAGCGTCTGTCATGGCCTTTTTCCTCAAGTAAAGGAATTAATGGTAAAGTATCCTAAAATAAGTCTTGGTCATATTGATGCATCAGTAGTCGAAGCTGTGGCTGGACGTTTTTCTATTTTTACTGTACCCGTCCTTTTATTGTTTGTAGAAGGTAAAGAGTATATCCGTGAGGCGCGAATTGTACATTTAGATTTAATGGAGGATAAAATCAAAAAAATATATAATAATGTGGTTGGATGATAACCAACCACATTATTTTCCCTATATTTCTCTTCGCATTGCTTTTAAAACATCTATCTGTGTTGCCCTTTTCGCTGGTCTCATTCCAGAAATAACTGTGACTACTAAACAGATTACAACTGAAATCAGTACCAGACTCCATGGAATAGCGGAGAATTGTAGCCCTTCAGGCATTTCTTCATCAAAGGCCATTTCTAGTATTACTGGTAAACCAAGATTTACTACTACACTTATTACATATGCTACTAGCGTTCCAATGAATGCACCAATAATACCAATATAGCAACTTTCTAATAGAAAGATTTGCTTGATGGTTTTCGGATTAGCCCCAATAGCTTTCATTATCCCTATATCTGGAGCCCTTTCCGTTACAGCCATTGTCATCGTATTATAAATACCAATCGAAGCTATGATTAATGCAATCGTTCCAACAAAAATTAACCCCGCTTTTGCAATTGTAAATAGCGTATTAATTTGTTTCATCTCACTTACTACAGAATATGTCGCATAATCTTCTTCCTCTAACGTATCGACAATACCTTGAACCGCTTCTAAATTGTCGGCATATACATAAACCTCGTCGTATGATTCAGATTGAGTTGTTTCCAATCCCTCTGGGTCTAATCCAAGCTCTCCACTAGGAGTGCCCGTATACGCTACTACCTCCTGAAAAACCTCCTGAGAAATATATACATTTTGATTAACCATCCATTCTCTAGTCGGCTTCTCTAAAACACCGACAATTGTTAAGGGAATCTCCATCGTTTCATCCGACTCTACGTCCTTTTGTATGGTCATAGAAATTGTCTTACCTATTAAACTATCCTTATAGCGATATTCATCCTTAACCTTACCAGATTCTTCATCAAATGCATCCTTTTCAGAACCTAGCATTAGCGTATCAATAAATTGATAACCAACGACTACTTCATTCGCATTCTCCGGCAATTTACCTTCTTCCAGCTTCAGCCCTGCTTTAACTTCAGAAGGAAAATGTGTTGAAACAGCAACTGATTCTGTTTGATACTTATCCAAATGAAACATCGGTATTTGAGCTAGTTGTTTTTTTCTAGTAACTGCTTTTACGTGGTCTACCTTCTCTAGAAAAGTAATTTCATCATTCGTAATCGGATAATAATTATCATCTTTTATCTTGCCATGTACATTGATTTCGGTAACAACCTGATCCTCTAACGTCTCTTTTACAACACTTTGTTGTAAACCATAACCAACAGAGGCTAATACAATTAGAAATGCACAGCCCATTGCTGTTGCTAGAATCGTCATAAAGGTACGTGCTTTATTCTTCTTAATATTTTGTCGTATAAAACGGTATTTATCTTTCAGCTTCAAACTGCAACCCCGCCTTCCATTAGGCGTCCATCTTTAATTACTATTGTTCGATGACCGATTCTGGCTACTTCCTCATCATGAGTAATAATTAAGAATGTAATTCCTAATTCCTTATTTAATTTTTGGATTATCTGTAAAATCTCTTGCTCTGTTTCACTATCTAAACTACCAGTTGGTTCATCAGCAAGGATTAGTGTCGGTTCTAACACTAATGCCCTTGCTATACTAACTCGCTGCTGCTGTCCACCAGACAATTCACTAGGATAATGATCCTTATATGTGACCAGACCTACCTTTTCTAATAACTGATTGACAATTTGTTTTCGCTTTGATTCACCTTCACCTTTTAAGATTAAAGGTAGTTCAATATTTTGGTAGGCAGTCATCGTTGGAATTAGCTGAAAGCTTTGAAATATAAAGCCAATATGCTGAAGGCGAAAATCTGCAAACTTCGCTTCCGAGAATTCTGTTACTTCCTGACCATCAATCCAAATTGTTCCTTCAGTTGGTCGAATAAATCCACTAATTAGATTCAATAATGTTGACTTACCTGAGCCACTTTTTCCAACAACGGAGACAATTTCCCCTTTTTTGACCTCCATCGTAATGTCTTTTAATACTGGTAAAACTGTCTTTTGGCCTTTTTTTCCTAATTCAAAATGATGATTTAGTTTTTTAATTTCTATCAAAAAAACTCCTCCAATTACTGTACGATAAGATCATACATTTCTAAATGATAGGTATCTTCGTTGTCTTTTGTGTTCTTAGCTTCTATTTCACCTTGATACAAGACCTTACCAGAGGTCACGTCACCAACAAATACATTTGCTGTGGTTAGATTATCTTTATATAATCCCAGCGCATAGACCTTGTCGTTCTTCAATGTGACATCACTTATATTTTCTACTCCCATTTCTTGTACGTCGAAGCTGACTTTCGATTCTTCCTTATAAGTTTCTAGATTAAATCCTAGCACTGTCAGTTTTCCATCTAGTAAATACGCCAAATATACCTGATTGTCGCTTATCATTACATCAGAGTATAAATTTGCATTAATTAATTCTTCCTTTAAAGTCTCTGACACCTTAAGCTCTTTCATCTCCAGAGAATCGAGATTAAATATATATAAAGAACGATTAATTATTTCAGACGCAGTATCATCTTGAGCAATGTTTTCATCCACAGATGCCTTTGATTCCTCTAATTCTTCCTTCATTACAAGTAGATTTTTTTCTTCATGCATATCATTTAAATTATTTAACAATTCAATGTTGTGCCAGCGAATGACATTTTCTTGATTTTCTTCCTCAGTGCTTCCAATCGTTTCATCACCAATAAGTTTCTTTGAGGAAGGATCAATTGTATAGACATTTAGCTTAGCGAAATTCTGACCACCATCAACGTAGGATTGTATCTTGATAACCACTTTTAATAATTCATCTGTCATTTGAACATCTACTAAATCGAAGTACTCAGACCCTTCTTGTCCAGGTATCGTAACTTTAAATTCACTAGAGTCATTCGTAGATTTGTTTAATACATCAACATATAGTGAATAATCCTGATGATAATTTGTTTGCAATACTCTCGTTGAGAATTGTAAATCAACATATGCAAGGAACTTTTCATTCTCGAAGTAAGAAGTAGGATAATCCCACTTTCCTCTCATAAAGCCCCGATATTTTTCTTTTAACTTTGAAACTTCATTTCGTGGGAAACTTGATTCTAATCTTTGAAAATAAGACTGCTCTGCAAAATAGAATGATCCAGTATTAGAGATTGTTACAGGGCTAGAATATTGGTCATTACGATAATAGTCTCCGTATATTTCTACATTCTTTATTACCGATTCATCACCTTCTACAGTCTTTATGATAAACTCTGGAAATTGACCAGCTACTACTAATCCCGTGTGAACAAAGTACGTCACAAGAACAACGACAATAACAATGATTAACGAAATAAGTCTCCAAAATTGCTTGACCAACATCCTATCACACCCTTATCTTCTTATTTAGTAGATAATTACTCATCAGAATCGACCCTGTCATCACTATTAATCCTGTTAGAACCATTAGAAAGAAAAGCTCAGTAGGATAAAAGAATTGCACCAACACAAATTCTTGGATAATTACTGGCAAGAAAAATACAATTAGGCTAATCCCTGCAAACAATACGCCTAGAAGTATCCCCTTCCAACGGAAACATCTTTCAAATAGAACCCCCGTAAATACTACTAGTACAGCCATTAACCCTACTCCATAATGGGTTAAGTATTCAATAAATGTTGTAGGGTATAGAATTCTTAGCGAATCAAAACTACTAATCATTTGATTTATGCCTTGCTCCTCTAAATACGGAGCTGGAACGATAGACTGTAATAAATGACTTTCAATCGGTAGAAATGCAATCTGTAGTGATATAAGTCCCAGAACCATCAGAAAGATTGCTGTCGCTTTTGCAAAGTAAACATTGATTCTCGCTGTAGGTAGCATTAATAATCGATAGGCAAAGGTATTTTTACCAAACCAATCTCGATACCAGATAAATAACACATAAATTAATAAGCTAGCCGCGCATAATGCTACCGGTGCGAAAAACCAAAAGGAACTTGTTACATTATAAAAAGAGAATGGCCCCCATTGCTTAAGCGCCTCCTCTTGTGTCATACCACTTTCTAATAACTCCTTAATTGCACTTAAATATTTATTTGAGGTAAAAACAACACCCAGCAATTGCATGACGAATGTAACCCCAATTAACACCAAATAAATTTTAAAGAAGCGACTTAACTCAAAGTTTGTCAGTTTTAAATAACGCATCATTTTAGGTACACCTCTCTCATCACATCAATTACTGATTTCCCTTCACTTTCACGTATTTCCTCAGCGTTAAATTCCTTTAAAACGACTCCTTCATTTAGAAGAACAGCTTTATCGATTAAATGTTCAATGTCATTAATTTCGTGTGTTGTGATAATTACTCCACGATCCTCCACTAAATGGCTTGTAAAGACATCTGCAATTTGCTCCCGACTAAAAATGTCAATACCAGAGAATGGTTCATCCATTAAAATATAGTTAACATCCATTGCTAGACCAAGCAGCATATTAACCTTTGCTGTATTCCCTTTTGAAAGTGTTGAGATACGGTCATTCGGATTAAGCTTGAAAAAACCAATCATTTCATCTGCTCTTTTCTGGTTCCAGCATTGATAGTAATCAGCCATAAACCGCATAGCATCCGATATTTTCATGTTTGGAAGCATTGTAATCGCATCTGGGATGAAGGCTATTTTTTCGTAGCTGTGCTTATTAATTCTTTCTCCATCAATCAATATTTCACCACTATTGAGCGGTGTAAGGTTCATAATCGCATTAAGAATGGTCGTTTTTCCAACTCCGTTAATCCCAATAAGACAAGTAATTTCACCCTTATTTGCTGTAAAAGAAACCCCTTTTAATACAGGTTTTCTTCCAAATTTTTTTGTAACATCTTTAACTTCAATCACAGGCTCTCCTCCTGTTCATTCTTGTTTCTTTGATAATTTTCCTTCACCAGATGTAGTGCCTCTTCCAGTGGCACATTTATGGATTGTACGGAAGCAACAAATGAATGGACTGCTTCGAGTATCAATTCTTTTCGTACATTTCGAATTACTTCCGGATCATTTGTAATGCGACTTGGTAAATTCCCTTCTGTAAATATCAAGCCCTCTTCCTCCATTTCTTTATAAGCTCTTTGCGCTGTATTTGGATTTATTTTTAAATTATTTGCCAGTTCTCGTCTGGATGGAATCTCTTGACCTGGCTCATAGCCACCGGTAGCAATCTTCTCTTTGAAGTGCCGAATCACTTGGATATACACCGGGTCTCTGTTATTGAACTTTACATCCATATCCACAACTCCCATTTTCAAGATGAAACTCACTTGTCTACAGTGTATTAATCACTTAATACGCATCTTGCAAAAAAATATGTATTAACCTCTTAATACACACCACTTGACTGTATTATATGATTAATACACCTCATCGTCAACATATTTTGGAAAATTTTTTTAAAAACGCTATTCATGACCGATTTTTCATTAGGTGTTATGATAAATAGTATAAAAATAGACGTTTGAATATACGATAGAGAAGGAGAACCAATGAAACTAGTATCATGGAATGTGAATGGTTTACGCGCTTGTGTGCGTAAAGGATTTTTAGATTATTTTCAGGATATTGATGCAGATATATTTTGTGTTCAAGAAACAAAGCTTCAGGAAGGTCAGATTGAGCTGGATTTAGATGGCTATTATCAATACTGGAATTATGCTCTTCGAAAAGGGTACTCCGGAACCGCCATTTTCACTAAACAAAAACCACTATCCGTGAAATATGGCTTAGGTGACAACCCAGCACAGCCAGAAGGAAGAATTATTACATTAGAATTTCAAGACTTTTTCTTAATGAATGTGTATACACCAAATTCCCAACGCGATTTAGCCAGATTAGATGTACGTTTAGAGTGGGAAGATGCATTATTAGAACATGTTTTAGCACATGATAAGCTAAAGCCTGTCGTGCTATGTGGGGATTTAAATGTTGCCCACCAGGAAATTGACATTAAGAACTATAAGTCCAATTATGGGAATTCTGGTTTTACTGATGAAGAACGCGGTAAAATGACTCGCTTCCTAGAGGCTGGATTTATTGATACCTTATGATACTTTTATCCTAATGAGGAAGGAATCTATACGTGGTGGTCCTATATGAAAACGGTACGTGAACGGAATATCGGCTGGAGAATCGATTATTTCATCGTGTCGGAAAGACTTAAGGATCTTTTAATTGATTCCCATGTACAGCCCACTATTCTTGGCAGTGACCACTGTCCAATAGCTCTTGAAATTAATATTTAAGTATATTTATCAAATAGAAAGGTTGATAAACATGGACGATAATCAAATTAAGCTTACTTCGTTAACGACTAAAGGAGGCTGCGGCTGTAAAATTGGCCCCGCTGACCTTGCTCAAGTATTACGCAACATCCCTGCGCCAGTTGCAAGTCCGAATTTATTAGTTGGACTTGATACTAGTGATGATGCAGGCGTATACAAATTAACTGATGATATTGCACTCGTTCAGACACTTGATTTCTTTACACCAATCGTGGACAATCCCTACGACTTTGGACAAATCGCTGCAACGAATGCCCTTAGTGATGTGTATGCGATGGGTGGAACGCCATTAACAGCATTAAATATTGTTGCATTTCCAATCTCTACATTAGATAAAAATATTTTATCTGAAATACTTCGAGGTGCAGGAGATAAGCTGAGAGAAGCTAATGTTACACTCGTTGGTGGTCACTCCATTGATGATAAAGAGCCTAAATTTGGATTAGCTGTTACTGGAATTGTCCATCCTAATAAAGTAAGAAGCAATGCAGGAGCTAAGCCTGGAGATAAGCTCATCCTAACCAAACCAATAGGTGTTGGCATTCTCACTACTTCCATTAAAAAAGATTTACTAACCGAAGATGAAATCAAGCGCGTCACATCTGTTATGACGACCTTAAACAAAACGGCAGCCGAAGTGATGGAGAACTATGATGTCCATGCAGCAACTGATGTAACAGGCTTCGGTTTACTTGGTCATGGTTCAGAAATGGCTACTGGCAGTAATGTTGGCTTAGTCATCTATGCTGACCAAGTGCCAATTCTCTCTCGAGTTCGTGAGCTAGCAGAAGCTGGTTCGATACCAGGCGGTACAAAAAACAACTACAAACATATTGAAAATATAGTCATCTATCCAGAATCCATGGATTCAATAGACCGACATATCCTTTGTGATGCGGTGACCTCAGGGGGCTTGTTAATCTCTGTCAACGGCAATGAAGCAGATCAATTACTCTCCGAACTGCAAAAGAAAGGTGTCGAAGCAAGCATGATTGGAGAAGTTATAGCAGAAAATCCAGGAAAAATTATAGTTCGTTAGGATGAAGGTGTAAGAATGTTTCAGGATATTTCCTTACCTGAGTTATTGGAAAAACGAAATACTCAAAATCATACATTAGTTGATGTTCGATCTCCAAAGGAGTTTGAGGAGGGGACCATCCCAGGCAGTATTAATATTCCCATTTTTAATGATGTGGAGCGGGCTGAGGTTGGTACACTTTACAAACAAGTCGGTCCAGATGAGGCCAAACAACGGGGGCTAGAGATCTTTTCAAAGAAACTGCCTGCATTTATAAGTGCATTTAAAAAAATTGATACCCCTATAACCGTTTTTTGCTGGCGTGGTGGGATGAGAAGTAAAACAGCGGCAACAGTACTTGAATTGATGGACATTCATGCTACACGTTTGTCTGGTGGAATAAGATCCTATCGACATTATGTGGTCGATGTCCTTGCTATGGCAGAATTCAAACCAGAATTCCTAGTATTGAACGGCTTTACTGGTACAGGAAAGACTGCCATTTTAAAAAAACTAGCAGACAACGGCTACCCTGTTCTTGACTTTGAGCGGATGGCCAAACATCGTGGTTCTATTTTTGGTCATATCGGTTTAAACCCTAGCAACCAAAAGCGCTTTGAATCCCTACTAGTAGAAAAAATGAAGGAAATGGAAGATGAATCCTATATCTTTGTTGAAGGGGAAAGTAAAAGAATAGGAAAGGTCGTAATTCCAGATTTTATTTATGAAAAAAAAGAGCGGGGCTTACAGTTTGTCATCCAAATGCCTGTGGATGAGCGAGTACGAAATATTTTAGATGATTATCAGCCATGGAGCAACCCTGAAAAGTTTGTGGAAGCATTCCGAATCATCCAAAAGCGAATTCATGTTCCAATTGCAAAGGAAATCGATGTTTTTCTTCAAGAACAGAACTTCAGTGAAGCAACGAAATTATTATTAAGCCATTATTATGACCCTCGTTATGCGTATGCTACAAAGGATTTTAAAGGGGAAAAAGTAATCATTGAAGCAGAAAACGTTGAGGATGCTTATGGAAAAATTCTATCCTTTTTACAAGCAAAGGGGATTGAGTTTCAAAACCAAATAATCAACCATTAATAAATAAGCGGTGTTCCCAAGAAATGCAGGAATGCCGCTTATCTATTATATTAATGCTTCAGCTTTTGAAAATAATCAATTATTCCAAGTGAACTTATCTGCATATCTAAATTAATCAAAATATAAACTTGATGATCATCTGGCACGTGAAGGGATCGTAAATGCTCCCTTACTCGATTCAGCAATCGTTGCGCAAGCACATCGTAGCCCTTACCTTCCGCAATAACCCTTTCCCCTTCTGCTACAAAAATGTCTAGCCATTCCGATACCTGGTGCAATGCAGCAGTAGTCTTCATCGTCATACCAAAATGACCGTAAAAAATGAAATCTAAATTCATATCTAACATACGATTAATTGATTCATGCATGGCATCTGGATCAAAATGATTAGGAGAAGTAGACGGTAAAAACAGGTCCAGTCCAAGCGAATCTAATTGATCGTAACGAACTCCGACAGTATCTCCGGTAAACATTCCATTACTTACTGGGTCATAGATACTTAAATGGTGTCTAGCATGACCTGGTGTATCCAAAAACTGTAATGTACAGCTTGATCCTATAGAAAGAGTGTCCTCATCACCTTTAACAATTAACTTATCCTCTGGTACGGCCTCTACTGGATCAAAAAACTCTGAAAAGCTCTCTCCATATATCGCCCTAGCTGCACCAGTTAATCTTAGAGGATCCATGAGGTGACGTTTTCCACGGGGATGAACCACTACCTTTGCATGTGGACAAAGCTTTAAGAGAACGCCTGCACCACCAGCATGATCTAAATGAATATGTGTAACAATTATGTACTTTACTTCATTCAAGGTATGTCCTAATGCTTCCAAGCCCTTTTTAATATACTTAATGGAAGGACTAGGGCCAGTTTCTACGATGGTTAACTCCTCTTCATCAATAACATAAGTACCGGTTCTAGAAGGAATCCCCATATCAAATCCATCGATTAAATGAATACGATCGGTTAACTGGATTGGCAATCTTCCTATCATTTTTTTCTCTCCCTCCAACGTAATTATCACCATCGTAGCATTGATGCTAAAAAAATTCACGAACAAACCTCTATAATATTGTGTGTAAAATTGTAGATAAAAGACTGGCAATCATACACATTTTGACTAATTTATGACGGGGAATATTTCTGCCAGAATAGACAATAATATACGTGATTCTTACTAAGGAGGGATTTGTATGAACATGAATATGAACCAACCACAAAACCAAAACTTAACAGGTACTTCAGCAATGCCTGCCAAAATGAGTCATGGTGGACACGAGTTATTGGATGCACATGAGGCTATAGGGGGATTAGTTGGGGGATTAGAGCAATATATGATTTATGAACAGCATGTTCAAGACCAACAGTTAAAAACAATTATGCAGCAACATAAAACATTTTTAACCCAAATGTATAACACACTTGTGGAAACACTTAAAACTGGTAATGAACCGTCTGTTAAAACACAAACATACAATATGACAACAAGTAACGATGTCGTGTATGGCATGACCCCATCTCAACCGAAGAAACCTGCACAATCTATTAATGAAATAAATGATGAGTGTATTACAAGCTTCATGATGGGCTGCTTAAAATCAAGTGCATCTGCATTTACAATGGCTGCTCTTGAATCCACGAATCCAGTAATGAGAAGAGTATTTGCTGACAGTATTCCAAACCTTATTGAAATGGCGTATGAAGTATTCTTGTATCAAAATAAACATCAATACTATCAGGTGCCTCAGCTAAATGAAGCAGATATGCAAAATTATTTAAACGGGTTTGCACCTATACAGGGAAAAATGCCACATTAAATAATTATCCGCCCGTAAAACGGGCGGTTTTAGTTTCGCCCTATAAGGGCACTTTACCAACGTGGCCCCTAAAGGGGCTTTTTGAATTGACCGT
>NZ_JBNPWZ010000018.1:0-16671 GCF_050433565.1 Ornithinibacillus bavariensis
AAAAAACAATAGCTAAATACATTCGAGAGCAAGAATCAGAGGATCGTTTGCGAGACAATATGAGTAAACGAGAATACGTCGATCCATTTAAAGAAGTATAGGAAGATAAACGGTTGACGGTCAATTCAAAAAGCCCCTTTAGGGGCCTCGTTGGTAAAGTGCCCTTATAGGGCGAAACTAAAACCGCCCGTTTTACGGGCGGATAATTATTTGCATTTTATATGTTTTTTTAACATAATAGATAGAGTAATTCATAATTTGAAATGATAAAACTAATAACTTTTGAACTTAAATAGACAATATAAAGGATGGTTGGTATGAAATCTTCTAGGATTCCTGGTTTTTATAAAAAAACAGTTGAGGAACGGAAAGAGCTATTACGTGAAGCTCTTGAGCTTTCTGAAGAGGACTTAGGGGTCTTATCATCAAATGAAGCATTACCAATCGAGACTGCAGATAAAATGATTGAAAATGTGGTGGGTACTTTTCCACTTCCATTAGGTTTAGGATTGAACTTCTTAATAAACGGGAAAGATTATGTTATACCGATGGCAATTGAAGAACCTTCAGTTGTAGCCTCTGCTAGCCATATAGCTAAAATTGTACGCGATGCAGGTGGTTTTAAAACGGAAGCCTCAGAAAGAATTATGATTGGCCAAATCCAGGTTGTTGGATGCTCTAATTATGAACAGGCAAAACAAATATTATTGGAACAGAAGGAAGCTTTAATAGATGCTGCTAACGCTGCATATCCGAGTATTGTTGCTAGGGGTGGGGGAGCTAGAGATTTAGATGTGCGAATTCTAAATGATTCTCCTGAATCCAGCTATGGTAAAATGCTTGTTTTACATTTATATATAGACACTTGTGACGCAATGGGAGCTAATATAATAAATACAATGGTCGAGTCATTAGCACCTACAGTGGAAGAACTTACAGATGGTAAGGTTTATTTACGAATCCTGTCTAACTTTGCTGATCGCTGTGTCGCTAAAGCTACCTGTGTTATCCCACCAGAATTGCTAGTAACTGGTGATTTCTCTGGTGAAGAGGTTCGTGATGGCGTTGTTTATGCTTTCGAATTTGCGGATTCTGATCCATATCGCGCTGTTACGCATAATAAAGGAATCATGAATGGTATTGATCCTGTGGTAATCGCTACAGGAAATGATTGGCGTGCGGTTGAAGCAGGAGCACATGCTTATGCTTCTCGCTTTGGAAGCTATCGATCGATGACGAAATGGTCTGTTGATAAAGAAGGAAATCTTGTTGGTGAATTAGAATTACCAATGTCAATTGGGACTGTGGGCGGTGCTATTCGCGTACATCCAATTTCTCAGCTTGCGCATAAAATATTACAGGTGGATTCAGCCTCTGAGCTTGCACAGGTGATTGTTGCTGTAGGGTTAGCTCAAAATCTAGGTGCTTTGAAGGCATTAGTTACAGATGGAATACAAAAGGGGCATATGGCGCTTCATTCTCGTTCTGTTGCTATTGCTGCAGGTGCTACCGGGGAGATGATCGATATTATAGCTGAACAATTAGTAAAAGAGAAAGAAATCCGTGTAGGAAAAGCTAAAGAATTGGTGGAACAGTATACAAAATGAGCGCAGAAAAATTAACAATAACAGATAAATTAACTACAACAGAAAAAAGTGGAATAGGTATTGCTCACAGTAAATTAATTTTAATTGGTGAACATGCAGTTGTACACGGACAACCTGCAATTGCAATTCCCTTTCCATTAGTTGGGGTTGAATCGGTAATAGAGTATCAGCCAGGAAAGACGAAATTTGATAGTACGTTTTATCGAGGTCCAATGGATGCTGCTCCTGTTACCTTAGAAGGAATCGTTAATAGTATACATGCAACCCTAAAGTATTTAGGACTACCGAATAAAAATATGATAATCCGAGTTAAATCCTCTATCCCGCCTGGGAAGGGATTGGGCTCTAGTGCTTCAGTGGCAATCGCTATTATCCGGTCATTGTTTTCTTTTGCTGAGGTACAATATACAGAAAGAGAATTACTGCATTTCGCTAATATAGCAGAGAAATTTGCACATGGTTCACCTAGTGGAATCGACACATTAACGATTACCTCTGAATCACCCGTATGGTTTGAAAAGGAAAATCCTGTCGGTTATATACGACCGGGTGAAGATTTTCATTTTATTGTAGCGGATTCTGGTCGTATTGGTGATACTAGGTCGGCTGTTGAATCGGTTGCCCATATGTTGAAAAAAGCTCCAAAGAGGATCCAGACAAAGATTGAGCGAATTGGACAGCTAACACATCAAGCAAAACATGCATTAGAAAAAGCAGGAAGAAATATTCTTGGTCAACTATTAAATGAAGCCCAAAAAGAATTAGCTGCTCTTGGAGTAAGTGATGAAGGCTTGGATCGTTTGATAAATTTTGCCCGTAAGGAAGGGGCATTAGGTGCGAAGCTTACAGGTGCTGGGAACGGTGGTTGTATTATTGCACTAGCCAAAAATGAGATACATTCAAGACAGTTAGCCGAAAAGCTAAAGGAATTTGGTGCCTATGCGGTTTGGCCTTTTACGTTAAGAAAACAAGATTGATTACTATATAAGTGGCTTCTGAAAAGGGGAACGTCATGAAAGCAACTGCAAAAGCACATACAAATATAGCGTTAATTAAGTACTGGGGAAAGCGAAATGAAGAGCTTATCTTACCTACCAATAATAGTTTATCCATTACGTTAGATGGGTTTCACACGATAACTAATGTGTCATTCAAGGAAGAATTGACCAATGATGTTTTTTATTTAAATGATTCCCTTGTCCAAGGGGAACAAGCAGACCGTGTAACAAAATTCTTGAATTTAGTTCGTGACCTAGCTGGAAGGTATGTTTTTGCTGAAGTAAAATCCGTGAATGCTGTTCCGACAGCAGCAGGTTTCGCTTCTTCAGCTTCCGGCTTCGCAGCATTGGCTGCTGCTTCCACAAAGGCTGTTGGCCTAAATCTTTCTGATGAACAATTATCTAGATTGACAAGACAAGGCTCAGGCTCTGCTTGTCGCTCCATCTATGGTGGATTTGCAGAATGGCAAAAGGGTGAAAAAGAAGATGGCTCTGACTCCTTTGCGGTTCCAGTAGTAGCAAAGGATCATTGGGATATTCGGGTAGCGGCTGTTGTCTTATCTTCTAAAATGAAAAAAGTATCAAGTAGAGCAGGGATGAAGCATACGGTAGAAACTTCGCCCTTTTTTAAAGGGTGGGTGGAAAGTATTCCTGCAGATCTCGAGGCTATTAAAGAAGGGATCCGAGAACGTGACTTTACAAAGGTAGGGGAAATTGCTGAAGCCAATTGCTTGAAAATGCATGCGACAACTTTAGGTGCAAGCCCTCCTTTTACATATTGGCTTGATACTACTGTTACAGTTATGCAGACCGTAAAGCAATTACGAGATTCAGGAATTCCCGCTTATTTCACTATTGATGCTGGACCTAATGTGAAGGTGCTATATCTACCGGAGTACGAAGCGCAAATCAAACAGGCATTACAAAGCATTCAAGGTGTTACCGATGTAAAATTAAGTCGTGTGGGGCAAGGAATTACCTATTTAGGGGATGAAGATTTTGCCTAATACAGCAATGACAATACAGGTGCCAGGTAAATTAATGATTGCTGGTGAATTTGCCGTCTTAGAGCCGTATCAAAAGTTAGCGGTGATGGCTGTAAATCGGTTCGTCTATGTAACTATAAAACCTGCGGACAAAAAAAGAATAACTCTAGAAAAATTTCATTTGCAAGATATTCAGTGGGACGTTGATAATTATTGTGTTACCATTTATTCAGATGATCCTCGAGTTAATTTTGTCCAGGGCGCATTGGATGTTGCTTGTCTATACTTAATAGAAAAGGGTATCCCTATTCAAAATGTTTCACTGCACATTAAAAGTGAACTAGATGACAAGTCAACAGGAAAAAAGTTCGGACTTGGTTCAAGTGCTGCGGTAGTAGTTGGGGTCATCTCAGCTATTCTAGCATTTCATCTTGATAAGGAACCAAGCCCAATGCTAATTTTCAAGCTCGCTTCGATATCGCATGTGAAGGCACAAGGAAATGGTTCTGGTGCGGATGTTGCTGCATCGTCCTATGGAGGTATATTGCAATATTCCTCCTTTCAGGCAGAATGGTTAAGAGATACGTATCAAAAGGCAAGCTCCATCTCTGAGCTAATTGATATGGATTGGGATTACTGGAGCATTGAATCCATAGTTATGCCTAAATCAATTCATCTTTGTATCGGTTGGACAGGTAGCCCGGCATCGACGGGCAATTTAGTTCAGCGAATATTAAATTTAAAGACTACTCAAATAGAAAAATATCAAACGTTTCTCAAGCAAAGTGAAAAAGCTGTCAGTAACTTTTTACAAGGGGCAAAGCAAGAAAATATTCCCTTACTATTACAAGGGATAAAGCAGAATAGAGAAGCACTGGTAACGGTTGGGAAAGAGGCGCAAACAGAACTAGAAACTACCATGATTAAAACATTATGTGATTTAGCGGAAGAATTTGGTGGTGCAGCAAAGCAATCTGGCGCAGGTGGCGGAGATTGTGGGATTGCCTTCATGCCATCAGAAGAAAGCGCAAAACGGTTGGAGGATGCTTGGAAGAAAGCAGGTATCATCCCGTTAGAAATCAAACCGTACCGAAATGGAGCCTTGATCATATAGGAAGGTATCGTTATCGGTAACGATGCCTATTTTTAATGGCCATTTCACTATTTAAAACGAAACGCATAAATATTCAAAAAATTGTCGAGTTGAGTCGTTGAAATGATTTTTAGTACAATAATTGTTGGAGGTGGCAATAAATTATGAAAAATAAAATATCATTAATTGGTGTCCCAATGGATTTAGGACAAAGTCGTCGTGGAGTAGATATGGGACCAAGTGCCATTCGTTATGCAGGAGCGATTGAGAGATTACAAACGTTAGAATATGATATACATGACCTTGGAGATATACCGATTAACCGACCAGGGAAAATAGAAGATGATGGTAAATTAAAAAATCTAGAACAGGTAATAGAAGCTAATGAAACACTTGCAAAAATGGTAGATGAGGAAATACAAAAGGGTGCATTCCCATTAATTCTTGGTGGTGACCACAGTATTGCGATTGGTAGCTTAGCGGGTATTTCAAAACATTATAAAAATCTAGGAGTAATTTGGTATGATGCTCATGGGGATTTAAACACAAGTGAAACATCACCATCTGGTAATATCCATGGTATGCCACTAGCAGTAAGTCTGGGACTAGGCCATGAAAAATTAACAAATTTATATAACTATACACCAAAAGTAATGCCTGAAAATATTGTCATCATTGGTGCACGCTCCTTAGACCCAGGAGAAAGGGAACTCATTCGGGAAAAGGGTATAAAGGTATATACGATGCATGAAATCGACCGTATGGGAATGTCTGCTGTGATGGAGGAAACAATTTCCTATTTAAGAGAGCGCACTGATGGTGTACATCTCAGCCTTGATTTAGATGGCTTAGATCCTACAGAGGCACCTGGTGTTGGTACACCGGTACTTGGTGGAATGACTTACCGAGAAAGCCATTTAGCAATGGAAATGCTATCTGAATCGGATATTATTACATCATTAGAGGTTGTAGAAGTAAACCCAATATTAGATGAAAAAAATAAAACAGCTACATTAGCTGTTGGATTAATGGGTTCTTTATTTGGTGAAAAGCTTAAATAGTTTTCTTTAAAAAGGCGTTGATACTATATTAATGCCTTTTTTATTGGTTACATTTTAGTTGATATTCGTTTAATAGATGGTCCAATTTTTTACTTGTTTCCACCATTACTTCTGACGAAAGCTTGTAGGAACCACTTAGTGCAATCATCTCTTTACGGCATTGCTCTATCTTTTGTAATAAAAGCTTATCCATATGTATTCCCCCTATTGCTATACATTAAACTATATTAAGGAATAAAGTATCCTTTTGCAACAGTAAATTTAGAAAAATCGATATTTTTCCCTTGAAATACGTTATAATAGAATGGAAAATGTTTACTATTTAATAAATTATCGGCGGATTAAAAAATTTTTTTAAAAAAGTGAAACCTTTTTATAGATAGAACGTAAGGTTTAATACCGCATCAGCGGAGGTACAGGGAATGGAATTAATAATTAGAGAGAAAATCAAACAGGTAAAAAAAGGGGATCAAACTGCATTTGAAGATGTGGTCATGTTCTATCAAGATAAAATATATCAGCATTGTCTAAGAATGCTAGGTAATCAGCATGAAGCCGAGGATATTGCACAGGAAGCATTCATTCGTGCTTATGTCAATATCCACTCCTATGATGAGCGTAGAAAGTTTTCAACCTGGTTGTACCGAATCGCGACAAATTTAACAATCGACAGGTTACGAAAACGAAAACCGGATTATTACTTGGATGCTGAAGTAAAAGGAACAGATGGCTTGGATATGTATTCGCAATTAGCTGCAGATGACAAGCTACCTGAGGATGAGTTGGAAGGTCTTGAGCTTCAGACATATATTCAAAAACAAATAGCAGAGCTTCCATCTAAATATCGAAGCATTATCATGTTGCGGTATTTAGAAGATTTTTCACTACAAGAAATTAGTGAAATATTAGATATCCCGATTGGGACGGTGAAGACTAGAATTCATCGAGGAAGAGAAGCTTTGCGTAAAAAGCTTCGTCATGTATAAAAGGAGTGAATCCAGTTGGATTGTCATAAAAAGGCATTAGAATTAATGCATAAGCATTTAGATGGGGATATTACGAGGGCAGAAGAACATGAATTGAAAGTCCATCTAGAGGAATGTTTAGCATGTCAAAAGCATCTTCATGAACTAAAGCGCACAGTCACATTAATTCAAAGCACAGAAAGAATCAAAGCACCAGAAGGCTTTGCATCAAAAGTAATGGACCAGCTGCCTATTGAGAAAAAACGGGTACGCTATTTACGGTGGTTTAAAATGCATCCAGTACTGACTGCAGCTGCAATTTTCTTTCTCTTTATGCTTACCGGATTATTTTCTGTTTGGGAAAAGGATACACAACTTATGGTTTCTAATCCAGAAAATTTAATTGTAAAAGGCGATTTAGTGATTGTACCTGAAGGCGTTACTGTTGATGGAGATTTGGTTGTGCAGAATGGCAATTTAAGAATAGATGGTACTGTAGATGGTAATGTTACATTAATTAATGGAAAGCTAGTAGATGAATCCGACGTCTTGGACAGCGATGGGTTAATGGCTTCAGTAGGGGCAGTAAATGGAGAATTAAAAGAAGTAGATGCGGTATTTGAATGGGTATGGTATCACATTCAGAATTTGGTTAAAGGAGTTTTTGCATTTGGAGATTAAAACCTGGTGGGAAGCCGGGTTTTTCTTTTTTTATCTATCCTACTATTCTTGAAAAAAGGTAGAAGCTATATCACGTATTAATTGGAGATTGTGGTATAATAAAAATGTTATACTGGCAGTAACTCCACTTTTTCGCACGGACATTTTTTTGGTGCCGGTTTAACTTGTAAAGACGGGAAGAGAATTGATGGATAGAAGGATGTGCAAGACATGCCTAATGGGGATTTCGGTATATTAGACTTACTTAGAATGCTCGTCGATATTGGTCTCGTTTGGTATGTTCTATATAAATTAATTATGCTAATACGTGGCACAAAGGCGATTCAACTTTTAAAAGGTATTGTAGTCATTTTTGTTGTACGTGTAATTAGCTTTTTAATGGACTTACCAACACTATATTGGATAACAGAACAAGTCATCAGATGGGGTTTTCTTGTCATTATTATCTTATTCCAGCCAGAGCTTAGAAGAGCTTTAGAGCAAATTGGAAGAGGTAATTTGTTCTCTAGAAGTACGAAGTCCGAACAAGAGAAGTTTGAAAAACTAGTTACGGACATCGTACATGCTGCAGGATATATGGCTAAACGTCGTATTGGTGCATTAATTACAATTGAACGTGAGACGGGAATTGGTGAGTACATTGAAACAGGTATTCCAATTAATGGGAAGTTAACGCATCAACTGTTAACCAATATATTCACACCAAACACACCACTACATGATGGTGCAGTTATTATTAAAAATGATGAAGTAGTTGCAGCAGCTTGCTATCTTCCGTTATCAGAGAGTCCTTTTATTTCCAAGGAACTAGGAACAAGGCATAGAGCTGCAATGGGAATTAGTGAAGTAACGGATGCCTTGACAATTGTCGTTTCAGAGGAAACAGGTGGCATTTCTGGAACGAAGAATGGCGAATTAAAGAGAGATATGAGTCAAGAAGACTTAAGAGAGTTTTTACTTGAAAATTTATCTCCAGGACCTCGTTCAGCTGAAAAGAAGCCTTGGATGCTAAGGGGGAGAAAGCATGGATAATTGGTTTAAAAGTAAATGGTTTATCCGCGGGCTTTCCTTAGCCTTTGCTATTATGTTATATATTTTCGTTGCAATCGAAGAAGCCGATACATCAGGTGATAGAGAAAGTACCATACCTACCTTGTTTGGTGGTTCTAAGGAAACAAAGACAATAGAGGATGTTCCATTAGGAATTCAAATAGATAGCGATACCTATGTGGTTAGTGGTGTTCCAGAAACAGTTACGGTTTCTTTAGAAGGTACCGCTAGTGAACTAACCCCAGTGGTAACGCAACGTAACTTCGAGGTATTTGTGGATTTGCGTGATTTGAAAGAAGGTGAACATGAAGTAGAGATTCAATATGATAATATTCCTAAACAGCTCTCTGTTTATATTGAACCAAAAACAATAAATGTCGTGATAGAGAAGCGTGCTACGGCTGAATTTAATGTGAGTGTCGACTTCGTAAATGAGGATAAACTTCCCGAAGGATATCAAGTAGGTGACTTTAAATTAAATACGGATAAAGTAACCATTACGAGCTCGAAGGAAGTTATTGATCGTATTGCAATAGTTAAGGTGTTTGTTGATGTAACGGGACTAACCGATTCTATTAAGAATCGAGAAGTACCTGTTAATGTATATGATAATCAAGGCAATGAGCTTGGAGTAAGGATTGATCCACAGACGGTAATTATTTCGGTGGATATTGAGAATCCAAGTAAGAAGGTTCCTGTAAGTGTTGCAACGACAGGAGAGCTTCCTGAAGGATATCGTGTTGTATCGATGGAGCCGGTTGTAACTGAAGTTGAAGTCTTTGCAACAACGAATGTTTTGGATAAGGTTGACAAAATTACAACCGAGCCAATCAATCTATCCGAACTAACGAAATCTGGTACAATAAAGGTCGGCTTATCGTTACCCGATAAGGTCCAAGCCCCAGGTACGAAGGAAATAGATGTGAAGGTTGTCCTAGAACAGACGAAATCGATCACAAATTTAAAATTAGAAGTAGATAATGCGGCTGATGGAAATGTTGTTAATTTTGTTGAACCTGAAAATCAGCGTACTAGTATAACTGTGACTGGAAATGAACAAGATGTTAGGGAATTAAGCGATAAGGATTTTCGTATATATATAAATGTAAAAGGTCTGGGTCGTGGGAAACATGTAGTCCCGGTAGAAATTAGTGGCCCAGACGGTGTGAAATACGAACCAGAAATAAAAGAGGCTACGATTGAAATTGAGGAAGTTTAATATAAGATTTGATTATTAATACCGTACTTAAAAAACGTCCAGTCATGGGATGTAAAGGAGAGGTACATAATGGGTAAATATTTTGGAACTGATGGTGTAAGGGGTGTAGCAAATAAGGATTTAACCCCTGAATTAGCATTTAAGTTAGGTAGATTTGGTGGATATGTATTAACAAAAGAAACAGAAAAGCCAAGGGTGTTAATTGGACGTGACACGAGAATTTCAGGAAATATGCTTGAAGGGGCTTTAGTGGCAGGATTATTATCTATTGGCGCAGAAGTCATGCGTTTAGGTGTCATTTCAACACCAGGAGTTGCATACCTAACAAAAGCAACTAGTGCTCAGGCAGGTGTTATGATATCTGCATCCCATAACCCTGTCGAGGATAATGGAATTAAATTCTTCGGACCAGATGGATTTAAGCTTTTAGATGAGCAGGAAGAAGAAATTGAACGACTATTAGATGGTGAGGATAATTTACCTCGACCTATCGGTGGCGATATTGGGGGTGTTTCTGATTACTTTGAAGGAGGTCAGAAATACTTATCTTACCTCAAGGAATCCATCGATAGTGATTTCGAGGGTATTCGTATTGCACTAGATTGTGCCCACGGGGCTACATCTAGCTTGGCAGCTCATTTGTTTGCAGATTTAGAAGCGGATATATATACCATTGGAGCTTCACCAAATGGTTTGAATATTAATGATGGTGTTGGTTCCACACATCCCGAGAAATTACAAGCCTTTGTAATTGAAAAAGGTGCGGATATCGGTTTAGCATTCGATGGTGATGGGGACCGACTAATTGCAGTCGACGAAAAAGGAAACATTGTAGATGGTGACCAGATTTTGTTTATTTGTGGAAAGTACATGAATGAAAAAGGCTTCTTACGTCACAATACGATCGTTTCAACCGTTATGAGTAATATCGGTTTTTACAAAGCACTAGAGGAAAACGGTATGCGAAGTGAAAAAACTGCTGTAGGTGACCGCTATGTCATGGAGGAAATGCGTAAAGGTGGCTACAATCTAGGTGGAGAACAATCCGGTCATATCATTTTCCTAGATTACAGTACAACTGGTGATGGAATGCTATCCGCACTTCAGCTCGTAAACGTTATGAAAGAAACTGGTAAAACATTATCCGAATTAGCTAGTGAGATGACAATCTATCCACAGGTGCTAAAAAACATAAAAGTTACAGATAAGAAAAAAGTATTAGAAGATGCAACAATTAAAGCGGAAATTGACAAGGTGGAACAAGCTCTTGGAGGAAACGGACGTGTCCTCGTTAGACCATCTGGAACAGAACCACTCGTACGTGTAATGGTTGAAGGGCCAACAGAAGAAGAATGTGAAAAGTATACCGATCAAATTGCGCAGGTTGTTAAGAGCTTGTACGGTATTTCAGAATAAGGAGGCTGCTCTCATATGGAGAGCAGCTCTTTTTAATTGCTGAGGTAACCACCTATTAACAGTATTAAGATTTATCGTTAGATCTCGATGAAGAAAAGCGGATGATTGTGGTGGTGTATTTTGTTTCCAGTTCTTCTATACCTACTAATAAAAAAGTAAAGGAAATACGGTCTCCTAGATCTCTTTATGCCTCTTACCATGAGACAGACATTTTCTATATTCAGTGTTTAATAAGTAGTTAAAACTGTCAGAAGATAACAAAATAAGGTATACTTGTTATCAAATATGAAAGCTAACTTACAGAGGGGGATATACATGTTAAAGTTTTCAAAACCATCAGTAGAACAATTCTTGCGTACATATGTCATTTCAGACTTTGCAGTAAGTAAGGATGAGAAACGTTTAGTATTCAATACCAATCTAAATGGAAAAATGAACTTATGGGCAATGGATCTACCAGATAATTTTCCATATCTCTTTGCTCAGAGGGATCAATCGACGAATTTTATCAAGTTTGATCCAGAGGGACGTTATGTGTTAGCGGGCTATGACAATGAAGGTGATGAGAATTATCAGATTTATGCTGTGCCGAGTGAAGGTGGCATGCCACAGGAGTTAATTACTGGAGATTCATCGGAGAAGTATTACTTTGCCCATTTAAGTGATGATGGGAAACGAGTTTACTATTTAACCTCTGAAGGTAATCCAAACTTTCTTAATACGCGTGTTCGCCATTTAGAGGATAACTCGGATGTGCTAATTAATGAAGGAGAGGTAGGGCCGACCTATTTAGCTGCTGTTTCTGAAAAGGAAGATGTATTTGTGTATATGCGTCTCTTAGCAAATACATATATCCAACTTTTTGTAAAGGATGGCGATAACTTAGTATGCTTGACTCCGGATGCTGAGAAGGTTCATGTTGCCTCTAGTCCTGTTTTCATTGAAAAGGATATTTATTTCACAACTAATTATGATCAAGAATATAGCTATATCGCGAAATACAATCTTGATTCGAAGCAATTTGAAGCGGTTCTAAGCATTGAGAATGAGAGTATCAAAGGACTTCAGTACGATAAAGAAAATCAACTTCTTTATTTTGCTACAGAAAAAGGTGTAGAGGATATTCTGTATCGCTATGATTTAGCCACTGGAAAGTCTGAAAAGCTAGCAACTCCAGTTGACGTATTAGAAAAGCTAGTAGTAACCAAAGCAGGTAATCTCTATCTCTTAGGTAGAAGTGCAACGGTTCCATTTAATATTTTCAAATCTACCGATGGTACAAAATGGGAAAACTTAACGAACAACCGTGTTCTTGGTGTAAGCAGGGAGCAAATGGTAGAGCCTGAGGTAGTCACATACAGATCATTCGATGGTATGGAAATAGAAGCGCTTCTTTTCAAAGCAAACCCTGAGAATGATAATGGCCACACGATATTTTGGCCACACGGAGGACCACAAGCATCTGAGCGGAAAATGTTCCGTGCCATGTTCCAAAGTGCACTTAGCCGTGGATACACTATTTTCGCACCGAACTTCCGCGGAAGTACAGGCTATGGTTCCTCATTTGTGAAGCTAGTCGAGCAGGATTGGGGACATGGTCCGCGTCTAGACTGTGTTGCTGGGATTGAATGGCTATTTGAAAATAATATAACAGACCGTGATAAGCTATTCCTTGTTGGAGGAAGCTATGGTGGATATATGGCGTTATTATTACACGGACGTCATCAGGAATATTTTAAAGCTGTCGTAGATATATTCGGCCCGTCTGATTTATTTACCTTTGTTAATTCTGTTCCACCACATTGGAAACCAATGATGGAGCGTTGGGTAGGTGATCCAGAACGAGATAAAGAGCGTTTTATTAAGGATTCGCCAATTACTTATCTCGATACAATGGTGAAGCCAATGCTCGTCATTCAAGGGGCAAAGGATCCTCGCGTTGTAAAAGAAGAGTCCGATCAAATTGTTGCCAAACTAAAGGAAAAAGGACGCGAAGTAGAGTATTTAGTTCTGGAAGATGAGGGACATGGATTCTCCAAAAAGGAAAATGAAATAAAAGTGTACAATACAATGCTTGATTTTCTAGAAAGACATCAAGGGTAATAATAGCTAATAGCACATAGGAGGTGTATCCTATGTGCTATTTTAATGCTTTTGGTAAACAACTTCATTTTAGTGAACGATACTTACAATCCACCATATACTAGATATGTCCCATTCAATTGGCAACTTATCGTTGACCAAAATTGGGTTCATCATGTAAAATGAGGTGTGCTCTAATTTTGAATTGTTTTTATTCAATAAAGGGTACAGTAGGAATAGCTTGAAAGGAGGATAGTAGAAAAATTAACTAAAGCGCCTGGACTATTTTCAGAACGGAAAATGAAAATAGTTGACGAGGAGAAGGTTATCGAATTTTTCGGCGGGTGCCTTCCGATTGCACACTCCAGTCGTCATGCTTTTTCCGGAAAACAATAGGGTGACCTATTGCACAAAGGGAAAGGGCTGAGTGTAACAGTACGTCAAAAAACACGAGAAAGGGGCAATAAAACGCCCCATCGAAATGTGTTCTTTCATCGGTCGTTTGTTGCCCCTTAGAGGAGGAACACAACAAAATGTGTGGAATTGTAGGTTATATTGGACAACAGGATTCAAAGGAAATTTTATTAAACGGACTAGAAAAATTAGAATATCGTGGTTATGACTCCGCTGGTATTGCATTATTAAATGAAAGTGGACTCAATATTTTTAAGGTTAAGGGACGAATCGCAGCCTTAAAAGAATCTGTTGATAATGAAGTTCATGCAACGATGGGTATTGGCCAAACACGCTGGGCAACTCATGGGGAACCAAGTGTAATAAATGCACACCCACATCAAAGTGCGTCAGGCAGATTTACACTTGTACACAATGGGGTCATTGAAAATTACCAAGATTTGAAGCGGGAGTATCTTCAGGATGTTACATTTGTCAGTGAAACCGATACTGAGGTAGTTGTACAATTAATTGATAAACTGTATGAAACATACAAGGATACAACAGAAAGCTTCCGCCATACAATGAGACTTCTAAAGGGATCCTATGCAATTGCGTTAATTGATAGAGAAGATCCGAATACGTTATATGTATCGAAAAACAAAAGTCCATTATTGGCTGGTTTAGGTAATGGTTTTAATGTTGTTGCAAGTGATGCAATGGCTACATTGAAAATTACTAATCAATATCTAGAAATTCATGATCGAGAAATCGTCATTGTAAGCCGTGAGTCGGTTTCGATTCAAAACCTTGATGGGATAGAAGTGTTAAGGGATCCTTTTACTGCACAAATTGATGCAAGTGATATTGAAAAGGGTACCTATTCACACTTTATGCTGAAAGAAATTGACGAACAACCAATCGTCATGCGTAAAATTATTGAAGCATATCAAAATGAAAATCATGAATTAGTAGTAGCTGATGATATTCGAGCTGCAATGAGAAGTTGTGATCGGATTTATATTATTGCAGCAGGAACTAGTTACCATGCAGGATTAGTTGGTAAGAATTTAATAGAAAAATTAGCTGGGATACCAGTAGAGGTTCATGTATCCAGTGAATTCTCGTACAATATGCCTTTACTATCTGAAAAACCACTGTTTATTTTTATTTCGCAAAGTGGTGAAACCGCAGATAGTCGTACCGTACTAGTAAAAGTAAAAGAAATGGGATATCCAGCACTAACGGTTACCAATGTGCCAGGATCCACCCTTTCTCGTGAAGCAGATTACACATTACCTCTGCATGCTGGACCAGAAATTGCAGTTGCATCAACAAAAGCATATACGGCTCAGATTGCTGTATTAGCAATTTTGGCTGTCGATACAGCACATGCAAAAGGTCTAGAAGTAAACTTCGATCTAATGCAGGAGCTAGCTATTGTAGCAAATGCAATGGAAGCATTAACTGGTCAAAAGGAAGAGTTAGAGGAACTAACAAGAAGCTATTTAGCAACTACTCGAAACGCATTTTTCATTGGACGTAGTCTCGATTATTATGTTTCGATGGAAGGTGCATTAAAGCTTAAAGAAATCTCCTATATTCAAGCAGAAGGCTTTGCTGGTGGAGAATTAAAGCATGGAACAATTGCCTTAATTGAAAAAGACACTCCAGTTATTGCCCTTGCAACACAAGAGAATGTGAACTATTCCATTCGTGGAAATGTGCAAGAGGTTGTAGCTCGTGGTGCTAATGCGATGATCATTAGCATGAGAGGTCTTGAGCAGGACGATGATGCCTTCGTTTTACCAAAGGTGCATGAATTGTTGACACCACTAGTTACAGTAATACCGTTACAGATCATTGCATATTATGCTGCACTACATCGTGGATGTGATGTTGATAAGCCAAGGAATTTAGCTAAGAGTGTGACGGTGGAGTAGGTAGATTTCGGTAGTTTTAACAAGTGTTTCTGTGTCCAGTAACATTATAGTTGGTAAATTTCAATAAAGTGGATAGATACATTTTTTTCACCCTCTGCCCTTAAATACGGACAGAGGGTTTTTTGTGATTACTTTAGAGTGATTAGAAATCTTACAGTTTTATCGGGTTATTTGAGCTGGGAATTGGATAGTTATGTTAAAATACAAATAACTTTTAGAATAGTAAGTACTTCAACTAACGGAGCAGAATACTTGAACAAGTATATAACTTTTACCCATGTGAAACGTATGTACTAATAAGCAAAAGAATAAACATAAATGATGATATAGACGGGGAATAGAAACGGATTTAGTAATTGGAATAGCTATTGTATCATTTTTGTTTTTCTCATCAAGCATAATTGAAAAAAGGTTAAAGTCTATTGAAAAATAAAACAATCTAAGAAGAAATCAGTGATAAAAAATAGATCGTTATTAAACAAATAGGTGCAGTAACCCATCTACTACTTTTTATTAACTGTTTTTTCAGGTAATAACTTGTGAATATCTTGGTATATTTTTGTCGATTTATGTCTGAATAATCAGTACCTACTTAATTTTCAGAATAATAGGTTGAACTCTATTAGAGTTTAAAGTAAAATTATGGTAAATATAAGGAAAGATGATAGATGAAAAAGGTTAGGGGGATTACGCTATCTTTGATTTCATTGGGGTCTCTATTTTTAATAGGTCCACTTAGTATCTCAGCAGAGAGTGTTCTGGATGAAAATGAACTGTTTGCCATTCCAGTGGACATATCTATAGACCCAAAGACTACTAATGTAGACGGAACGAGTTCTATTACAAGAACATTTACTCTTTCTTTCGGTGGGGGAATAGGAAAATATAACTGGACCTTTAATCCCGAAAATGGTAACCCGACGTATTATGGTACCAGTTCCTTCACTAAAGAAACGATGCGTAGTCAGACATACTCACTGCAACAGTACGAACCAAAATACACTTGGTACCCAAGGGCTACAGTAACTATTCAAAGGGCTAAGAAATAAAAAGTAATTGGCACTAGAGTCTCTTCCTCTAGTGCCAACATCCGTATTTAAGGAGAAATAGCTATGATCTTGATTGATAAGGTGAATATTTCGTACAAACCAAATACTGTGATTTTAGAGAATGCTTC
>NZ_JBNPWZ010000019.1:0-15724 GCF_050433565.1 Ornithinibacillus bavariensis
CGGTCAATTCAAAAAGCCCCTTTAGGGGCCACGTTGGTAAAGTGCCCTTATAGGGCGAAACTAAAACCGCCCGTTTTACGGGCGGATAATTATTTTTGATATAATAGGATTATGTGAAAATCGAAGGGAGTAATTACTTGTGGTAGAGAAAATGTACCGTGATACTTGGGCTGAAATAAATCTTGATGCAATAGCGTATAATATTACGCAAATAAAGGAAAAACTACCGCAAGATAGTAACGTTATAGCTGTTGTGAAGGCAAACGCATATGGACATGGGATTGTCCCAGTGGCCAAAAAAGCATTAGAATCTGGTGCGAGCGGACTCGCAGTTGCCATACTAGAGGAAGCGTTGACTTTAAGAGAAGCCGCAATTACTGCACCTATACTTGTATTGGGGTTTGTTCCTGCCAAATATGCGAGTGTAGCAGCAGAACATAATATAACCTTAACATTCTTTCAATTGGATTGGATTAAAGAAGTAGGGAAACAAGATTTAATAAATCCTTTAAAGCTCCATCTAAAAGTAGATACGGGGATGGGCCGTATTGGAATACGTTCAGATGAAGAAATGGTAAGTATTTTACAGGAAATAGCTAAGAATAAGAATATACACTTATCTGGTATTTTTACACATTTTGCGACGGCAGATGCGGAGGATCTTTCTTTCTATCGGGAACAGACGGAGAGGTTCGAAGCATTCCTGCATGTATTTAAAAAGTACTGGAAGAAGCCAGTTATGATTCATATAGGAAATAGTGCTGCGGCAATAAGATTTCCAGAAAAGATGTATAATTGTGTGCGTTTTGGCATATCCATGTATGGGTTGTATCCATCTCAGGAAGTGAGGGAAGAACATGCTATCCAGCTACAGCAAGCTTTTTCACTTCATAGTAGACTAGTTCACGTGAAAAAAATTGCCAAGGGTGAATCGGTTAGCTATGGGCAAACCTATATTGCTAAAAATGATGAGTGGATAGGGACAATTCCCATTGGCTATGGCGATGGCTGGAATAGAAAACTACAGGGAATGAACGTTTTAGTAAATGGTAAGAGAATGCCAATTATCGGAAGAATTTGCATGGATCAAACGATGATAAAGCTAGATGGATATTATGATGTAGGGACAAAAGTAACGCTAATTGGTTCAGAGGGTAATGATTGTATCGAGATGGATGAAATCGCACGCTATTTAGATACGATAACCTATGAAATACCTTGTATGATAAACGAACGAATACCGAGGGTCTACGTGGATTCAAATTGAAGCTAACGTAAGATTTCTTAAGACAAGGACTATAAGCCTATAAATTCTTAAAGAAGCCTTTGCAATTAGAGCAATACAATGATATTATTAGATTTGATTAAAATAGAAAATGGACGTTCAGGCGGTTGGCGGAGGTGCTTGGTTTTGTCGGAGAGTTTACAAGAAGTAATGGTACGACTACCTAAAACCCTACTAAACGAGGTGGATGGATTAGTGAAAAAAGAGAATCGAGATTTAAGTGACATCATCAGTCAGGCAACTAGAGCATATCTAGAAGCTAAGAAAGAAGAATACATCCAAAATTTTTATAAATCCATGCAAAAAGGCTATCAGGAAATGGCAAGAATCAATCTCTCTATTGCTTCAGAGGCTTTTCAAGCTGAAGAGGAGGCAGAAATAACTTTAGAGCGCTCTGTGATCGGGGTGTAGATTTTGATTGTACAGAGAGGCGAAGTTTATTTCGCTGACTTATCCCCTGTAGTTGGATCGGAACAAGGGGGCGTTCGTCCTGTATTGATCCTCCAAAATGATATTGGAAATCGATTTAGCCCAACTGTAATAGTTGCTGCAATTACAGCCCAAATTCAAAAAGCAAAATTACCTACGCATGTAGAGATAGATGCCAAACGATATGGGTTTGATCGAGATTCTGTTATTTTGTTAGAACAGATTCGAACACTGGATAAACAGCGACTAACAGATAAAATAACCAAATTAGATCATGAAATGATGCAGAAAATAAATCATGCATTGGAAATAAGTCTTGGGCTTAAGGACATGTATGGACAATAATGACTCATAGTTAGATATTTATAACTATGAGTTTTTTTATGTTTTGGTGATTAAAAAACATAATTATAAGTTACTCTAGGCGAGGGCAATCATTAAACAATCATTACAAAAGATATTTGCAATAATCATCACATCATGTGAAAATATTTATAATATTTATTTTATTGGGGGTATGTACGGGGATGAACAGGGATCTGAGAAATATTGCCATTGAGAATAGTGATGATATTATCCATGAATGGTTAAAGGAAATAAATTTATTAAAAAATGTAAATTACACGATGGATATCTCTGATAAATTATATGAAAGCAATAATAAGGAATTTGTTAATGTAATATTTAGTAGTATTAGAGAAAATGGTTCGACTATGGTAGTAGAGGAATTTTCAAAGAAAATCATCCATCTTGGCTGGCCACTGAGCTATATTACGGATGGATTATTAGTTTTTCGTAAAGTGACGTTAAATACTATTTTAAATAAATTGGAAGAAGTTGATCCAGCGTTTATAGCAAGTGTATTGAGTAATGTTGATTCATGGGTAGAGCCTATCATTAGACATTTAGTTAATGAATATTCAGTTAGCTGGGAACATATCGTGTCCCTACAACGAATTGCCTTACAAGAATTATCTGCTCCATTAATTCCAGTAATGGATAATATCACCATCATGCCTTTAATTGGTACGATTGATACAGAACGTGCCAAATTTATCATGGAAAATTTGTTGGAAGGTGTTATGCGACATAATGCAGAAGTGGTACTTATTGATATAACGGGTGTACCAGTAGTAGATACCATGGTTGCACATCATTTATTTCAGGCTACCGAGGCGGTTCGTTTGTTAGGGGCTAAGTGTATATTAGTGGGGATACGTCCAGAGATTGCACAAACTATTGTCAATTTGGGGATTAATTTCTCACAACTTCCTACGAAAAGTACATTGAAGAAAGGCTTTATGCTTGCGCTTGAAATTACCAATAAGTCGATAGTGGAAATGGATAATAAATCCCAATATTTTAATGAAATTCTAGGGATTAGTAAGGAGGACTAAATTAGATGCGAATACCTATTTTAAAACTACATAATTATTTGTTAATATCAATTCAAACAGAATTAGACGATCATACGGCGATTCAATTCCAAGAAGATTTACTTGGTGAAATTCATAAAACAGAAGCAACTGGTGTAGTGATTGATTTAACATCAGTTGATGTGATTGATTCTTTTATTGCGAAGGTATTAGGAGATGTAGTGTCGATGTCAGACCTTATGGGGGCGAAAGTTGTCTTAACTGGAATTCAACCAGCGGTTGCGATGACCCTAATTGAATTGGGTATTCATTTACAGAATGTCCCTACCGCATTGGATTTAGAACAAGGCCTATTGAAATTACATCAGGAACTGGGGGAGTAATATGATGAATTCCCAATCCTGTGTAACCATTTTAAAAGAATGGGATATTGTTGCAGCACGTCAAATGGGACGCGAGATTGCCAAAAATATAGGCTTTGGTACTGTCGATCAGGCACGTATTACGACAGCTATATCTGAACTTGCTCGAAATATTTATTTATATGCCGGGGAAGGAAAAATTTCTTTTAATATAGTGCAATCACTAGATACAAAAGGGATTTCTATTAAGGCAGAAGATAAGGGACCTGGGATCAAAGATTTAAGTCAAGTAATGGAAGATGGTTTCTCAACCTCTGGTGGATTAGGTGCAGGTTTGCCAGGTGTTAGAAGATTAATGGATGATTTTGATATTATATCCGAGGTGAATAAGGGAACAACCATTGTCACTGTCAAATGGCTTAGATAAGAACTGGGACTTATACGATACGCTTTATGAACTTCTAAAGAGGTTTGTTTATAGTCTAATGAGATTCCTAATAAAAATAGGAGAGTTCACTATGGATACAAGAGAAATAGATACACGGAATTATACAGCTTTATTAAAAAAATATATTGAAACACAAGACGAGCAGGCACTATATGGTGCAGAACAAATCTCTAAGTCTTTTATAAAAAAAAATATTTTGCCAGAGGAGTTTGTTAATCTACATATCCAGGCACTACTCGAAATTTACCCAGATTTACATGATAAAATTAAGCCTTCTATGCACTTTTTGTTAGAGGCAATGATTTCCTATGGGCTTGCACATCAGGAGTTTCAAAATCTTCGAGAGAAACAGCTAGCGATAAAATCAGAAATATTAGTAGCAGCGCGAATGCAAAAAATGCTACTACAGTCTAAAATACCTGAGACAGATGAATTGGATATCGGTGTAATAAGTGTGCCGGCCAATCAAATGAATGGAGATTACCATCATTTTGTGAAGGGGAAGGATGGTACAATTAGTATTACCATTGCGGATGTAATCGGAAAAGGCATTCCGGCTGCCCTTTCTATGTCTATGATAAAATATGCGATGGATAGTTTTCCGGAGAATATTATGACGACTGATACTGTTCTTGCAAGCATAAATCGTGTTGTAGAAAGAAATGTCGATCCAAGTATGTTCATTACGATGTTCTATGCGCAATATAAACCGGATACAGGAAAGTTGTACTATTCTTCGGCGGGGCACGAACCAGGCTTTTATTACAGTAGTAGGCTACAAAAATTTAAGGATATTGAATCAAAAGGATTGGTTCTCGGTGTCAATCCGGATGCTAGTTATGTCCAGGACGAACTGAATCTCGAAAAGGGTGACATTATTATACTTCTTACGGATGGAGTAACAGAATGTCGTAGGGATAACCAATTTATTGACAGAACTGAAGTGATTGATGTAATCAAAAAATATATTCATCTACCATCTCAGGAAGCTGTTAATCATGTATATCGCCATTTTGAACGCTTGCAAAATTTTCAGCTAAGGGATGATTTTACGCTGATTATGATAAAAAAACAGGTTTAGCCTAGGTTTGCAAGGGGTAAAGGGATATACAAATGGATTAAAATAATACTATTTGATTTGGGGTAATGGAGGGTTAGTTATGAATCTACAAATTCAAATAGATGAAAAGAACAATGAATCGTTTGTTCATTTATCCGGTGAAATTGATGTTTATACAGCATCGGAGTTAAAAGAAGCATTACTCCCACTAACAATGAAAAAAGGACATTTACTAGAAATTAATTTAGAGAATGTGAGCTATATGGACTCAACGGGTCTGGGAATATTTATTAATGCGCTTAAATCTGCAAAAGAGCATGCTAGTAATCTAAAGCTAGTAAACTTGCAGGATAGGGTGCATCGTTTGTTTCAAATAACGGGATTAAATGAGGTAATGGATATTAACACTACGATTCGAGGTGTGGATGGATAAATGGAATCGTTTGATTTTATTGAAATGAGGTTTCCTGCAAAGCCAGAATATGTAGGTGTTATACGTTTGAGCCTGTCTGGTATAGCAAATCGAATGGGCTTCACATATGAAGATATTGAGGACTTGAAGATTTCAATTTCAGAAGCGGTGACGAATGTGGTTAACCATGCATATCGCGGTGAAGAGCAAGGTGAAGTAACGATTGGGTTTGGTGTATATGATAATCGTTTAGAAATAATGGTTGCAGATCGTGGAGGGAGCTTTGACTTACAAGATATAAAAGAAGATATTGGTCCCCAGGCTAACGAAGAATCAATTGAAAACCTTCGAGAAGGAGGTTTTGGATTATTTTTGATTAATGCTTTAATGGATAAGGTTGAAATAAAAAATGACTCTGGTGTTATTGTCCTTATGACAAAGTACCTTGAGAAACTAGGGGTGGGGTTAAATGACGACCACGTCTCAACCGGACAATAAAGGAAGAGATGAGGTTTACGAGTGGATTAAATATCTTCAAGAAAACCCTTCTGATGAAGTGACACAGCAGAAAATTATCCATACCTACCAAGATCTTGTTGAATCCATTGCCAGAAAATACTCTAAGAATAGTATGATTCATGAAGATTTAGTTCAAGTCGGAATGATAGGGCTTTTGGCAGCTATTAAACGCTTCGATGCCTCATTTGGTAAAACATTCGAATCCTTTGCAATTCCTACGATAGTCGGAGAAATAAAACGGTTTATTCGAGATAAAACATGGAGTGTTCACGTACCAAGAAGAATAAAGGAATTGGGTCCGAAAATTAAGAAAGCCGTTGACGAACTAACTACAATTAATCAAACCTCACCGACAGTACAAGAAATTGCTGAGTATTTGGAGGTCTCTGAGGAAGAAATACTAGAGACGATGGAAATGAACAAGAGCTACAAGGCCATATCAGTAGATAAAAATATCGAAGGTACATCAGACGGTAGTACAGTTGCGATAATCGATATGATTGGGGCTAATGAATCAGGTTACACACAAATTGATTATAAAATGCTTATCGAGAAAGTACTACCTATTCTAACGGAACGTGAACAACAGATTATTAGGTATACTTATTTCGAGAATCTGAGTCAAAAAGAAACAGGTGAACGATTAGGAATTTCACAAATGCATGTTTCACGTTTACAGCGTAGGTCTTTAAAAAAACTCCGTGAAGCAATAAATTCAGATAGTGCGGAGGTATTGTAATAATTATGAACCGTATTAACGTATCAGTTTTTCAGCAAGCAAAGGACGGGAATTCTGAATGTGGAGATAGCTATTACTATCTAGAAACAAAACATGGATTTATTTGTGCGCTCGCAGATGGCTTAGGTAGTGGAGAATTTGCAAAAGAGTCATCCAAAATTGTCATAGATACCATTAAGGAAAATAACTCTGATTCTGTTGAACAAATCATAGTAAAGTGTAACGAGAAGCTACTTGGAAAACGTGGCTCCGTCTTAGCATTATTAAAAATTAACTATGAGACGGAGAGCTACTCTATTTCATCTATCGGAAATGTAGGAGTAATGACTGTTACAGGTGAAAATGAAAAGAAACGCAGCATTCCAACTGCAGGTTACTTAGCTGGCTATCACACAAAAATTAAACTCATCCATGAACCACTTGAGGACGAGATGAATTTTATACTCTATACGGACGGAGTAACCAATAAAGATTTATCAGAAAGCTACTTTTTTGATAAAGATGTTGAAAGAATCACACAGACTTTCGAATTAAAAAGTAACCGCCCAAGAAAAGACGATACGACCTTAATTGCAATTCGATATGAGCGTAAATAGGCTGGCAAAGTGCTGGTCTTATTTTTTTATCTTTAGAATTGTGGTTGATTCAGAAGGACGTGGCTTTGATTAGAGGGGATAAACATCATTTTGTTTGAGGAGGGCTGGAGGAAGAGTGGGTATAAACATCATTTCAGTCCTAGTTAGGGATGTGAAATGAAGCGTAGAGCGTGTGTAAGCATCATTTGGTCTTGCTTAGGGGCTTGAAATGAAGCATAGAGTAGGCATAAGCATCATTTCAATCTAGTTAGAGGTGCGAAATGAAGCGTAGAGCGGGAATAAGCATCATTTGGCCAGACTCAGGGGCTTGAAAATGAAGCATAGAGCAGGAATAAGCATCATTTGAACCGAGTCGAGGGTTTGAAATGAATCATAGAGCGTGTGTAAGCATCATTTCAGTCCTAGTAAGGGATGTGAAATGACGCATAGAACGGGAATAAGCATCATTTCAGCCCTAGTAAGGGATGTAAAATGAAGCATAGATGAGGTATAAACATCATTTCAATCCAGTCAGAGGTGTGAAATGAAGCGTAGAGCAGGTATAAACATCATTTTGGTCCAAGTTGGGTGTACGAAATGAATCATAGAGAGGGTATAAACATCACTTCGAGCTATGTTTGAGGTTCGAAATGAAGCATAGTGCAGCTTGTTAGGTTGTATTCTCTAATACGGAGCAATAAAAAGAACCTGGTAAGAACTACCTTACCAGGTTCTTCTCATTCAAAATAAGACCAGCGTCCATTACTAATTAGCTTCAAATGCTTCATTAATATTCTTCTTATTCGTTGCTTGGAAGGAATAATACGACACCAATCAAATATGTTACTAGTGGTAACCCGCATGTCAGGAAAAAGTAGTTTTAACTCTCGAGTGCTGCGAATAATCGCGTTTGACAATAATTCTCTTTCACCACATTTATTACAGATACAAGAATGTCCCTTTGCTACTAGGGAAAATGAATTACAATGATGGCAGCTTATACCTTTTCGAAGCTGATCATAATTATATTTTGGTAGTATTTGTCGTGGAGAGGTTTTCTGATGAAGAGCGATTAGTTTTTCTGCTAGTCTTTTGTTTTGAGCAGATAACTTTGATGGATTAGAATTTAACTTATTTAATAAGGTATTGATTTGAGATGGCAGGATGAATGGTTTGTCTGTGGGGGCATTAAATAAAGTGAACTCGGGATTGATAAAAACTACTGTTGCATTGATCGAGGAGCTAAAACCATGGCTTTTAAGCAATTGACGTAAGAGGGTCTCTGCACGTTCTATTTGATGCTCGGGATTTGTTATTTTATAATCGGCATTTTTATAAAATTTGTCTTTGTCGTAGGTGTATTCACCTTCATAATTTTTAATTTCGAAGAGCTCAATCGTATTAGGGAAAATAATCAGCGTATCAATTTGAAATGTAGTGTTGTAGACAGTTAGGAGTAAATCTTTTATGATGAGGCATTCACTGTGGAGATGTTGATCCACTATTCGATCGAATAATAACTCACCTTCATATCCCTTTTTTAGATTGAGATAGTGAAAATTTTCCTTTTCTGAAAGAATACTTCGATAAGATAAACTATTAAGGATTTGCAACTCTCTTGAAGGGGTTCGTTTTTTAACTTCCATTTTGTTCCTCCCTATTTTTTAGGCTATTATATCATCAATCTAGTAAACTTCCTATTTTAATATTGTAAATTCATTAGGTAATACCACATAAGATTCTGCCTCAATCGCGATTCAAATTAAGAGAATGTTTGTTGTTCTACATGTGATTTTGATAAAATAAGGGAGATGTAAAGGAGGAAGTACAGTGTCAGATAATTTAAAACAAGAATTATCCCAGTGGGTAGCAAAAGAAACCGCAGTTCATTCGAATATAGTTAACAAGGTTATTGCTTTATTGGATGAGGGAAATACAGTTCCATTTATTGCCCGTTACCGTAAAGAGGTAACAGGTGGACTGGATGAAGTGCAAATAAAGGCCATTCAGGATAAGTGGCAGTACGCTTATAATTTATCACAGCGAAAAGAAGAAGTAATCCGGTTAATAGATGAACAAGGGAAGCTTACACCGGAATTAGAAGACGAAATACGTAAAGCTACTCAGCTTCAACGGGTGGAGGATTTATATCGTCCATATAAACAAAAGAGAAGAACGAAAGCAACAATTGCAAAAGAAAAGGGTTTAGAGCCACTTGCAATAGAAATATGGAAGCAGAATCCGTTTGCTGTTTCTCAGGAAGCGGAAAAATATATATCAGAAGAGCATGAATTACTTACGGTGGAAGAAGTTCTTGCAGGAGCTAATGATATTATTGCAGAGTGGATTTCTGATGAAGCGGAATACCGTGAATATATTCGGAATGAGACCTTTAAGCGTGGGTTAATCCAATCAGAAGTCAAAAATAAAGAAAAAGATGAAAAAAGTGTTTATGAAATGTACTATGACTATAGTGAAGCCGTACGGTCAATTGTATCTCACCGAATACTAGCTCTCAATCGTGGTGAAAAAGAGGAGGTACTGAAGGTATCGATTAATCCGCCAGTTGAAACGATTATTGCCTATTTAGAAAGGAAAATTATTCAACCGAAAGCTACTGAAGAGATTTCGGCAATATTGAAGGCCGCTATAGCAGATAGTTACAAACGTTTGATTGAACCTTCCATTGAACGGGAAATAAGAACAGGACTAACGGAAAAAGCAGAAGAACAAGCTATATCTGTTTTTGCTACAAACCTTAAGAATCTGCTATTACAGCCACCATTAAAAGGAAGAACTGTATTAGGGGTTGACCCTGCATATCGAACAGGCTGTAAATTAGCTGCTATCGACGAAACCGGTAAACTACTTCAAGTCGGTGTTATGTATCCTACAGCACCAAAAAATGATGTAGTTGGTGCGGAGAAGCTAGTATTAGAGTTTATTCGTAAATATTCCGTGGAATTAATCGCAATAGGAAATGGCACCGCATCTAGGGAAACGGAACAGTTTATCTCAGATGTTATCACTAAAAACAATCTAGATATTCCTTACATCATTGTTAATGAAGCGGGTGCGAGTGTGTATTCTGCTTCTGAATTAGCGCGAGAAGAATTTCCAGAATTACAAGTTGAAGAAAGAAGTGCTGCATCCATCGCACGTAGGGTTCAAGATCCATTAGCAGAGCTAGTAAAAATTGATCCTAAATCAATTGGCGTAGGTCAGTACCAACATGATGTTAGTCAAAAATCATTGAATGAATCATTATCATTTGTTGTGGAAACAGCGGTTAACCAAGTAGGGGTTAATGTTAATACGGCATCAAGATCATTGTTACAGTATGTTTCTGGTTTAAGCAAAACCGTAGCCGGGAATGTTGTGAAGATGCGAAATGAGAATGGTAAATTTACAAATCGTAATCAGCTTAAAAAAATTCCTCGCCTTGGAGCTAAGACGTACGAACAAGCGATTGGCTTTTTAAGAATAATTGATGGTGATAATCCACTTGACCGTACTCCTATTCATCCAGAAAGCTATAGTCATACTGAGAAATTGCTAAAAATGCTAGATTGTACGATTAATGATATAGGATCTGATAAATTAGGGGAAAAACTAGCAACACTTGATAAGAAGGAAACAGCTGTTCAATTGAATATTGGTGAACCAACCCTAGAAGATATTATTCAAGCTCTAAGTAAGCCGGAGAGAGATCCACGTGATGAATACCCGCAGCCTTTACTTAAGAAAAATGTATTGTCACTAGAAGACTTAAAGCCAGGAATGGAACTCCAAGGAACGGTAAGAAATGTAGTAGATTTTGGTGTGTTTGTTGATGTTGGAGTGAAACAAGATGGCTTAGTCCATATCTCTAAAATGTCTAATTCCTTTGTGAAGCATCCAATGGATATTGCCTCTGTTGGGGATGTTGTAACAGTTTGGGTTGAGAGTGTTGATTTAAATAAAGGTAGAGTAGCTTTATCTATGATTAAGGAATAAGCTAAAAAGCACTACGGAGTATTACCTCCGCAGTGCTTTTTATATGAGAAATTATTATTCTACATCACTAGCAGCTTCAACTTCACTCATAGAAATTCCAAGTGCATTTGCAACACCTTCACCATAAGCTGGGTCTGCTTTATAGCAATGATTAATATGTCTTAATTGAACCTCTTTCGTAGTACCTTCCATTGCACGAGCTGTATTTTCGAACAATCTTTGTTGTTCTTCAGCAGTCATTAAACGGAATAGGTTACCTGGTTGCTCGAAGTATTTATCATCATCTTTATCGAAATCATAATAATCTACATCTGCTCCAAGCTGTAATGCAGGCTCTTGATGTTCTTTGCTATCTTGCCATTCCCCGTAACTGTTAGGGCTGTAAGAAACTTGGTTTCCATGAGGAATTACGCGCATAGCACCATCACGATGGTATGGGTTAAAGTTCTTCGCATTTTTAGGGTAGTTAACTGGAATTTGCCAGTGGTTTACACCTAAACGATAGCGTTGTGTATCACCATATGAGAATAGACGACCTTGAAGCATTTTATCTGGTGAGAAACCAATGCCAGGAACAATATTAGTCGGAGCAAATGCTGCTTGCTCAACCTCTTCAAAATAGTTCTCAGGGTTACGGTTAAGCTCAAGCTCACCAACCTCGATAAGAGGGAAATCACCTTTAGGCCATACTTTTGTTAAATCAAATGGATTGTATGGTACTTGTTTCGCTTCTTCTTCTGTCATTACTTGAATGTAAAGCGTCCATTTAGGGAAGTCTCCATTTTCAATTGATTCATAAAGATCTCTTTGGTGGCTTTCGCGATCCTTACCAATTAAAGCTTCTGCTTCTTGGTCTGTTAGGTTTTTAATTCCTTGCTGTGTACGGAAGTGGAATTTTACCCATACGCGTTCGTTATCAGCATTAATTAAGCTGTAAGTATGACTTCCGAATAAATGCATATGTCTGTAAGTAGCAGGAATTCCGCGGTCACTCATAACAATAGTTACTTGGTGAAGTGCTTCTGGTATACCAGTCCAGAAATCCCAGTTTGCTTGTGCACTATGCATGTTTGTTTTTGGGTCACGTTTAACTACGTGGTTTAAATCAGGGAAGCGTTTAGGATCTCTGAAGAAGAATACAGGTGTGTTGTTACCAACTAAATCCCAGTTACCTTCCTCTGTATAGAATTTAAGTGCTGTACCACGAATGTCGCGTTCAGCATCAGCTGCTCCACGTTCACCAGCAACAGTAGAGAAACGTAAGAACATATCTGTTTTCTTACCTACTTCTGAGAACATAGCTGCTTTTGTATATTTCGTAATGTCATGAGTTACAGTAAAAGTTCCGTACGCACCAGAACCTTTTGCGTGCATACGACGCTCAGGAATTACTTCACGGTCAAAATGTGCAAGCTTCTCTAAGAACCAGAAGTCTTCCATTAATAGCGGACCTCTTGGACCTGCTGTTTTAACATCATCATCATTTGGTACTGGAGCTCCAAATGCAGTGGTCATTTTTTTCTTATTTTCACTCATTGAATATGTCCCTCCTGTTTTAATATACATAAAGTATAGTATCATAGTTATAGTGAGATTACTAAATAGGTAGTTTGATTAAAAAAATCCTATCTAAAGGATAAAGATATACTAGATTCTCCTCCTTTCGAGAGTAATTTAATCAATCACACTACTTATATTATAATGGATTAAACATAAAAATCAATTTTTAATTATAATTATTTTAAATAACACAACAGAATGTTGAATTATATAGGTAATTAGTAGGTATAGGGATTGTAAAACAGTTAATGTCGAGGGTGATTTTCGCAAATGAAACTTTTAAATGAGAAAGAGCTGGAGGAATTAGTAAACCAACTATCGCTACAATTCTTTAATAAACCCTTTGTTGATAGGGTAGTGTTTAATAGTCGTCTTCGTACTACTGGCGGGAGATATTTGCCAATGGAAAGACTTATTGAATTGAACCCAAAATATTTTTATGAAATGGACCACAGTGAATTTATAGGTATTATAAAGCATGAACTATGTCACTATCATTTACATATAGAAGGAAAAGGATATAAACATGGTGATAAAGAGTTTAAAACTCTATTAAAACAAACAGGTTCTCCAAGACACTGTAAGCCACTTCCTTCTAATTTAAATCAAAAAAAGCATCAATACAAATGTCAACAATGTGGCCATATCTATAATAGGGTTAGAAAGGTTAATATAAGAAAGTTTCGTTGTGGGATTTGTAGGGGAGAGTTAAAGAGATTAACGAAATAATTCGCTTAAAGATAGAAAGATTAAGAAATTAAGGAAGTGATATAGCGATAAAAAGTTTAAAAATTTAGACCTAGAAAATAGATTGACGAAATGCCTTAAGCATGATAAATTATATAAAGTCTTAAGAAAAACTTGTTTTAGAGAAACGGATAAAGAATCTCCGAAGTTAAGTTAAAAAATCTTGACATCAATTCTAATTTATTGTATGATATTTTTCGTCACTGAAAAATTATTATTCCACAGTAGCTCAGTGGTAGAGCAACGAGCATTACTTCTACCGAATCCGCTACGAGTAACCCCGAAGCAATAGACATCTTTGCCTGAACTTGAAGATGCAGGGGTCAACATTATTGAATTAACACGCAATAACTTAGTTGATTATTAAATCTTAATTATTCCACAGTAGCTCAGTGGTAGAGCAATCGGCTGTTAACCGATCGGTCGTAGGTTCGAATCCTACCTGTGGAGCCAAATGGAGAAGTACTCAAGTGGCTGAAGAGGCGCCCCTGCTAAGGGTGTAGGTCGGGTAACCGGCGCGAGGGTTCAAATCCCTCCTTCTCCGCCATTCTGTTATGGCCCGTTGGTCAAGCGGTTAAGACACCGCCCTTTCACGGCGGTAACACGGGTTCGAATCCCGTACGGGTCATTTTTTAAAAAACTGAATAGCAAAGGTCCGGTAGTTCAGTTGGTTAGAATGCCTGCCTGTCACGCAGGAGGTCGCGGGTTCGAGTCCCGTCCGGACCGCCATTTAAATTTGTTGGGCTATAGCCAAGCGGTAAGGCAACGGGTTTTGGTCCCGTCATTCCTAGGTTCGAATCCTAGTAGCCCAGCCAATTTTTTGTTTGTGAGAAGATTAACAAACTATAAATGAGCCATTAGCTAGCCGTCATCATCTTTGAATGAGCAGCTATGTACAGGCTTGCGAGGAGCATTGCTACTTCGGGTTATCTTCAATGACGAGCACTTTCGCTGGTAAACCTCCATGAACTATCATGTGAAATTAGTATCGCTAACAAACATGAGCCATTAGCTCAGTCGGTAGAGCAACGAGCATTACTTCCACCGAATCTGCTACGAGTAACCCCGAAGCATGTAACTTCTTTGGATATACTTGTAGATGCAGGGGGCATCTTGATGAACTATCATGTGAAATTAGTATCGCTAACAAACATGAGCCATTAGCTCAGTCGGTAGAGCATCTGACTTTTAATCAGAGGGTCGCAGGTTCGAATCCTGCATGGCTCACCATTAGAAAATGCGGGTGTGGCGGAATTGGCAGACGCGCTAGACTTAGGATCTAGTATCTTCGGATGTGGGGGTTCGACTCCCTTCACCCGCACCAATTAATGTAATACGTTGTATTCTTTATGCGGTCGTGGCGGAATGGCAGACGCGCTAGGTTGAGGGCCTAGTGGGAGTTAATCCCGTGGAGGTTCAAGTCCTCTCGGCCGCACTTAGTCCGGATAATTGGAACAAAAAACTCTTGCTTTAGTTTAGCTGATGTGTTATATTTAAATACGTCGCTTTTTGCGCCCGTAGCTCAATTGGATAGAGCGTTTGACTACGGATCAAAAGGTTAGGGGTTCGACTCCTCTCGGGCGCGCCATATGTCTCGGGAAGTAGCTCAGCTTGGTAGAGCACATGGTTTGGGACCATGGGGTCGCAGGTTCAAATCCTGTCTTCCCGACCAGTGCTAAAAAGTTGATACTTCAATAAGTAGATTAATATTTTGATTTTTATGCGGGTGTAGTTTAATGGTAAAACTCCAGCCACGAGCTTGACTTCTACCGAATCCGCTACAAGTTGCCCCGAAGGATTAACTTCTTCGAGTAAGCAAGTAGATGCAGGGGCATGTCTTGCGTAATTATAATTAAATATCTAGTATACACTTTAAATGCGGGTGTAGTTTAATGGTAAAACTCCAGCCTTCCAAGCTGATGTCGAGGGTTCGATTCCCTTCACCCGCTCCAATAATTATGGGCCTGTAGCTCAGCTGGTTAGAGCGCACGCCTGATAAGCGTGAGGTCGGTGGTTCGAGTCCACTCAGGCCCATCATCTAAAAAAGATGAAAAAAGTTATTGACATCATATTTACGATGTGATAAACTATAATAGTTGTCGCAAACAAAAGACAATGAATTATTTGCTCCTTGAAAACTGAACAAAACAACCAGTATGTAAGGAAAAAACATACCCTGTTTTTTCTATTAATAATCTAAAAGCTAGCGTGCTTTT
>NZ_JBNPWZ010000020.1:0-10212 GCF_050433565.1 Ornithinibacillus bavariensis
TCTCTATTATACGATTGGAGATTCTTTTGTTACATCCCTAGAAGGTTTATTTTCACACAGGCAGAGCCTGTGGTTTTAAAAGCATTAATAAAAAATGAGAGGGAGATATCCCTCTCATTTCTATTTTTCAAATTCCATCTTCCATGAATAATAGTCATTATTAACGTTTTTCTCGTAGCTTAGATAAGCATTAAACTTTTTACCTTGTTTACTAGTTAGCCCCTTTACATATGCTTTTTTATGTTGAAGTATGCTCTTCACCATTGTTTTCGTTGGCTTTTTCTTCAAAGCTCCTAGATATTTATCATTTTTCCAAATAGCAAATTTACAGCCTTTTTTCCAATTGCTACAGCCAAATCCTTTTGCCCCTTCCACAATATTACCACCACAATTTGGGCAAGTACCAAGAACTTCGTACCTACCCTTGGAACGAGTTCCTGTTACTTCATGTATCGTAATTTCTTGGTCTTTTTTAATCGTTGCTACTGACTCCTTAGTAAAATCAAAAATAATGTTTAAAAATCGTTGCTTATTAACCGTTCCTTTTTGTATATCTGACAATGTCTTTTCTAATCTACCAGTAAATTCTAAGTCAAATAGGGATTTTACCGGAAAAGTTTCAACAAGCTTCTTCCCTAATTCCGTACAGGTCAAACTTTTACCTTGTGCGGCTATATAGCCTACATCCTTTAGTTTCTTGATGGTCTCTGCCCGTGTTGCTGGAGTACCAATACTAAAACCCGTTAATATACTGCCAACCATTTCTTCGTTATCTTCCTCTTTAAAACTCTTTCCACAAGTCTCCATGACACGAAGCAAGGTTTTCTCTGTATGTGCTTTTGGTGGCTTCGTTATATGTTTTGTCACATCAGAATCGACCAGCTGAACAATTTCATTTTCTTCTATTCTTGGTAATAACTTGTCTTTTGAAGCAACACTTTCGACCTTTTTCCAGCCTTCAACTAGCTGCACTCTACCCTTTGATTCAAATACACCTAGTAAATCCACATCCAAGATTTTAGTAGTTAATCTAGTTTCCTCATATTCTGCAATCGGCATAAACTGCATAACGAACCGATTTTTAATGGCATTATAAACTATTTGTTCATCTGCTGTTAAACGCTTCGGCTTTACATAGGTAGGAATAATTGCACTATGGCTTTCTACCTTAGCATTATTAAAGACACGCTTAGTTTTCATAAACTTTACTTCATCTTGATATGGTAAATCCTCTTTTAATGTTGACAAAACCTTTGCTGTCTTCCCTACTAAACTTTCTTCAAGTGCTGTACTAGATGTACGTGGATAAGTAATATATTTTTTCTCATATAAAGACTGTGCAACCTTCAGAACCTTATCTGATGTCCATCCCTTATATTTACTAGTAATATGCCCTTGTAGATTAGATAAGTTAAATAAAAATGGAGGAAATTCTTTTTTAGTTTCAATTTTCTTTTCAATAATTTCCCCTTGCTTTTCTTGAATTGATTCTAGAACCTTTTCTAATACTTCTTTCTGTTTAAATTTTTCCTCTTTGTTCACAACATATGTACCTTCATATTTACCATTCTTGGCCTGAAAAATTGCCGTCAGCTTAAAATAATCCTCTGGTACAAAATCCTCTATTTCTTTATCTCGATCATAGATAATTTTTAATGTAGGCAGTAACACACGGCCTATATTTAGTGCTTTTCCTTTTCCTTTTTGATACTTCAACGTTGCAACAGAGGTTAAATTGATACCTATTACCCAATCAGCCCATTGTCTACTAACACCAGCATCCTGAAGTGGTCGTAATTCTTCGTTAGGTCTAAGCATAGCTAAACCACGAAGCACCTCGTCCTTTGTCCATTCATTTAATAATAGCCTATAAATTGGTTTATTCGGTTTGGCCCGGTAAATAATACTATCGCCAATTAACTGCCCTTCTCGATCATAGTCACAAGCAGAAATGATACTTTCTACATCCACCCGCTTCATTAGTGAATGAATAATTTGTAATTGTTTCTTTGCTCCTTGATCTGCCCACTGTTTATTTCTCGGACTACTTTTCACTTTATACTCAAACTTCTCCGGTATAAAAGGAAAATTATCCATTTTCCAGCTAGCCATCTTACTATCATAGTCTTTTGCATCATATAGCTGTAATAAATGTCCGAAAGCCCAGGATATAAGGTAACCATTCCCTTCAAAATACCCGTCTTTCTTCGTTCTAATCCCAAGTGCATCCGCAATATTCTTTGCTACGGATGGTTTTTCCGCTAGTATTAACTTCAAGGGGGAACACCTACTTTCTTTGCGTTTGAAAATTGTAAGAGGTACATTAACACAGATTTTATAAGAGGTTCGTAAAACGTGGGTGCATCTATTATACTATAAATAGTTTATTCTTACAGACTAAATCAAGGATAAGAATTCCAGAAAAGGATGGTGGAAATGTGCTTGCAAAAATTGAAAAACACTCCAATCACCATATAGCTACCTTTCATAGACATATCAATTCCCCTTTAGAGGACGTATGGGCTATGCTTACAACAAATGAAAAATTAGCACTATGGTTTGATGAACTGCGAGTAGTAGATCTTGAAAAAGGCGGATACTTCAGCTTTAATTTGGGAAATGGCACTTTCGAAAAAATGACTATCACAGATTATATCGACCATACTGTATTAGAATTTACTTGGGGAGATGATCTTGTACGTTTCGAATTAAAGGAAGTGGATATGGCATGTCAACTACTCTTAAAGGAGACCATAAATAAGCTCACTCCTCACACACCAAAGGATTTGGCAGGTTGGCATGTCTGTTTAGATGTCATTACTTCTATTCTCAATCATCAAGAGATTGAAGACCGAATGAAAATCTGGGAATTTTGGTTTGAGAAATATAGTGATGCCTTAAGTAAGCTTTCCTAAAGAAAAAAAGCAAAACAATCAAGAAAGGATTGTTTTGCTTTTTTCTTCAACAATAATCTCAAGTAATCTATCAATAATTTCTGGACCATCTTCTTCATCTAATAGATTGTTTAGCATTATTGAAAAGATTAATGTTTCCTCTTCATCTATTATAAGATAGCCAGAAAGTGTACTAACACCCATAATAGTACCTGTCTTTGCATATACTTGTAATCCTTCCATTCGCTCTCGTAAAGTACCGCCGACCATTCTTTTCTCAGCACCAGCAACAGGAAGAGAACGATAAAAATGAGAAAACCATTTTTCATTTTGTATCCGAAATAGGAACTTCGAAATCTCATTTGGAGGGATTAACGTCACATGAGAAATTCCTGATCCATCACGAATGACCATACTGGATGTATCAACACCATATTTTTGTAAATTAGTAATCAAGACGTCAAGACCACTGTCCCAACTTCCTTCTCCATTCACAACTCTTCCCAACTCTTTTACAATGATCTCTCCATGCCCATTATTACTAAGCTTCATAAAAGGAATAGACAATTCTTTTAGAGGTATGGATAACCGCGTGTGAAGAAGTGTTGCGGTTTCTTGTGTTTTACCTACCATTAGCTCTCCTGACCAGCTAATATTAAGTCGCTTTAAGGCATTCCCAAATAACTCTAACACATAGTTAGTAGGTTCCCATACCGCTACCCATTCATCTATCGGTTCGGATTGAATTGGGATAGTACCACTGACTGTAACGATATTATTGCCATGCCCACGTATTACTGTTATTTCATGTTCTTCCATAGTTGATCCTGCTATCGTGACTGCCCGATTAATTAGTTGTATGTATTCAGTTTTTGGAGTTAAAGAGATACTAGGTTTTTCTCCAGCAGTTGTATTTGGAGTTATTGTAAGCTTAACTGTGCCTGAATCATAATCTTCGTTTGGAGACACTGTTAACGCTGAGACCTGTGATCCATAATAAAAATGTTCATCATTCCAATTTAAATCTTGTGATAGCCGTACATCATCATACCATGAATCATCCCCAATAATGTTGCCTTCAATGTGACATATCCCCTGCTCAGCGAGACATTCCCCGAAAAAATCGATATCACTCTGTAATAAGGTAGGGTCTCCCATTCCTCTTAAGTAAACATTACCAAAAAGTCTCCCATTGCTTACTTCACCATCCGTCCAAAGCTCTGTTTTAAACCTATAATCCTCTCCCAAGACAGCCAAGCCAACTGCACAAGTAAATATTTTCATATTGGACGCAGGATGTAAACGAATATCTCCGAGGTGCTCATATAGTAATTCTCCTGTCTGACTACTGCGTATGCTTATTCCCGTTAATGCCCCTTTTAGCTTTGGATCTGCTTGAAATGCCTCCTCTAATTTTCTCCAAACTTCTCTCATTTTTCACAGCTCCTTATTAAATTTTTTTCAAAAACTATAGTTTATTAAGAAATTTAATGGACGTGAATTGAAATAAAAACACCATCTCGAGGAAACACCAGGAAATATTTCCTGTTTTTCACCAATTCCAATCGATATTTAGTTAATATTTCCATTTTGTTGAATATTCCCTTTATTATATAGTATTTTACCTTGCTTTTATTTATAATGAAACCCAGAGAGGTGAGAAAAGTGGGAATAGATTTAGGACAAGCTATTAAATTTAATCGATTAAGAGCCAATATGACCCAGGCAGAATTAGCAAATGGAATAATCTCTGTTTCTTATTTATCAAAAATAGAAAACGGAACAGCTGAACCTCCAGAGGAAATCATTGGTTTATTAGGTGAAAGGCTAAATATGAACGCACTAGATTCTACGAATGCTGTTACAGATCAATCGATAATTCGTTGGTTTCATCATCTATTACGAGTAAACATCGATGAATCCATACGGCTATACAATAAAATAAAAAACAATTTAATAAATGGCTATGATAAAAAGCTAACTACTTTAGTTGACATTCACAAGCTCTATTACTTCGTTCTGATTAAAGATTATAAAGAGGCAGAAAATGTTATTGTATCTTTACAAAAAAGCTCAAAAAAATTCTCTGAAAATGAAATGTACTATTATCTAAAATTTCTAGGATGCTATCACTACTCACAGATGGAATACAAAAAAGCATTAGATTTCTTTCAAAATGCTGAAAGATATATCCACTCCGATATTTTTCATAAGGCAGAGGATATTCATAATCTCTACTATTTAATTGGAAGCTCAGCTAGCAAAATAAGACAAACACATTTATGTCTGCTCTATACTTTACGTGCATTGGAGTATTATCAGGGGAAATATGAGTTAAGAAGATGTGCGAAATGTCAAATATTATTAGGGATTTCTTATAGGAGAATTAACAATATTGATAAAGCAAAAGAGAGTTACGGTTTTGCTATAAAGATTGCCCATAAGATTGATGATAATGGCATTTTAGTATTATGCTATCAAAATATGGGGAAGCTATTGTCTTCAATTGGTGAATCATTTGAATCGATCAACCACTATTTAAAAAGCTATGAATTAAGAAAAAATCTATCAATTGAAAAAAAGTTGATTCCTATTTCCAGTTTAATGAATGAATATTATAAGATTGGAGATTTAGAAAATGCTAAAACTTGGATGGAATTAGGATTAGAGTTGAGTAAATCGATAGATCCCTCACAATCTATCCATGTTTACGAATTTAAAGTCTATGAACACTTAATCAACGGAATAAATAATTCATTTGAATCATTAATTACAAAACACATTATACCGTTTTACCACGAAAAGCAATTAGTATATGAGGAAGCAAATTATACTAAACTTCTTGCTAAATATTATTTTGACAACCGAAAATACAAACAAGCAGCAATATACTATAAAGCGCTTGATAATATAAACTCTTATTTTTGAAAGGGGGTGAAAACAATGAAACGCTATTGGATTTATGGCTTATTTTCTTTAGCTATAATGCTTTCCAGCATTTCTTTGAGTGGTTTTTTAGCATATCAAGAGTCTGATTTTGCTAATGTTGAAGAACCAGATCCTTTTATTAAAAAGTAATGAAGGCTCTCACCAAATTCATTCTCCAAGTATCTCCATAGTAAGCAGGTATTGGCTTATATAGAAAAATGGCCTTACTTATCCCCGCTTCACTTTTCTTTATGAATAACTCAACTTTAAGATGTCGAGGAGAATAATACATCTAAACAGATTCACGGGAACAAAAATGAATTAATCCAAATCAAATTTGGTTTTATACTTTCCCGTCCATCATTTTACGTTCGATATAGTAATAGTGGTAAAAAGAGAAGAGTTGTAGACTTCTACAACTCTTCTTGTAATTTCCTCTTCTCCTTCAATAGCTTTTGAAACTCTTCCTCTAATTCTGGAGTGGGACTAATACTTAATCTGCTCAAGACATCGGAAAGCTTTGTCTCAATGATCATTAACTCTTGTTTTGACTCATCTATTTTTTTCGGTTCGTATTCTAGATACGATTTATAATCTCCATTAAACAGTTCCATTTTTTGCTTTTCAATACTTATTATTTTCCTCGCAACTTGATGGATAAACCTCCTATCATGCGATACAAATACTATAGTTCCCCTATATTCATTTAACAAGGTTTCCAGCGCCTCTACAGCAGCAATGTCTAAATAGTTGGTTGGTTCATCTAATATGATTGTATTAATATCACTCAAAAATATTTTCGCAAACGCTACCTTTACTCGTTCACCACCGCTTAGAACCTCAATGGGTTTATAAACATCATCTCTGAAAAAATGTAATCGTGCTAAAACAGTCCTTACCAAAGACAACTCCTGGGAAGAAAACTTGGTGACATTTTCAAGGATACTTTCCTTTAAATTTAAAATATCAAGATTTTGACTAAAGTAACCCATCTTTACGGACGGTGATACCTCGATTCCTTTTTCACCAGACATTAACTTCTTGATAAATGTTGTCTTTCCTACTCCATTGTTTCCAATTATCGCTACTTTATCTCCAGCATGAATTTGAAAAGGTTTCGTTTTCCACAAAATCCTATTACCAACTCGCCCTTCTACTTCCTTTACACGAATAATGGGCTTATTCCCCAATATTTCTTCATTGATAACACTCATATTTAATGGTGGATCTGTTTTCACCTTTTCTACCTTTTCTAGCTTTTCTAATCGAGTTTTAATCGCATTCGCTGTAGTTTCTAACTTTTTCTGTTTTTTTGCAAAGTAGGGTTTAGCACCAGACAAATTAGCTTCAGAATCTCCTTTTCTTTTGGGAGATTTGGTCGCTCTTGCTGCCTTTTTCTTTTTCAGTTCTAAAGCACGCTCTAGGTGCTGTTTCTTGGAAATATAATTCTTATAATCATCGTCCTGTTTCTTAATTTCCATCTCTTTTTGGTCTCGATAATCTGTATAATTACCTTTATATTCTGTGACCCTACTATCTTTTACTTCCCAAATTTTATTGCATAGACTATCTAAAAAAGCTCGGTCATGTGAAACTATCACTACTGAACCATTCCAGCGCTTTAATTGATTTTCTAATGTTTCAATATGTTCCCTATCTAAATTTGTGGTTGGCTCATCAGTAAATAAGATATCTGCCTTTGTTGCTAATGCATCATTAATATACTGTTGAGTAATCTCTCCGCCACTACGCACGCCAACCATTGGTTTTAATTGTGGTAGAAGCTGAACTGCCACTTCCGTAAGTACAGTTCCTGAATAACTATCTATTTTTCCAGTCAAGATATGAACTAATGAGGTCTTTCCACTACCATTTTTACCAACCACTCCGATACAATCACCTTTTTGAATTTTTAAATTTTCGACATTTAATATTTCCTTGCCTTCTACTTCATATAAAATATGCTGGGCTTCCAATAAAAGCATGCAATCACCCCATTTTTCTCAAATAAAAAAAGCCCCTAATTCACGAAGAAATAGGAAGCAAATAAAAACAAATAAACATATAATACACCCGTATTTTAAAATGGGGAATATCTGTCCAGATGTTAATCCTATTCTTCGTGTCCCGAGAAATTGCAAATATAATTGGGTATTGTTTTTCAAAAAACATACCAAATAAAAGAGCACCTTGCTCTTCTTTTTATGCAATGATTCGATTTACGATTTGAAAATAGGATTAATTAATCATCTGCCCAAAAAACACCCTTTCCGTCTTTATTACGTTAACTATATGCTAATTTATTCTCTAAGTCAATAAGAAAAGGATAATACCTAATCGTACTATCCTATTCCGATTTATAACTTAAATTGCTGTACAAGTGCATTTAATTCTTCTGCTAGTTTAGCTAAATCTTCCGAGCTCCTTACCATTTCTTCCATAGAGCTACTTGTTTGTTGAGAGGAAGCTGACGTTTGCTCAATTCCTGCAGCAGATTCCTCTGAAATAGCTGCGATTTCTTCAATAGATAATCCCATTATCTGTGTCGTTCCAGAAATTTCCAGAAGGTTATCTTTTACGATTTGGATGTTGCCGGTCATTTCTGTAATAGCTTTTTTGATTTGATCAAATGTTTCATTCGTTGTATGAATCTGTTTTGTACCCCGCTGAACCTCTTGATAACCCATTTCTAAGGATTCCGTGACAGTACTTGTTTCAGTTTGAATGGTATGTACTATCGCAGAAATATCGGAAACCGATAATCCTACTTGCTCAGATAATTTTCTTACTTCATCTGCTACGACCGCAAATCCTTTTCCATGTTCACCAGCTCTTGCAGCTTCAATAGCAGCATTTAATGCCAAGAGATTTGTTTGATCAGCGATGTCTCGAATAACAGATACAAGCTTTGTAATTGCTCTAGAGTTTTCCGCCAGTCCTTGAACCTTGTTGACGGCATCCTGCATTATACCATTAATCTGAGTCATTTGCTTTATTGATGCATGCATCAACTGACTGCCTTGTTTGGATAAATCCAGTACAACTGTTGAAGCCTGATGAATCTGTTCTCCATTTTCATTTGCTTCTACTACTCGTTTTGAAAATCCTTGCATCGTATTGGATAAATTACTGGCACTATCAGCCTGTTTTTCAGATCCTGCAGCTAATTCCTGCATCGTTGAAGCAACCTGTTCAGCTCCCAAGCGTACCTCATTGGCTCCATGTGTTAATTCTTCACTTTGACTTGTAACAGTTCCCGAGACACTAGATACTTGTTGAATCATGTTTTTTAGTGAATCACTCATCTTACCAATCGCTAAGGAAAGTTCTCCGATTTCATCAGAACTCTTAACATTTAAATCAGAAACTGAAAGATTCCCCTCTGCAATTTGATTGCTTATGTGAACAACCTTTTTCAGATTTCTTGAGATTGGAATACTGATTAGTAAAAGTAAAGTAACACCAATAACAATGGATATTGAAATAAAGACAGTTTGAATCCTATATGTTTGCTTTTGATTTTCTCTTGCATGATTTATTGCATTTTCCTGGTCGATATTTACTTCATTTACTAATTGATTGAGTAGAGTTATCGTCTCTTCTCTTAGTTCATCGGACTCAGCAACATAGGATTCAGCTGTGCTCACATTACCATTCTCTATTGCAGATACGATGTAATTTGTAAACTGTCGGTATACTTCTTGATTATTTGATGTAATCTGTTCAAAAATCCTTTTTTGTTCTTCGGAATGAAGATTAGTCCGAACTTTACTCGATAATTCATTATATTGCACCTGGTTTTCTTTGAAAGCATCGACATATTTTGGATCCTGTTTTTGTAAATAAGACGTAATATAGATACTCATGTTACGTGTTAATGAACCCATCTCTGACATGCTCATTGCAATATCACTCTTCGTTTCTAAATCATCAATACCCCTACCAACTTTATTGATGGAGTTCGTCACGAGAAGTGATGAACCGATAAATAATAATATGATTACAGCTAGCACAACACCATACTTTATTCCGATTCTGAGGTTTCGGAAAGAAGACTTTTTCAATTTAATTTTTCTAAGCATATTAATCCCCCGAATATATATAGCTAAAAGTAATGTTTTTTCCGTTTTTACAATTGCTGAATTTGTGTATTGTCCACATCATCAATCATAATTGATGATTCGTCAAAATACAACAAATCTCACAAGTATTGTCAATTGTATTATAATTTAACGGAAAGAAATGTACATTTGCTTTCCGTAAGATGAAATCGGCGGTTCACCTATACTATTTCCGAATAATTATCCGCCCGTAAAACGGGCGGTTTTAGTTTCGCCCTATAAGGGCACTTTACCAACGTGGCCCCTAAAGGGGCTTTTTGAATTGACCG
>NZ_JBNPWZ010000021.1:0-6961 GCF_050433565.1 Ornithinibacillus bavariensis
TTTCATGGAAAAAGTGGATGTCCCCTTGGAATGTTTTTTTCTTGTTATCCTGTTTCCTTTTCCACATATGAACCTCCACTATGTAATGAACTAGTAGTCTTAGTATGTGGAAAATATTCCAGAATATGTGAGAGAGGATTTTGGCATAAAAAAGCACCCCCATTTGTTATTGAGGGGCAGTCCAAGATAAGAGAGATTTTTTATATTGTTTCTCTATCTAAATGTTTAATTATGTTGTTTATAAAGGTGATTTTCTCCTTAATAATTCTTTAAAGTTCAGGATTTTCACATAGAAGCATTTCTTCCTTTAGTTTCTCAATATGACTACTAAACAATTGTAACTCGGAGTAATATTTCCCTTCATGGATATTATGAAGGAGAATAGATAAAATTAAAACGGTTTTAACAAAAGTTTTGAATTAACCTCTCAGACATTTTTATTTTAATCTTTTTCATTGTTTAGTAATTTATTCTCCTTGTCTTACTGTTTTAAATATTTATAAATAAATTATTTGAATTAGCAACTAAGTTTATCTAACTCCAGTTTCAATCATATAAACCCCTGTTTTCTAAGAGGAAATTTACTGTAACATTTTTTATAGAATTAGTAGATAATGTATAATTTTTTAATTGTTGTGGTTTAACCCTATCATGGAAAAGTATATTTTTTAGATTATATACGTCAATTTCCTTATCAATTCCATTTTGATAAGTGAACCTTATTTCTTTTTCAATTTGTTTTGTTACTAATTCTTCTATTTTTTTTGAGGAAAGGTGTTCTTTTAAATCTGTTAATTCTCCTTTTGCATCAACATGTATGTTAAAATGGAACTTTTCACCATCCCTAACAACATTTATTTTTACAGATGGTGACGTTATTCTTACAACACCTTTTATTTCATTGTCCTCAATAATATCTACTGGTGTACGTTTAATCTTTGTTTGCGTCCATCTAAGACCAATAAGCTCTTCATAAGACATCCACTCTCTATAGTTTCCTTCACTCACAGGAAAAGCACCATTTATTTTTAGGGTGTTTTTAGTCTTTGGTTCTGTAGTTAATTCCTTCCAATCGTTTTCGTCAATTGAAATTGAAGGCAGTAAAGCAGTCCCCCCTGGCTCGCTATAAATCGAAGTAAATTTATGCAAACGCATCGGTTTAATATACGAATATTGATTATATGCATCTGTTGGCTCATATAAGATGGTATATATTGGAGGCAGTTGGAAAAAACCAGTAGAGCTAAGTATTTTTTCAATTGACTCTTTTGTTCCAAACATCCATGGTGTTGGACGAAATTCTCCATTTTTCTTTAAGGATTCCTCCACTTTTTTTATACCTTTTTCCAAAATAGACTCTGTATAGATAATTGCTCCTATATGTGACCAGTTTACTGTTTTTTGGGATGTTCGATATAAATCGAAAATAGCATCATTAATTGTATGACCTGAACCATTGCCTATGTATAGTGGTATGGGTTGTCCCGATTTGCCATCTTCGGATTTAGCTACATTGGAAAAATCAAGTATTTGGGCATAAATTATATATTTTTCATCTTTATAGTCAATTGCAATTGTTGAGACGAAATTCACTTCTTCAATTTCGTATTCATCCCAGCACCCTGTTAAAATCAGTAATACGAATCCTATCAGTGGGATTACCATTAATTGTTTCATTTTTATTCATCTCCTTGTCGATCAGTATCATTTGTGTCAAGGATCTTTGCGCGTTCATCTTGTTGTGCAACTGGGTATTTCAGTAAAGATTTAGAAAAATCATTTTTTACATATGGTGAGACTGGACTTAAATAAGGAATACCAAATGATTCTAGCTTTGCAAGGTAGCCAAGTGTTAAATAGACACTGATAAAAAAGCCAAACATTCCTAGAACAGAAGAAAGAAAAATTGAAAAGAATCGTATAATTGTAACTGTCCCATAAAGAGCTTGATTACCTAGTGTAAAGGTTGAAACAGCAGTAATTGCAGAAACAACTAACATAGTTGGAGATGTTAAACCTGCTCGAATTGCTGCGTCACCTACGATTAGTCCACCTACAACTGCTATGGTTTGACCAACTGCCTTTGGCAATCGGACACCTGCTTCGCGAAATAACTCAAATAGGCTTAGCATTAATAATACTTCTACTGCTGAATTAAAAGGTATACCTAATCTAGAAGATGCTATTGTTGCTAGTAACGGAAATGGAATTTGGTCTCCATTAAATGCAGATAACGCAACCCAAAAAGCAGGTAAAAATAAGGACAACATTAACCCCAAAAGTCTAAGTAAAAGTTCCAAAGAAGCATAGTAATATGGAGTATGTTCATCCTCAGCAGTATGGAGAAACAATCCCAAATTACCTGGTGCAATTAATACGTTGGGAACATTATCAATAAAAATAGCAAATCTTCCTCTAACAAGACTACTGACAACACCATCTGGACGAGATACAGATTTCATTAATGGAAAAAGAGAATACTTAGAACCACCAAGAAGACCCAGTAATTGGTTGTCGCTGTTTATAATATCTATATCAATATTAGTTAAACGGTGAGTGACTTCTTTAATCATCTTTTTATTTTGTATATCTGTTATGTAAACTAATCGAACTTGTGTTTGACTTCTTTTACCAAGAGTAAAAGACTTTGTTACAAGAGAATTCGATTTAAGCCTTTTCCGTACTAAAGCGATGTTTGTACTCAAATCTTCAACAAAAGCGTCTCTTGGACCACGCAATGATACCTCAGTATGAGATTCTTCTGGTGATCTTTTTGGCGGACTGGATGTATTAAAGAAATATAAATTTTCAGCAATCAATATTGCTGTATAGCCATTAAAAATTTTCTCTTGGAGTGTATTGTCAACATTTATTTCATGATTGCGCAACGTAATACGTTCGGAACAATTTATATTTTCTACACCTTTTTGTCCATCACGGTAGTATTTGTCTTGAATGTCTGGGAGTATACTATTTATTAATAATTTATGTTCAATTAAACCATTGCAGTAGATAATAAGCATTTGTTCCTTTTTATTATTTGCATATAAGTGTTGTTTCTCAATGGATACGTCTGTTGAATGTTGGAAAAGATTCGTAATATACTGTTCCTTTTTTTTATAATTATCTCTTCTCATCTGTAGACACCCTGTTCGTTGAAATTTTAATTAAAAAGGCAATAAAGACTGTGATAAAAACACCAAAAAAGATACTTCCAATGTAATAAAATCGTGATAAAAAGATGAAGAATTCTTCATTTGAAATAGGTAATGTAATGACAATTAGATAGATAACACAAATAAAGGCTTGAATATAAAAACGCTGCTTTTTCTTCTTAATGTCAAAGGGCAGTGTAATCATATACAAAATCATACTTATATGGATAAAGGCACCAGATAACCATTGATAAATGGAAAAAAAGTCGAGGTGATTGAAATAATTACCAATCCCTAAGATACGCCACTGAAAAAAAGCAGGATATCTCAATTTCTCTGCTTCCTCTACTCCAAAGGTTGAGATACTGCCAAGTAGTGGTCCGACAGTTAGAATGAATAAAAAAGTGATGAGAAGTAAAATGTGTAAAAACTTCAGTTTCCTATCGACGTGATGCTGTAAAAATATCAGTAAAATTATTTCAATGGCTGAACCAAATGCAAAAAGCGAACCATGAAACACTTCCTTCCACCCATTCTCCACTAATACAGGTGTAATAAGTGTATAGTTTTTATCAGGAGTGGTACCAATTGCGACAAACAAACCCAATATAATAACTAATGGAAGTACAACACCTGCGCAAATGGCAATTACATTTATCTTCCCGTATGAAATATAAATGGATGCAGTTAGAATGAATAAAGATACCACTACTACGGGTGTATTAAACAAAAAAGTTTCATTTATCCACAATACCGTTTCTTTTAAAGTAATAAAACCAGTAATAGACAAATAAATGAACAATAAAAAAGCAATTGTTCGACTAAGCAGTCTGGAATATGTAGATGATATCCATTCAAAAATAGATACTGATTGAAATTTCCTTGTAACATACAATAATAATAAGGAGAACAAAAGGGTAAATATATAACCAATAATTACACTTATCCATGCATCACGACCTGCAGCATTAATTAAAAATGGGATAACAATGACATGATTAGTTAACCCCATACTTAATAAAAAAATCGCAAAAAGCTGTATGATGTTGATTTTTGTCATCAAAAAACTCCCTATAAAATCTATTTATAATATTATATTGGCTAAATTACTTAAGACTATTCGCATTCTCCGATTTTAAACAAATATTATATAATGATATTTTTTGGAGAGACCTACATTTCAAAAACGAATGTTTTTGAGACGTTTTTACTATGAATATTAAATAGCTTAAAGCCATAAGAAATATTGTCTTTAAAGATTGCTCAAAATCTATGTTTCATATACCACCCTTTATGATATAATTATATTGAAAAGGTGGTATTTTTTTATGAGTCAGTACATTTATGGTTATGCTCGAGTAAGTACTCGTCAGCAAGATTTAGCACGGCAATTAGATTTATTAGAAAAATATAATTGTAATGAAATTCTTACAGAAAAAATGACAGGAACAAAATCAAACCGACCAGAGCTAAATCGTCTAAAAGACAAATTGAGACCTGGGGATATTGTTGTAGTAGAAAGTTTTTCAAGATTAGGTAGAAGCACAAAAGACTTAATCGATCTAGTTAATTACTTTGAAGAGAAAAATGTAAAATTAATCAGTGTGAAAGAAAATTTTGATGCTACCACCCCGCAAGGGAGGTTAATGATGACTGTTTTTCAAGCTTTTAGCCAGTTCGAACGAGATTTGATTGTTGAACGAACTAAAGAGGGGCTAAAAAGTGCTAGAGCAAGAGGAAGAAAAGGAGGACGACCAAAAGTAGGAACTAAAGATATTACAAAAGCCATTAATCTTTATAATACTAGAGAATACAGCGTTAAAGAAATTGTAGAAATGACTGGTATAAGTAGAGCCACTCTATATCGATATTTAAACAATGACAACAATTAGAGGAACTAATAGCATTAGCTTCATTAATTAAAAGGAGCTGTTTCTATATGGGAAAAGAACTTCCATCATTGACTTCGTATTCAGAAGAGCAGAGACAAATAGCTATGGAAAAATACAGGTTAATTGAGCCATATATTAACCGTGAGAAAAACTTGAAAGCTATTGCTGAGGAATCTGGTGTTTCAAAACGTACACTTCACTATTGGGTTAGTAAGTATCAGCAATTTGGATTAATTGGATTGATTCGAAAGAGTCGAACAGATTCTGGAATATTTAAAGTGGAAAATGAAGTACAAGAAGAGATTAAGAATTTAATACTTAGTCACAAAAGAAATTCAGTCACTTCTATTCATAGGAAGATTTGTGAGACATGCAAAAAGAATAATTGGAAGCAACCCAGTTACTATCAGGTTTATGCTATTTCAAAGTCTTTATCACAAGGACTAAAAAAACTAGCTTATGAAGGAAAAAAAGAATATCAAAACACTTATGATTTAATTCACCGACGAGAGGCTAGTTATCCTAATCAAATTTGGCAAGCTGATCATACCCCATTAGATATAATTGTTTTAAATGAAAAGGGAAAACCGGAAAGACCTTGGCTAACAATTATTTTAGATGACTATAGTCGAGCAGTTGCTGGATATTTTTTAACTTTTCAAGACCCGTCTGCTATACAAACATCTTTAGTTTTGCACCAAGCAATATGGAGAAAAAGAAACCCCGATTGGCAAATATGTGGTATCCCTGAAAAGTTTTATACAGATCATGGAAGTGACTTTACCTCCAATCATTTGGAACAAGTAGCAATTGATTTAAAAATTAATCTTGTTTTTTCTACAGTAGGAGTTCCAAGAGGGCGTGGGAAAATTGAAAGATTCTTTTTAACTATTAATCAGTTGTTTCTACAAGATTTACCTGGATATATTGGAAATCAGCACAGCCCTGCTCTTCTTACTCTTAAAGAACTTGATGATAAATTATCAAATTTCATTATATATAATTATCATCATAGGGTTCACGGTACAACAAAAAAAGAACCCATCAAAGCTTGGAATAATTCTGGATTCCTCCCCAATATGCCAGATAGTTTGGAAAGCCTAGATTTATTATTGTTAAATGTAGCAAAACCGAGGAAGGTTCATTCGGATGGTATTCACTTCCAAGGTTTAAGGTATATAGATACAAATCTAGCTGCATATATTGGTGAAACAGTCATTATTCGTTATGATCCAAGGGATATTGCAGAGATTCGAGTGTTCTATCAAGACAAATACTTATGTACTGCTATTTCCCCTGAGATATCTGATTACCAAGTAGATTTAAAAGATATTGTTTCCGCACGAAATAAGGTGCGTAAAAATCTCAATAAGCAAATTGATACCAGAAGAACTGTTGCAGAAGAAATTGCTTTATCACAGCAAAAAGATTTGGAGAACAAGTCGAATAAATCTGATTCTAAAAAGTCAAAACTCAAGAGGTATTTCAATGAATAAATCACAGAAGTTTATTGAAACAAAAGAGTATAAAAGATTTGCAGAGTTTTGTGATGCTTGTATCAAATATAAATATATAGGAATTTGTTACGGACTACCGGGAGTAGGAAAAACGTTATCCTCAAGATATTATTCAAACTGGGATTATATCGAAAAACAAATAGATTATAAATATAAGAAAAAAATTGGTTTAGATACAGATGAAAGGATTCTTAAAGCTAGAACAATTTTTTATACAGCGCCAGCAATACGTGCTACTAAAATGACTGACGAAATTAGTATTATTGGTGGTAAAATGGGTATGGCTAAAGCTATTTATAAGGTAAATAACGGAGGGGAAGAAGAATATTCTACTGATACTTATGAAGATATTGATCTTATAATTGTTGACGAAATAGATCGATTAAAAGTGCAAAAT
>NZ_JBNPWZ010000022.1:0-6898 GCF_050433565.1 Ornithinibacillus bavariensis
AATGAGAAATGGGAACAACAAAAAGAATATATAAAAGAGCAGCTTTCAAAAAAAGAAACTGGTGAAATCTATGGAAAACGTAAAATTGATGTGGAACCAGTCTTCGGATTTTTGAAGGCTAATTTGCGTTTCACTCGGATGTCCGTAAGGGGCAAAGAGAAAGTAGTAAATGAATTAGGGTTTGCATTCATGGCGGTAAACCTGAGAAAGTTTACCGCCAGAATACCTAATTTACCAATGAATATTGAAAACAAACCAATAAAAAATGGTTCCAAGCACCAGTTTTTAGATGATTGGAACCATTTTTATTTATTTTTGGCTAGTTATGTCCCAGCCTCTATTTTAATTTATTGATATTTTTTATTTTCATCTGAAAGAATAATATACCGTAGCTAATAGAATGTTAATATTACTTTTCCATGACAGAGTTATATACGCACCTCTAGTTGAATAGATATGAATTAGTAAAGTCTGTACAAAAGAGGTGTGTTCATGTGGGAATGCTAGAAACTGCAAAGACAAGATCCAATTATTTTATTCATATTAATTTGTACTACTTTATTAAGAGACTACTAGATGTTGTAATTAGTGTGGTGTTGGTTGTTGTTCTGTCACCGTTATTTTTGTTTGTTTCTTATTACATTGGTAAGAAAGAAGGAAAGCCTATTTTCAATCGTGAGCTTCGAGTAGGTAAAAATAATCGCACCTTTATGATGTTGTCATTTCGTACAATGACAAGTGCATCTAGAGTAATTCGCCAGTTTCCCCCTGTTCCATTTCCAAGTTCATGGGAAAGAGGGGTACCAGATTTTTTTAAGATAACTAGAGATGAGCATGTAACATTTACCGAAACGGGATTATGGTTGAAAAAATATCATTTGGATAAACTACCACAATTACTAAATGTGATAAAGGGGGATATGAGCTTAGTAGGGCCAAGCCCAGAGGTGCCTGAAATAGCGGAATACTATAATAAGCGTCAACTTAATAGACTAAAGGTTCGACCTGGTCTAACCGGCTATGCTCAAATTAAAGGTATCGATAATGAACGCCATGGACAAAAGATTATTTATGACCTATATTACACACAGAACTGCTCCTATAAATTAGATCTAAAAATAGTATTTCGCACTATTCTACAACTATATCAAAAAAAATAGCTCTGGATTACCCTGGTTTCATTCCTGTGACCAGGTTTTTTACTGTTTCTTTTATTGTTCATTTATATTCATATGTTTTAATATAGAATTAAGTTTTATGAGTGAATGGATTTATAATGAGGGGGATGGGTTATTTGGTTATTCTATTTTCAGCTAAATTATCTGAAAAACATCAGCATACACTTCGGCTGAAATATCCGCAACAAGAATTTGTTTTTTGTGAGGATATAGTGGAGGCGGAGAAATTCTTAGAACAAGCTACTGTTCTTGTCACATATGGTGAGGATATTAACGAAGAGACTATTGAAAAAGCAGCTAGATTAAAGTGGATTATGGTTCTCTCTGCTGGAGTAGAGCGATTACCATTCCCAGCTATTGAGGCGAGAGATATCCTTGTAACTAACGCTAAAGGAATTCATAAAATACAAATGGCGGAATATACCATTTCAATGCTGTTACAGGTGTATCGAAGTGAAAGAGAATTAATAGAGAACGAAAAACAAGCTAAATGGGCAAAGGTTTCTTTACAAGAAATTACTGGGAAAACGATGTTAGTGCTAGGTACAGGAGCAATTGGTCAGGAAGTTGCGAGACTCGCCAAAGCCTTTCGGATGAAAACGATTGGAATTTCTCGTAGCGGATGCCATGTAGACTTCTTTGATGAGGTCTACCAGCTAAATTCTTTGAACGAGAAGCTACCAGAAGCGGATTTTGTTGTATCGGTTTTACCAAGTACAAAAGAAACAAAGTATCTTTTGAATGAGGGGCACTTTACACGAATGAAAGATAGCGCAGTGTTTGTGAACATTGGTAGAGGAGATATTGTCGCTTCTGATACAATTTTAAACGCTGTTCGAGAAAAAGAAATTGCTCATGCAATACTAGATGTTTTCGAACAAGAGCCACTTCCTGCAGAACATCCTTTATGGAAGGAACCAAATATTACGGTAACACCACATATTTCCGGTAAATCACCTGAATATTTACCGCGGGCATTAGCAATATTTGAAGAAAACCTAGACAATTTTAAAAGCAAAGCGTCAAATTATAGAAATATCATTAATACAACTAGGGGGTATTAGAAATGGCTAGGATATATACACGATCTGGTGATAAAGGAACAACATCACTAGTATATGGAAAGCGCGTCCCCAAAAATCACCTGCGTGTTGAAGCGTATGGGACCTGTGATGAGGCAAATTCTATGATAGGGCTTGCAACAAGCTTAATCGAGCTAGAGGACTGGGAGGGAAAAGCAGCTTTTCTTGATCAAATGCATCGTGTTCAAACAATACTTTTCCATGTTGGTGCAGAGCTTGCTACACCTACTGATAAAGAGGTATATTGGAAACTTACTAAAAAGCACATTGATGAACTAGAAGAACAAATAGATGAGTGGGATCAGGAATTAGAGCCCCTGAAGCAGTTTATTCTACCCTCAGGAAACCGACCTTCTAGTGCCCTTCATGTAGCTAGAACCGTAATAAGAAGAGCCGAACGCTTAACAGTTGGTCTTGGGGAGGAAATCCAGAATCCCTTCGTAGTGAGTTATTTAAATAGATTATCGGATTTTCTATTTGTTGCTGCAAGGTATATCAATAAAGTATTAGGAGGTCAAGAATTACCTCTACATACGGATGTATAAACGAATAAAATCACTTTGTAACATATTAATATAAAGAAGATAACCCTCGCTTAGTCGGAGGCGTTATAATATTCGTCTTTTTAAAATATACTAGGATTGACAAAAAACGTTTGGAAAGCGTACACTATTTATAAAGATTATTATTTAATAAAATCGATAGTTAAAGGAATACTACATGAAAGCGAGGTGCATGGCGTGTCTGAAGAAAAACTTCAACGGGCAATTAATACACTAAAAGAGTCAGGTGTCCGAATTACACCACAACGTCATGCGGTGCTTGATTATCTTCTTAACTCCATGATTCACCCAACAGCAGATGATATCTATAAAGCGCTTGAAGGAAAATTTCCCAACATGAGTGTGGCAACAGTTTATAATAATTTGCGAGTATTACGTGAAAATGGACTAGTTCGTGAATTAACATATGGCGATTCCTCTAGTCGGTTTGAATGTAATTTAAGTGATCACTACCATATAATTTGTGAGTCATGCGGTAAAATTGTTGACTTTCATTATCCGTCCTTAGATGAGGTAGAAGCATTAGCTCAAAGAGTTACTGGTTTTACCGTTAGCCATCACCGGATGGAAGTGTATGGAATTTGTGAAGAATGCCAACAGCAAAAAACGGTGGAACACTAGTTGGAAGCCCTGTTACCAATGTAGCAGGGCTTATTTTAATTGAACAGGAAGCCATTCCTTAACGCTATTTATAAACCAAATCCTCTGACATTGATTAAGCTCTTTTATTGAAATGGTTCTTTCATGAATTTCCTCTTTTTGTAGAAGCATTTCCCTGTACGTTCCCGCTAACAAACCGCATTCTACAGGTGGCGTGTAAAGTGTCCCATTCATTTCAACTACAACATTTCCTTTAGTAAACTCAGTTATTTCCTGATTCTCATTCCATAATAAAACATCAAATAGATCCGGTTCGAACAATTCCTCATAGATGTCTCTTTTCGTTGTTTTATGGTAATGAAAGATATCCAATTTATTTATAGGACGAGATGCCAACGTCACGATTGGTTTGCCTTCTATCATATTTTCTTCTGTTACTTCTAGAGAAGTTAATCCGTCCCTCCCTAGTAGAACTCTTACTTTCCATTTTCCTTTAGAGTAGAGGAGAGCAATCTCATCAAGTTTTTTACGTAATTTGTTTAAATGAAATGAAAAAGAAAAGTAATTTGCTGATTTGCTTAATCTATTTAAGTGATTTTCCAATACGATATATTCCCCAGCTATAAGTCCAATTGTTTCGATAAGTTGAAAAGACTGCTGCCCCTTCGAAAGAACCTTTGCTTTCGTTAAAACCTCTTCATATTCATCTTCTTTATTGGAGTCCCATGTGATACCTCCGCCAACACCGTAGGTTGCCTTTCCATCGGAATCGAGGACGACTGTACGAATAGGCACATTAAAAATGGCTTCATTTTCTGGTGTGATATACCCAATTGCACCACAATAAACCTCTCGAGGCGTATTCTCTAATTCCTTTATAATCTTCATCGTACTAATTTTTGGTGCACCAGTAATTGATCCACATGGAAAAAGTGCCTGAAGAACTTCCAAGATTCCTTTCTTTGAATCTATTTCCGCTTCAACAGTGGAGGTCATTTGATAAACAGTCGGATATGCCTCGATAGAAAAAAGCTTTGGAACCTTTACAGTTCCTGGTTTTGCGATCCTACCTAAATCATTACGAAGCAGATCCACTATCATGACGTTTTCGGCTCGATTTTTCTCCGAATGGAAAAGCCAATCAGCATTAGCTTTATCATCTTTAGGATTATCTCCTCTACTAATTGTCCCTTTCATAGGTCTTGTAATAACCTTTCCTTTTTTTAGGTGAAAGAACAATTCTGGTGAAGCAGATATAATTTTATAGTGACCAATATCTAGATATACACCATAGTTTGTGGATTGCGAATGGATTAACTGCTGATAATAGGCAATTGGATCACCATGAAATTGAGCATTCATTCTAATTGTGTAATTCACTTGATAGGAATCCCCTACACGTATGTAATCCTTAATGGACTGTATAGATTTCTGATATTGATTAATGTCTGTATCTGATTCCCAATTACTTGTATAAAAAGATCCTTTTGGAGAGAGTTCTTCGTTACTGACATTATTATAAATACCAAACCAAAGAAGTGGCATTTTATGATTAGGATGTACGTCCATGTGAGGATTAAAAGCTGGTCCTGCTTCATAAGAAATAAAGCCTGCTGCGTAATAACCATTCATAATAGCCTGCTGTACTTCTAATAGAGATGGAAGAACCTGTTCAATTTTTGTTGCTGCAATTATTTTAATAGGATTTTTAAATGTTATCGGCTTTCTATAAAAGTCAAAGTGTAGAAAAGGATTAGTCATTTGATTGAACTCCTTTTTTGATTAGGAAAAAGTTATGTAAAAGTTGCATGCCGCCCTTGGATAAAATTGATTCTGGATGACCTTGAATACCTTCGATTTGCAGATCTTTGTGTCTTAAAGCAGCAATTTCACCTGTTTCTGTGACAGCACTTATTTCAAGGCATTCGGGTAAGCTGTCACTTTCTACCATTAAAGAATGGTAACGTGTTATCGGTAATGGATTTTCTAAATTCAAGAAAATTCCTCTCCCATCATGATTGATATAGGAAATCTTACCATGTGTGGGTTCCTTTGCGCTGATAATTTTTCCACCAAATGCTTGTGCAATAATTTGATGTCCCAAGCAAACTCCTAAGATAGGGAATTGCTTATGCAGTTTATTAACCACCTCTAAACAAACACCAGCATGATTTGGATTACCTGGTCCTGGTGAAAGAAGAATATGGGATGGATGTAGCTGTAAAATATCTGATACAGAAATTTCATCATTCTTCTTAACTTCTACTTCCAGGCCAAGCTCATAGATATATTGTACTAGATTAAAGGTAAATGAATCATAATTATCAATGACTAAAATCATTATGCTAACCCCATTCTCAGATATGGTCTGTAACAATAACGTTCACAATAGGTCTTGGATTAATAGCTATTTATGCAAGGGAAAATAGCAAAAGAGCATCTACCATAAGGCAGATGCTCTTTACTTGTTGGATTGTTTTTTCTTTAGCTCTCTACGGTATTTTCTTGAATTATATTTCTCATCAAATTCTTTTCCTTCAAGCTCTTTATCAAGAGTTAAGGGTTGTTTACAGTGCATGCATGCATCAACGCGACCCAGCATTTTTGTTGGTTTATTACATGACGGGCAAACAATGGGGATTGCTTTTGTAGAAAGCATCCCAATCCAAAAATAAACAACTGTACTTAGTACAATGGATATAACCCCGAGAATAAAGAATAGAACCATTACCCATTCGAATTTTTTAAGTAGTAAGCCAACATACATTAAAAGAATCCCGGCAAAAACTAAGATTAAGGCAAAAGAACGTATTTTGTTAATTTTACTTGAATAAACGAGTTGAGCCATTCTTATGTATCCTCCTTATACTTTCATGCATAGTATAGCATAATCTAGACAATCGATAGAATTGTTTTCACTAAAATGTACAAAATGACACCGAAGACCGGTCTAATAGAAGAAGTCTAATGGACAGAGAATCGTGAAAGCCCGGAATACAGTCTAATATAACGAGTCTAATGGACAGAGAATCGCAGAAACCCGGGAGTCCAGTCTAATAGAACAGTCAAATAGATAATGTGGAACATATTAGGCTATTAAATACCGACGTACAATAAAGTAAAATATCCATTGACTAACTGATTTCATCGTGGTAAAGTTGTACTTGCTGTTCTGAGAACGGCAGATTTATTTAACGACATTAAGTAGAATTTTTATTGAAAAATAATGTTGACATTAACGGTATATCCATGATATATTTAGTAGGTCGCTGATTAAGACGCCAAAAACTTTTAAAGAAATAAATTTTAAAAAGTTGTTGACATAATCAGGATGATGTGGTAACATTTTAAGAGTTGTCACTTAAAAAGACAACATCGATTTTGCTCCTTGAAAACTGAACAAAACAACCAGTATGTAAGGAAAAAACATACCCTGTTTTTTCTATTAATAATCTAAAAGCTAGCGTGCTTTTAG
>NZ_JBNPWZ010000023.1:1435-3039 GCF_050433565.1 Ornithinibacillus bavariensis
ATAAAGCAAAGGCTATTAATATAGTGTAATGCTTATTCATTGTAGATAGTTAAGTGAATAAGGGCGCACGGTGGATGCCTTGGCACTAGGAGCCGATGAAGGACGGGACTAACACCGATATGCCTTGGGGAGTCGTAAGTAGACATTGATCCAAGGATTTCCGAATGGGGGAACCCACTGTTCGTAATGGAACAGTACCCATACCTGAATACATAGGGTATGGGAGGTAGACTCGGGGAACTGAAACATCTCAGTACCCGAAGGAAGAGAAAGCAAATGCGATTTCCTGAGTAGCGGCGAGCGAAACGGAACTAGCCCAAACCAAGAAGCTTGCTTCTTGGGGTTGTAGGACACTCCTTTAGAGTTACAAAGGAATTCTTTAGATGAAGCTACCTGGAAAGGTAAGCCATAGAAGGTAACAGCCCTGTAATCGAAAAGGAATTCTCTCTGGAGTGTATCCTGAGTACGGCGGAACACGTGAAATTCCGTCGGAATCCGGGAGGACCATCTCCCAAGGCTAAATACTCCCTAGTGACCGATAGTGAACCAGTACCGTGAGGGAAAGGTGAAAAGCACCCCGGGAGGGGAGTGAAAGAGAACCTGAAACCGTGTGCCTACAAGTAGTCGGAGCCCGTTAATGGGTGACGGCGTACCTTTTGTAGAATGGACCGGCGAGTTACGATCGTATGCGAGGTTAAGTGGAAGACACGGAGCCGTAGCGAAAGCGAGTCTGAATAGGGCGAATATAGTATGCGGTCGTAGACCCGAAACCGTGTGATCTACCCATGTCCAGGGTGAAGGTCAGGTAACACTGACTGGAGGCCCGAACCCACGTATGTTGAAAAATGCGGGGATGAGGTGTGGGTAGGGGTGAAATGCCAATCGAACACGGAGATAGCTGGTTCTCTCCGAAATAGCTTTAGGGCTAGCCTCAAGGGATGAGTACTGGAGGTAGAGCACTGATTGGACTAGGGGCCCTCATCGGGTTACCGAATTCAGTCAAACTCCGAATGCCAGATACTTTACCTTGGGAGTCAGTCTATGGGTGATAAGGTTCATAGACGAAAGGGAAACAGCCCAGACCGCCAGCTAAGGTCCCAAAGTATACGTTAAGTGGAAAAGGATGTGGAGTTGCACAGACAACCAGGATGTTGGCTTAGAAGCAGCCACCATTTAAAGAGTGCGTAATAGCTCACTGGTCGAGTGACTCTGCGCCGAAAATATACCGGGGCTAAACGTATCACCGAAGCTGCGGATTGTCTTACGACAATGGTAGGAGAGCGTTCTAAGTGCTGTGAAGTCAGACCGTGAGGACTGGTGGAGCGCTTAGAAGTGAGAATGCCGGTATGAGTAGCGAAAAAAGAGTGAGAATCTCTTTCACCGAATGCCTAAGGTTTCCTGAGGAAGGCTCGTCCTCTCAGGGTTAGTCGGGACCTAAGCCGAGGCCGAAAGGCGTAGGCGATGGACAACAGGTTGATATTCCTGTACCACCTCATAATCGTTATGAGCAATGGAGGGACGCAGGAGGATAGGGAAAGCGCGCGTATGGATGTGCGCGTCCAAGCAGTGAGGGTGTTGGATAGGCAAATCCGTCCAACTGAGAC
>NZ_JBNPWZ010000023.1:3135-4500 GCF_050433565.1 Ornithinibacillus bavariensis
TGAGCTGTGATGGGGAGCGAATTTTAGTAGCGAAGTTCCTGATTTCATACTGCCAAGAAAAGCTTCTAGCCAGATTATAGGTGCCCGTACCGCAAACCGACACAGGTAGGCGAGGAGAGAATCCTAAGGTGAGCGGGAGAACTCTCGTTAAGGAACTCGGCAAAATGACCCCGTAACTTCGGGAGAAGGGGTGCTTCTTTAAGGAGAAGCCGCAGTGAATAGGCCCAAGCGACTGTTTAGCAAAAACACAGGTCTCTGCGAAGCCGAAAGGCGAAGTATAGGGGCTGACACCTGCCCGGTGCTGGAAGGTTAAGGGGATGAGTTAGGGCTTACGCCCGAAGCTTTGAACCGAAGCCCCAGTAAACGGCGGCCGTAACTATAACGGTCCTAAGGTAGCGAAATTCCTTGTCGGGTAAGTTCCGACCCGCACGAAAGGTGTAACGACTTGGGCACTGTCTCAACGAGAGACCCGGTGAAATTATACTATGCGTGAAGATGCGCATTACCCGCGACAGGACGGAAAGACCCCGTGGAGCTTTACTGTAGCCTGATATTGAATGTCTGTGCAGCTTGTACAGGATAGGTGGGAGCCGTAGAAGCCGGAGCGCTAGCTTCGGTGGAGGCATCCGTGGGATACCACCCTGGCTGTATGGACCTTCTAACCCAGGACCGTGATCCGGTTCGGAGACAGTGTCAGGCGGGCAGTTTGACTGGGGCGGTCGCCTCCCAAAAGGTAACGGAGGCGCCCAAAGGTTCCCTCAGAATGGTTGGAAATCATTCGAAGAGTGTAAAGGCAGAAGGGAGCTTGACTGCGAGACCTACAAGTCGAGCAGGGACGAAAGTCGGGCTTAGTGATCCGGTGGTTCCGCATGGAAGGGCCATCGCTCAACGGATAAAAGCTACCCCGGGGATAACAGGCTTATCTCCCCCAAGAGTTCACATCGACGGGGAGGTTTGGCACCTCGATGTCGGCTCATCGCATCCTGGGGCTGTAGTCGGTCCCAAGGGTTGGGCTGTTCGCCCATTAAAGCGGTACGCGAGCTGGGTTCAGAACGTCGTGAGACAGTTCGGTCCCTATCCGTCGTGGGCGTAGGAAGTTTGAGAGGAGCTGTCCTTAGTACGAGAGGACCGGGATGGACACACCGCTGGTGTACCAGTTGTTCCGCCAGGAGCATAGCTGGGTAGCTACGTGTGGAAAGGATAAGTGCTGAAAGCATCTAAGCATGAAGCCCCCCTCAAGATGAGACTTCCCATCACTTCGAGTGAGTAAGATCCCTCAGAGACGATGAGGTTGATAGGTCCGAGGTGGAAGCGTGGTGACACGTGGAGCTGACGGATACTAATCGATCGAGGACTTAACTAACT
>NZ_JBNPWZ010000024.1:0-2711 GCF_050433565.1 Ornithinibacillus bavariensis
AAACATAGGGACACCTCCAAAAATTATTGTGTGGTAACTTTAATTTTATCAAAAGGTGTCCTTTTTGTGTGCATAAAAAGAGTGGTATTCACCTGCTTAGGTTAGTACCACTCTTTTTTTATTTACTGAGGTTTTGTCCCAGCCTCCTTATGCTTTAAACGGCTTATGATGTTATAGAATATATAAATACATAAGAATACCAATAACCCAACAAGACAAAGATTAAAATAGTACCAAAACCCATAGCCTAGTAAATTTAAAGGCGTATTCGCGGATGGGGCGTTAGATAAAAATAAGAAATTGGCACCAACTAATGGGTTTACGATGAATCCGATAAGTCCGGCATAGCACAATAAATAAAAATAGGATTCTAGTGTCTCCCATAAGGAGATACGGACAGGAAAAGTTGTCACTAAAAAGATGCTGGCCCAAGAGAGTGCGATATGATGAATGAAAAATTGCCAGAAGCGAAAATGCGGGAAGCCATGGAAAAGTTCTGGCGTAACGACAGCTAAGAATGATGGAACAATGCCGATGAATAGCACCATTTGTATTAGTTTATTATTTTTAGTTAAAAGGGAACCCATGGCTAGTATACCAGCAACACTGCATAACTGAAGGGGAAGGAATTCACTCGGATTCCAAAAGTTGTTTAACATTCCCCATGCTTGATAGCTTAGCTCAGATATTACCAAGATACTAAAAAGCCCCCAACGAATTGTTTTTAGTAGCACTGGATTCGCTTTAATCCTACTTGAATAGATGACCAGTAAAAAGATCCCAGTAATAAAAATAATAATCATATATAGGTGATGAATACTAAACAAATCGAAAGGTGAAGTAGATTGTTCCCCAAACCACGCCTTCATAAAACTCCCTCGCTTTACCCTATAGAAAAATAACGCTTACTAGAATTAAAAGTAAGCGTTATTTTTATCCATAAATTCTTAACCACCAATGATATGATAGCCTGAATCTACATGTAGTACTTCTCCAGTAACACCTCTAGAAAGATCACTCAAAAAGAATAGAGTTGCGTCCCCAACTTGATCCTGATCAACATTTCTTCGTAAAGGTGCCTTTTCTTCTACCATTCCTAGTTTCTCATTGAATCCAGATACCCCTTTAGCTGCTAAAGTACGAATAGGACCTGCAGAGATAGCATTTACTCGAATACCATGCTTTCCTACGTCCTCAGCTAAATAACGCACACTCGCTTCTAGGGATGCCTTTGCTACACCCATTACATTATAGTTAGGAATGACCCTTTCTGCTCCTAAATAAGTTTGTGTTACGATACTGCCACCTTCAGTCATTAACTCCTTAGCAGCTTTTGTAACGGCAACTAAAGAAAACGCACTAATGTTTTGGGCAAGTAAAAATCCGTCGCGTGAAGTATCGGAAAATTCTCCTTTTAAATCTTCACGATTTGCAAAGGCAATTGCATGTACAAGCCCGTGAATAACTCCAACTTCTTCTTTAATTTCATTAAAAGCTGTGTTGATACTTGCATCATCTGAAACGTCACAAGAAACAATTTGTCTTGCTTCGATTTGATTATCATCAAGTAGTTTTATTAATTTTTTATGGGATCTTTCTTGTCTATTGGTAAAAATTAAATTAGCACCGGCATTGTGTAGGGATTTTGTAACTCCCCAAGCAATACTGCGCTCATTAGCGACTCCCATTACAACAATATTTTTTCCTTTTAATAGTTCAGTCATTTTGAACCTCCAGATTATGATTAACTATTAGTACCTAATTCTAATTTATCATTTTTTCAGTAGAAAGACCAATCTTTTATTTACGAAGAGCCTTAAATTGTTGAGGAAAAGTCTTGAAAAAACTGCTTACAAAAATTTTTTGTAAAAATTTTTGTTTTACCCCTTTACAAAGATGTTAAATCTGTATATAATAAAATTCGTTGACTGCAAGACAAGCTACTTAATAATAAATTGGCCCGTTGGTCAAGCGGTTAAGACACCGCCCTTTCACGGCGGTAACACGGGTTCGAATCCCGTACGGGTCACCATATGGAGGATTAGCTCAGCTGGGAGAGCACCTGCCTTACAAGCAGGGGGTCACAGGTTCGAGCCCTGTATCCTCCACCATTTGCCGGCCTAGCTCAATTGGTAGAGCAACTGACTTGTAATCAGTAGGTTGGGGGTTCAAGTCCTCTGGCCGGCACCATTTTTATGTATAAAATTAATTAAATATTTCATACTAAATACGGAGGGGTAGCGAAGTGGCTAAACGCGGCGGACTGTAAATCCGCTCCCTCGGGTTCGGCAGTTCGAATCTGCCCCCCTCCACCATTTAGGTTATTGGGCTATAGCCAAGCGGTAAGGCAACGGGTTTTGGTCCCGTCATTCCTAGGTTCGAATCCTAGTAGCCCAGTTTTTTTCTTTTTTTAGGGGATTTCATCTAAAATTAGTATTACTTTGGGCGAAGAGCACAATTACTGTCACCTAGATGTACGATCTTTTGAAATTAGAATCACTAATAATTATGAGCCATTAGCTCAGTCGGTAGAGCATCTGACTTTTAATCAGAGGGTCGCAGGTTCGAATCCTGCATGGCTCATCAACATAAAAAACAAGGCTGTTATGCGTAGCAGCCTTGTTTTTATTAATGCTTTTAAAACCACAGGCTATGCCTGTGTGAAAATAAACCTTCTAGGGATGTAACAAAAGAATCTCCAATCGTATAAT
>NZ_JBNPWZ010000025.1:0-1359 GCF_050433565.1 Ornithinibacillus bavariensis
TTGAAAACAAACCAAAAAAAATGGTTCCAAGCACCAGTTTTTAGATGATTGGAACCATTTCTATTTATTTTTGGCTAGTTATGTCCCAGCCTCATCTTCTTTTCCACTATGAAGTTAGATTTAAAATGACATTGAACCATTTAACCTGCGACCCATTCCTTACTGAGAGTACCATTTTAGTTATATTCGTTTATTTTTAGCTTGATAGTATTAATAGGAAGAAACCCGGTTTTCAAAATCTTTAACGCGTACAATTGGCATTATTAAAATAGACCTTGGTAGATGCTGATAAACTATAATTATTATTACTGTGGCGTCTCTTTTTCACTCGTTTCTCTCATATTCCATTTGATACACATACTCTATAAAACTATTGAACTGATCATCATAGATGAATTTAAATGACCATTTAAGCATTTTAGTGATTATTTTATATGTCCAATTGGAAGGTACTAAATAAACATTAACAATAAAATGTGTTCCTTCAGGTGTTTCTCTTAATATATATTCTGTCTTGCTTAAACCCTCTTTTGTTTTTGTTTCAACATTTACATAATAAGGAGTCTCATATTTCGTATAAATACCCTCAAGTTCGTAAACCTTTTTACCAATCTTTTGTCTTGTGATAAAAGTTGAACCTTCTCCTAAGTCATTTTCATTCCCATCAAAAATGTTTTCTATTATTTGTGAATTCCATTTCAACACATGCTTGTCTTTACTTAAACATTCAAATACTAAATTGATATTAGCATATAGTTCAGATTCGAAACTATAACAACGTATTTCTTTCACTTGGTTATCTCCTATGCCACTTATATAATATTTTCATTTTATTATACTATATTGTGGAATTTAATACTATCTTACGTATATTACAAGATCTCCTTCTTGTATTTATACCTTTACCCTATAGACATCTCCAAAAATTAAAAGACACTAACAAAAGCTGTATCGCTATCGTTAAGTGTCCTTCAATTTAATTAAAAAAGGGGTTAGCCGATTCGGTTAACCCCTTTACACATAAGAGCTTCCAACAGGACTTGAACCTGCGACCCCTTCCTTACCATGGAAGTGCTCTACCTGCTGAGCTATGGAAGCATTATAATATTAATAAACACAAAAATGGCTCCACAGGTAGGATTCGAACCTACGACCGATCGGTTAACAGCCGATTGCTCTACCACTGAGCTACTGTGGAATAATTTAAATTGCTATAAGGTTTACTATTAGTATCTTCCAAAAACATAAAAATATACAAAAAAACTGCCTGGCAACGTCCTACTCTCGCAGGGGCAATGCCCCAACTACCATCGGCGCTGAGAAGCTTAACTTCTGTGTTCGGTATGGGAACAGGTGTGA